>NZ_JAKZGX010000038.1:0-25425 GCF_024539665.1 Arthrobacter sp. STN4
ACAACGCAACCCACATCGGCATCACCATCGAACCCCCCGGCGGATCCCCCCAACCCACCACCACCCCCATCCTCCTCCAAACCATCTAAACCACACCCCCCACAACAAACCCCAACCATCGACCCGGGGACGGCCCGCCTTTCGTTTGCGGCAGGCATTTTCGAAGGCACCCCCGGGGTCGATAGACTTCTTCCATGACGCAGACCCCAGCAACCTCCGCAGAACGCACCGCCCACGGATTCGGCCTGGCTTCCATCGCCGACGACGAGTCCGTCCTCGATGTCTGGTTCCCCAGCCCGGAACTCGGCGCCTCCGTCAACACCCTGGGCGCCACCCGCGAGGCGAGCCCCGAGCTGACCTCGCTGGCCGTGCCCGGACGCGACGACGACCGCGGTGTCACCCCGACCGTCGTGTTCGCCCAGATCAACCTGGACGAGGCCCCCGCCGACGCCGTGGACGCCTACCTGCGCCTGCACCTGCTCTCACACCGCCTGGTCAAGCCGAACAGCATCAACCTGGACGGCATCTTCGGCAAGCTCAACAACGTTGTCTGGACCAACTTCGGCCCGGCCCCCGTGGACGGCTTCGAGCTCACGCGCGCCCGGCTGCGCCGCCGCGGCGTGGTCACCGTCTACTCCGTGGACAAGTTCCCGCGCATGGTGGACTACGTCCTCCCCTCCGGGGTGCGGATCGCCGACGCCGACCGGGTCCGCCTTGGCGCCCACCTGGCCGACGGCACCACGGTCATGCATGAAGGCTTCGTCAACTACAACGCCGGCACCCTGGGCACCGCCATGGTGGAAGGCCGCATTTCCGCCGGAGTGGTGGTGGGTGACGGCACCGACGTCGGTGGCGGCGCGTCCATCATGGGTACGCTCTCCGGCGGCGGCAAGGAGCGGGTGGTGCTGGGCGAGCGCGTGCTCCTGGGCGCCAACTCCGGCGTCGGCATCAGCATCGGCGACGACTCCGTCGTGGAGGCGGGCCTGTACGTCACGGCCGGCACCCGGGTGCGCGTCGTGCAGCCGAAGAACGACGACGGCGAGGACACCACGATCATCGTGAAGGCCAGCGAGCTTTCCGGCAAGCCCAACCTGCTGTTCCGCCGCAATTCCAGTTCCGGCGAGGTTGAAGTGCTGCCCCGCCAGGGCTCCTCCGTGGAGCTCAACGACGCCCTGCACAGCAACTAGGGAAGCTTGCTTCCCCTCAACACGCCGGGGGCGCGGCCGTGAGCCGGAAACGCGGCCGCGCCGCCCTGGCCTGGCTGGCCGTGACGGCACTGGTGGCGGGCCTGCTCGTCGCCGGCGGCTTCTGGGTGGCCAACTACTTCCGCGACGCCCTGGCCCCGCCACTGGCCATCGGCTGCACGGCCACCGCGGGCAGCCAGTCGTACTCGCTGGCCGTGGACCAGACGGAAAACGCCGCGCTGATCAGTGCCTTGTCCGTCCGGCGCGGCATGCCGGCCCGGGCCGCCTCGATCGCCGTGGCCACGGCGCTCCAGGAATCCAAGCTGCGCAACATTGCCTACGGCGACATGGACTCGCTCGGATTGTTCCAGCAGCGCCCGTCGCAGGAGTGGGGCACCGCCGCGGAGATCATGAACCCGGTGTACGCCGCGTCGGCCTTCTACAACTCGCTGGACAAGGTGCCCGGCTATGTGGACATGCCCCTGAACGACGCCGCCCAGATCGTCCAGCGTTCCGCGTTCCCCCAGGCCTATGCCCAGCACGAGGACCTCGCGCGCGCGTTTGCCTCCGCCCTGACGGGCCAGTCGGCCGAGGCGCTCAGTTGCACCCTTCCCCCTGCCTCCACGGCTGCCACGCCGGCCGCGGTGGTGGCCGGGCTGCACGCGGTGTTTGGCCCGCTCCCCTCCTCAGCCACGTCCGACGGCGGCACGCCCGCCCTCTTGGTGCCGGCCACCGGCGCAACGGGCTGGGCAGTGGCGCAGTGGGCGGTGGCCAATGCCCACCAGGACGGCATCACGCAGGTTGCCTATGCGGGCCGCCAGTGGACCCGTGCCAACAATGACAAGAAGACCGGCAACAACGCCGGGTGGCAGGCCGCCGCCGGCACGGCACCGGCGGGCAGCGTGGAGATTGTCCTGGCCCCGCCGGGCCAGGGCTAGACGAGCAGCTCCACGACGGGCTGGACGTAGCTGAGAAAATTCTGTTGGTCGTCCAGCAGGTGCTGGCTCATGATCAGCCGGTCCGGCTCAATGAACCAGGCCCGCTGCTCCGCCAGCGGCATTTCCACGATGGTCAGCGTGAAGTCCCGGGCGCTGCGTCCCAGCTCCATTTCACGGTTCTGCACCAGGTCCGCAAGCACCTTGTGCCCGCCGAGGGTCTCACGCTCTGCAGCCAGCAGCTGATAGGCGCTGATTTGCTCCCGCGACCAGGTCAGTGCGGCACCAAAGTGTGCCTGCAGCACGCGCTGGAGCGCGGGCATCCCGGCAAAGTCGCCAAAGTTCGGCGGGTTCAGCGGCGGCTCCATCGCCGGGTGGACGGCCATCAGACGGCCCCACCAGTGCTCCCACTGGTCCCGCAGCGCGTCCAGCCCGCCCACGTGTGCGGTCAGCTGGCTGGGGTCTGCCGGCCTGACCTGCGGGGCCACGTGGGAAAGCGCAGGCTGGCCGGCGCCGGCCAGTCCCGCCACGTCGCGAATGTACAGTGCAATGAGCATGGGCCCGCAGGTATCCATGGTGATGCGCCAGCCGGGACCGCCAGTATGATGCATAATTCTCGCCTCCATGTGCCGATGGCCCTGCCACGGCACTCCCATGGGTCCAGATTACGCTTCGCGGGGAGGCAACGGCAGTGGGACGGTGCGGTTTGTTGTGCGGCCCCGCCGGGGCTGCAGCCTGGCCGGCGGCGCGTGCGGGCTACGCGGCCAGCAGGGAGTGCAGGTGCCGGCGCAGCGTGGCGCTGCCCTGCTCCGGCCCGGACCAGCCCGGCTGGAGGACCATGCGCAGGCCCAGTCCGTCCAGCACGGCAATCAGGCGCTCGGCCTCGTCCACCGGTTCGGGGTTTCCGGCCACCAGCCCGCTCTCGAGCAGCTGCATCACCACGCGCCCCACCACGGCACCCGTGGCACGGTAGTCGTCCCGGGCTGCGTCCTGCAGCCCGCCGTCGGTGCGGGCCGCGAGCATGAACTCGATGCGGACCACGGCCTCGGCGCCGGCGTGGGCATCCAGCGGCAGGAGCGCCTCCAGCACCACGGCGCACTTTTCCACCAGCGTGGACGCATCCCGGGGCAGTGCAAACCCTTCCAGGTCCTCCAGGCGGTCCAGCGCCCGCATGTGGACTCGCTCTGAATTGACGCGGAAGGCGAACTCCATGAGTTCGGCCTGGTTGGCAAAGTAGTGGCGCACGGACCCCAGGGCCAGGCCGGCCTGCTCCGCCACGGTGCGCAGCGAGGCCTGGGCCAGCCCCTGCCGGTTGATGACTTCAAAGACGGCGTCGGCAACGAGTTCGCGGCGGTCGTCCGCGTCAACAATTTTGGGCACACTCTTTTTTAGCACATGCGGCCCAGAACCTTTGGCGCCGGGCCGCAGCGCCGTGCGCCTGGCTGTACAGCGCCGTGCGCCTGGCTGTACAGCGCCGTGCGCCTGGCTGTGCCTAGCAGTGGTGGGCGCGGCGGAAGGCCAGTTCGGCCAGGGCCGCCGCAGCCTTGGGGACCACGGCGTCGTCAAAGGCGGCGCGCGGGGAGTGGTTGCTGGCCCCCTCTGCCGGTGAGTCCGCCGTCGTTGCCCCCAGCATGATAAAGGCGCCCGGCACCTCGCGCAGCACGTGGGAGAAATCTTCCGAGCCGGGCACGGGGAATTCCATTTCCCGGAACGCGCCGTCGCCGAACACGTCGGTGAGCACGCCTGCGGCGTAGGCGTATTCGGCGGGGTCGTTGACGGTCACAGGGTAGTCCGGGGCCACCTCAACCTCCACAGTGAGCCCGTGCCCTTCGGCGATGCCGCGGAACAGGCGCTGGAGTTCGGAGCACAGCCGCTCCTTGTGGCCGGGGGAAAACGTCCGCAGCGTCACGTCGAACGTGGCGGTGTCCGGGATGACGTTTCCCGCAGTGCCGGAGACGAGTTTGCCGATGGTGGCGACGACGGGGTCGAAGACGTTGAAGTGGCGGGTGACGAGCGTCTGCATGGCCAGGACCATCTCGCAGGCCACGGGCACGGGATCGCGCGTCAGGTGCGGGGTGGAGCCATGGCCGCCCTCGCCGCGGACGGTGACGAACAGTTCGTCGCAGCCGGCCATGAGCGGGCCGGGCCGGGAGTAAAAGACCCCGTTTTCATATTCGGCGGAAAAAACGTGGAGCCCAAACGCCGCATCCACGCGCCGGCCGGCGGCCTCCAGCACGCCGTCCTGGACCATGAAGCGGGCGCCGTCGTACGTCTCCTCGCCCGGCTGGAACATGAAGACGACGTCCACGGCCAGTTCGTCCCGGCGCGCGTGCAGCAGCCGCAGGGCGCCATAGAGGCCGGCCATGTGGACATCGTGTCCGCAGGCGTGCATCGTGCCGTCAAGGGTGGAGCTGAAGTCCAGCCCGGTGGCCTCGGTGACCGGCAGCGCGTCCATGTCCCCGCGCAGCAGCACCACCTGGCGCCCGCCGCCCAGGGGGTTGTCCCTGCCGCCGCGCAGCACCACCGTCACGGAGCTTTGGCGGGTTCCCGGCGTGATTTCCAGCCCGTCCAGCCCGCCAAGGCGTTCCAGCACCAGTGCCTGCGTGCGCGGCAGGTGCAGCCCCACTTCGGGCACCCGGTGCAGTTCGTGGCGGAAGCCGATGAGCTCCCCGCGCAGCAGTTCGGCCTCTTCCAGCAGTGTTGGCATGTCCATCCTCACAGTGCGGCCGCCCGGTGCAGCCACACGTTCATCCTGCCACCTAAGGGCGGCCCCGGCACGTCGGGACCGAGGGGCGAGACGAATTTGACAGCCCGCGGGGCCTGCATGGAACCTTGTTGAAAACCACACTCCGCGTCGTGCCGGCAACGATGGTACGGCCCGGCTCCACCAACTACGGGACGGCAAAGTACCCCATGACAGCAAAATCCAGGATCTTCACCACGGCCGCCGTGCTGCTTGCGGGCGGTCTCGCCCTGACCGGCTGCACCACGGCCTCACAGGGATCCGGGACGGGTCCAACGTCGACGGCCGGCACCTTTGACGTCTCCACCGTCACCAAGGACAACGCCCTGGCGGCCCAGGTCCCGGCCGCCATCAGGGCCAAGGGCACCCTCACGGTGGGCGCCGACACCTCCTACGCGCCGGCCGAGTTCCTCGGCGGTGCGGACGGGCAGACACCCATGGGCTACGACGTGCAGCTCGCCCAGGCCATCGGCAACATGCTGGGACTCAAGACCACGGTGCAGACGGCCGAGTTCCCCACGATCCTGCCGTCCCTCGGGGCCAAGTACGACCTTGGCGTGTCGTCCTTCTTCATCACGGCCGAACGCCGGAAGGCCGCGAACTTCGTCAGCTATGTTGCCGCAGGAACCCAATGGGCCGTGCAAAAGGGCAACCCCAAGAAGTTCAGCCTGGAAGGCATTTGCGGCAAGACCGTTGCCGTCCAGACGGGCACCTTCCAGGAATCCCCCGACATCTCCACCCGCAACAAGGCGTGCACCGACACCGGAAAGCCCGCCATCAAGGTCGTAAGCCTGAAGAACCAGACAGACGTCACCACCCGCGTGATCAACGGCAGTGCCGACGCCATGGCCGCCGGGTCCATCACCGTCGGCTACGCCATCACCCAGAGCAAGGATGCCATCCAGACGCTCGGGCCGCAGTACGGGGCCTCCCCTGTGGGCATTGCCGTGGCCCTGGACGACATGCCGCTGGCCAAGGTGACGGCCGCGGCCATGAACAAGCTGATCGCCAACGGGGACTACAAGAAGATCCTGGACCAGTGGGGCGTGGGCAGCGTGGCCATCCCCAAGGCCGAGGTCAACCCCGCCACCAGCAAGTAGCCACCAGCACCCAGGCTCCAGCAACTAGGCCGCGCGGCTACTTTCTGCCGGCGGTCCCTGCCTTCCCGCGGTACAGGAAGGCGAGGGCCGCCACCAGGAGCACGGCGGCGATTATGAAATACGGGAGGAACGCGCCCTTGCCGATGAGGATCATGATCCCCAGCACGACGACCACGATGCCAAAGGCAAGGGCAAAGGACTGCAACAACATTTTCTTCACGGCGGGTGTTTCCTCGTTCAGGGGGCGTGGTTCAGGGGGCGTGGTTCAGGGGGTGGTCTGGGGGAAATGGCAAACGGCGGTGGGCGGCCTCCAGGGGAAGCCGCCCACCGCCGTCGTACCGGCCTTTACCGCGACGGGTACATGCGTTCCGGCTCGCCTGTGTACAGCTGGCGGGGGCGGCCGATCTTGGTCTGCGGGTCCTTCATCATTTCACGCCACTGCGCGATCCAGCCGGGCAGGCGGCCGATGGCGAAGAGCACCGTGAACATCTTTTCGGGGAAGCCCATGGCCTTGTAGATCAGGCCGGTGTAGAAGTCCACGTTCGGGTAGAGTCTGCGGGAGACGAAGTACTCGTCCGTCAGGGCGACTTCCTCCAGGTGCATGGCGATGTCCAGGAGCTCGTCGTTGCCGCCGAGCTTCGCCAGGATCTCGTGCGCGGTCTCCTTGACGATCTTGGCGCGGGGGTCGTAGTTCTTGTAGACGCGGTGGCCGAAGCCCATGAGCTTGACGCCGGCTTCCTTGTTCTTCACCCGCTCCACGAACTTCTCCACGGGTTCTCCGCTGGCCTGGATCTGGCGGAGCATGTTCAGCACGGCCTCGTTCGCGCCGCCGTGCAGCGGGCCGAACAGGGCGTTGATGCCGGCGGAGACGGACGCGAACATGTTGGCGTTCGCGGAACCGACCAGGCGCACGGTGGAGGTGGAGCAGTTCTGCTCGTGGTCGGCGTGCAGGATCAGCAGCAGGTCAAGTGCCTTGACCACCACCGGGTCCATCTCATAGGGCTCAGCCGGCAGGCCGAAGCTCAGGCGCAGGAAGTTCTCCACCAGGCCCATGGAGTTGTCCGGGTACAGCATGGGCTGGCCGATGGACTTCTTGTGGGCGTAGGCGGCGATGACGGGCATCTTGGCCATCAGGCGGATGGTGGCCATCTCCACCTGGTCGTCGTCGAACGGGTCCAGGGAGTCCTGGTAGAACGTGGACAGGGCCGACACGGCGGAGGAGAGCACCGGCATGGGGTGCGCATCGCGCGGGAAGCCGCCGAAGAAGCCCTTGAGGTCCTCGTGCAGCATGGTGTGGCGGCGGATCCGCGAATCAAAGTTGTCCAGCTCGGAGGCGGACGGGAGGTTCCCGTAGATCAGCAGGTAGGACACTTCCAGGAAGTTGGAGTGCTGGGCCAGTTCCTCGATGGGGTACCCGCGGTAGCGCAGGATGCCCTTGTCGCCGTCGATGTAGGTGATGGCCGAGGACGTGGCGGCCGTGTTCACGAAACCGGGGTCGAATGTGACCGCGCCGGTGCTTGCCAGCAGTTTGGACACGTCGTAGCCGGCGTTGCCTTCTACGGCTTCAATCCGCGGAAGCTCGAGCTCTCCGCCGTCGTAGCGCAGTGTGGCGCTCGTGGATTCAGACATGGAGTCCCCTTCATGAGGTAGCCTGCGAAAGGCTTTGGTCAGATCTATGCAACTGTTCCGCCCGCGGGGTTCACCGCGCACCGCAGGACCCGGCTGCGCGGGCCTCGAAGTTGCTGCGGGGCAGCGGCTGCAAATCGGCGCAACGGTGCACGGTGGCATAGACGTCTATGTACGAAACTACCGCTTAGGTGCCGCCGAGCACTAATCCGCGGTCCGTTTTACGGCCTCCGCAGGGGTGAAACGTCACGAATTTGCGCCGAGCCGCGCCACGGCGGCCGCGACGCGTTCATCCGTTCCGGTCAGGGCCACGCGGATGAAACCATGCCCGGCGTCGCCGTAAAACGTGCCGGAACCGACCACAATGCCGCGTTCGGCGAGCCTGCCGATGGTGGTCCAGGTGTCCTCGCCGGCTGTGCACCACAGGTAAAGCCCTGCCTCGGAGTGGTGGATGGTGAGCCCAAAGGCCTCCAGGGCGCCAACCAGCTGTTCGCGGCGCGCCCGGTAGCGGGCCTTTTGCGCGCTGACGTGGGCGTCGTCGCCCAGGGCCACACGCATGGCTTCCTGCACCGGGTACGGCACGATCATGCCGGCGTGCTTGCGGCTGTTGACCAGGTTCGCCATGATGGCCGGGTCCCCGGCCACAAAGGCGGCCCGGTAGCCGGCCACGTTGGACTGCTTGCTCAGCGAGTAGACGGCCAGCAGGCCGTCGTGGCTGCCGCCGGTGACGCGGGGGTCCAGGATGCTGGGCACGGGCTCGCCGCCGTTTTCCGTATCCCACCGGCCCCAGCCCAGCTCGCCGTAACATTCGTCGGACGCGACGACGGCGCCCACCTCGCGGGCCTGGGCCACGACCGCGGCCAGGGACTCCACCGGGCGCACAATCCCGGTGGGGTTGCCCGGGGAATTGACCCAGACCAGGCGCACACGGGACCGGGTGTCGGCGTCGAGCCCGTCCAGCGAATCGGCGGCCACCGCGGTGGCACCGGCAAACACGGCACCCATGTCGTAGGTGGGGTAGGCCACCGTGGGGCGGACAACGACGTCGCCCCTGCCCAATCCCAGCAGCAGCGGAAGCCAGGCCACGAGTTCCTTCGAACCCACGGTGGGCATGACGTTCTCCGGGTCCAGGCCGGGCACGTTGCGCCGGCGTGCGAACCAGTCCACGATGGCCTGGCGCAGTTCCGGCGTCCCGTGCGTGGTGGGATAGCCCGGCGCGTCCGAGGCCGCCTTCAGCGCGTCCTGGATCAGCGCCGGGGTGGGGTCCACGGGCGTGCCGATGGACAGGTTCACCAGGCCGTCCGGGTGCCCGGCCGCCGTGGCCAGGTACGGCGCCATGGAGTCCCACGGGTAGTCGGGCAGCTGCAGGCCGTGGCGGACGGTGCCCTGGGGCGCGGTGGCGGCCGCCGTGGTCGGTTCCGTTGTCATGGGGTGCGGCTCAGTCCTGGTTCTGCGGGGGCAGCGCGGCGATCAGGGGGTGGTCGGTGTGCGTGTTGCCGATCTTGGCCGCGCCACCCGGGGAGCCCAGGACGTCAAAGAACTCAACATTGGCCTTGTAGTACTCGGCCCACTCCTCCGGGGTGTCGTCCTCGTAGTAAATCGCCTCCACGGGGCAGACGGGTTCACAGGCACCACAGTCAACGCATTCGTCGGGGTGGATGTAGAGCGAGCGTTCGCCTTCATAGATACAGTCAACAGGGCACTCCTCCACACATGCCTTGTCCTTGACATCCACGCACGGCTGCGCAATTACATACGTCACGTCCCGACCTTCCTCGCAAAGAATCACCCGCCGGCTGGATGGCCGCGGTACGTTCATTATCCCCCACGGCACACCCTCCCGCATCCCGGCGAGACTTAGTATGAAGACGTGAACCGTGCCCTTGAAGTCCTCGCCGCCCTGCCCCTGGGCACCCGGGTGGTGGTCCGCTACAGGATCGACGGCGGCGCCACCGACGCGCTGGGCAACCTCACGGCCCGCGATGCGCTCGGGGTGAGCGTGGCGGCCCGGACCGGTGAGGTGGCCATTGCGTACGACGACGTCCTGCTGGCCAAGCCCGTTCCCCCGCCTCCCCCACGCCGCGCGCCGCGCTTCCCCTAGGCGTGGGGCCGCCCTTGCGCGCCGGCGGGGCAGCACCGGCGGACGGGCGGCGGCACGGACCCGCCACGGCCGTGCGTTCAGCGGCTCCGGCGCAGGACGGCCCAGGCCAGCCACGCCATCAAGGGTGAAACCACCGCGATCCCGAACAGCCACACCGTCCCCTGGATGTTGGCGGAGATCATCCCAAACGCCCCGCGCTGCTGCGACAATACGCCCGCACACAGGTAGGCGGCCCCGCCGCACAGCACCACCAGCCACGCGCTCCGGCTCCACAGCCCCACAAAAAGTTCGACGGAGGCCAGCAGGAGCAGGGCGGCCACGGCACCAAGGGGAATGGCGGTGCCGCCGGCGTACCAGAGGTGCCCGTGGAGCGAGGTGCCCAGGAAGCCCGTGCCGATGCCGGCGGCCAGGGCAGCCGTCACCACGGCCCAGCGGCTCGGCTTCGGCCAGCGTCCCCCCTCCGGCCCCGGAACAGGGTCCGCGGGCCCCCCGTCCGGGGACGGCCCGTCCCCCGTGGGGCCGCTCATCCGGCCCCGGAAGACGGGGCGGGCATCAGTTCCACAAATTCCTCCACGCCGCAGATGTCCCGCCACTCACCGTCGGAGAGCGCGTAGCGGTCCCCGTCCACGGTGATCTGCGTCCGGTGCGCCCGCATGGCAGCAGCCTTGGCCGCCTTGTTGCCGGCCACCGCAATCCGGGCGGTGCCGGGTTCCAACGGGCGTTCGGGACGGTCGCTGACGATCGCGAAAACGTGGGGCACGGTCCAGCCGGGGGTGCCATTTTCAGCTCCTGCGGCCAGGCCCAGGGCGGCCAGGACCAGCTCGTGGGTGCGGACGTGGTCCGGGTGGCCGTAGCCGCCGTCGGCCGCATAGGTCACCACGGCATCAGGCCGCAGGGCGCGGATGGCGGCCGCCGCGAGGGCCGCCTCCCCTTCGAGGGAGCCGCGGGACAGCGAACCCTCCAGGACGGTCGACGCGGCCATGGCCCGGCCGTCGGGCCCCCACTGCATGCCCGAATCGCGGAACACCACCGGGCCGGCGGCCGGTGCAGTGGCCCCCTGGCCCAGCCAAAGGTGTTCCCGGACGCCCAGCGCCTCGAGCGCTGCGGCCAGTTCCCGTTCGCGCACACGGGCCAGCCCCGTGCCGTCGGCGGGCGGGGCACCCGGCCCGGTTCCGGCGTCGTGCGCGGCGGGCAGGCGCAGCGCCCGGCCCACTTCCAGGTGGCCCAGCTCGGCGGGGATGACCTCGCCCAGTTCGCCGCGCGTGCACGTCAGCAGCGCCACGCGGGCCCCGGCAGCAGCATAGGCGGCAATCGTCGATCCCGTGGCGAGGGTTTCGTCGTCCGGGTGCGCATGGATGAAAAGCAGCGTGGCGTCGGGGCCCACTCCGGGCAGCAGCGTGGGGATCTCCATGGCACCCAATCTACCCGAATGGCACCGGCGGATACGCCGATGGCCGGCACGCCCCCGGACAAGGGGGCATGCCGGCCATCTGGCGGGGCACGTGCCGGCGGCTACACCAGCAGCGTGGCCCCCGGAATCGCGTTGAGCAGTTCCTGCGTGTAGACCTGCTTCGGGTTGCTGAAGACCTCGTCCGTGGAGGCGGCCTCCACCACGCGGCCCTTCTGCATGACGGTGACGTGGTCGGCAATCTGGCGGACCACGGCGAGGTCGTGCGTGATGAACAGGTACGTCAGGCCCAGGTCCTCCTGCAGCTCGTTGAGCAGGTTCAGCACCTGTGCCTGCACCAGCACGTCCAGCGCGGACACGGCCTCGTCACAAATGATCACGTCCGGGTTCAGGGCCAGTGCACGCGCAATGGCGATGCGCTGGCGCTGGCCGCCGGAGAGCTCATTGGGGAAGCGGTGCATGGTGGAGGCAGGCATGGACACCTGGTCCAGCAGCTCACGGACCTTCTTTTCCCGGGACTTGGCATCGCCGATCCTGTGGATCTTCAGCGGTTCCTCGATGGTCCGGTAGATGTTGAACATCGGGTCCAGCGAACCGTACGGGTCCTGGAAAATCGGTTGCACGCGGCGGCGGAAGTCAAAGAGCGCCTTCCCCTTGAGCGTGTTCACCTCCACCCCGTCGAACAGGATGCTGCCCTCGGTGGGCGCCAGCAGGCTCAGGGCCATCTGGGCCACGGTGGACTTGCCCGAGCCGGACTCCCCCACGATCGCCATGGTGGTGCCGCGGGGAACGCTGAAGGAAACATCGTCCACCGCCTTGAAGTCCGAGGACTTGCCGAGCGCGCCGCGGAGCTTGAACACCTTGGTGAGGTTCTTGATCTCCAGGATGGTCTCGCCGGCCTGGGCGCCCTTCCGCTGACCGTCCAGGGACGCAGCGGGCGGCTTGGCCGCCGCTGCAGGGATGGACGACGGCGCATGCCCGGCGTCCGCGGGCGTCGCACCGGCGGTATCAGGGGCGGTGTCGGCGTCCGCGGGCGTGTCCAGCTCGGCGACGGCTGCCGCCAGGGCGTCCTTGGCCTTCTGCGACTGCAGCCGGCGGGACGCCAGCGACGGCGCGGAGTTGACCAGGCGCTGCGTGTACGGGTGCTGCGGGTTGCGCAGGATCTCCAGGGCGGGACCTGACTCCACCACCTGCCCCTTGTACATGACCACCAGCTTCTCGGCACGCTCGGCGGCGAGGCCGAGGTCGTGGGTGATGAGCAGCACGGCGGTGCCCAGCTCCGTCGTCATCCGGTCCAGGTGGTCCAGGATCTGGCGCTGCACCGTCACGTCCAGGGCGGAGGTGGGCTCGTCGGCGATAAGCAGGCGGGGCCGGCAGGCGAGCCCGATGGCGATGAGTGCGCGCTGGCGCATGCCGCCGGAGAACTCGTGCGGGTACTGCTTGGCCCGGGCCGCCGCATCGGGCAGCCCGGCCTCGGAGAGGACCTCCGCGACCCGTTCCTTGGAGTTGGCGCCGGCCAGGCCGTTCGCCTTGAGCGTTTCCTTGACCTGGAAGCCGATCTTCCACACCGGGTTCAAGTTGGACATCGGGTCCTGGGGGACCATGCCGATCGAATTTCCGCGGAGTTCAATGATCCGCTTTTCGCTGGCGTTGGCAATGTCCTCGCCGTCAAAGATGATCCGCCCGGCACTGACCCGCCCGTTGGAGGGCAGCAGGCCGATGGCCGCCAGCGCCGTCGTCGACTTGCCCGAACCGGACTCACCCACAATGGCCACCGTTTCCCCGGGCATGATGGTCAGGTGCGCATTGCGCACCGCCTTCACCGGGCCGTTGGAGGTCTCGAAGGTGATGGCCAGGTCACGGATCTCGAGCAGGGGCGCGTCATCCGCACGGGGTGCCGCTGGTTTCACAGTTTCGTCTTTTGCATGGTTTGACATGGCCGTCACCGCTTCCTTGCCTTGGGGTCGAGCGCATCACGCAGGGCGTCGCCCAGCATGATGAAGCTCAGGACGGTGATGGACAGTGCCACGGCGGGCCACAACAGCACGCCGGGGTTGTTGCGGACCTGCGGCTGGGCGGCCGCAATGTCATTGCCCCACGACATGACCGTGTCCGGCAGGCCGATGCCCAGGAAGGACAGCGTCGCTTCTGCAACGATGAAGGTGCCCAGCGAGATGGACGCCACCACGATGATGGGGGCCAGCGAGTTGGGGATGACGTGTCGCACCAAGGCGCTGAAGCGCGAAAGGCCCAGTGCCTTGGAGGCGGTGACGAAGTCGGCATTGCGGTTTTCAATCACCGCGCCGCGCGTGATTCGGGCGATTTGCGGCCAACCGAATATCACCAGGGTCAGGACCACCGTCCACACGCTCCGGTTGTCGCGGAAGGCGGGAAGCTGCATGACAACGATGGCGCCAAGGATCAGCGGCAGGGCGAAGAAGATGTCGCCCAGGCGGGCCAGGATGGCGTCGATCCAGCCGCCGTAGTAGCCGGCCAGGGCACCCATGATGCCGCCAACCACGAGCACTCCCAGGGTGGTGAAGACACCCACCATGAGTGACGCCCGCGTGCCGTAGACCATGCGCGAATAAACATCGCAGCCTTGCAGCGTGAAGCCGAGCGGGTGCCCTGCACGGGCCCCTTCAGAGGAATCGTTCAGGCTGCAGCTGGTGGGATCCACGCTGGCGAACAGGTGGGGCAGGAAGGCGACCACGAGGACAAAGATGATCAGGAGGGCGGAGATGATGAACAGCGGCTGCCGGCGCAGGTTTCGCCAGGCATCCGCCCACAGGCTCAGGGGGGCTTCCGATTCATCGACATTGTCTATGGCTGCCAGGGGTGTTTCCTCCAGCGGGGCCACGAAGTGTTCAATGACCCGGCTGGACGTCTTGCCCTGACGCGCGGCCGGGATCACCGGCTTGGTCAGGTCTGTTTCAGGTGTGAGTTTCTCAGACATAGCGAATCCTTGGGTCGAGCCATGCGTACAAAAGGTCCACAACCAGGTTGGCCACCACGAAGACGATGACCAGGATGCCGACCACGGCCACCACGGTGGCGCTTTCGCCCTTTTGGATGGCCTTGTAGAGCAGGTTGCCAACGCCGGGGACGTTGAAGATGCCCTCGGTGACAATGGCGCCGCCCATGAGCGAGCCAAGGTCCGCGCCGAGGAAGGTGACAACCGGGATCAGCGAGTTGCGCAAAATGTGGACCACCACCACCCGGGGCCGGCTCAGGCCCTTCGCCGTGGCGGTGCGCACGTAGTCGGCGTTCATGTTTTCGCTGATGGAGGCCCGGGTGAGCCGGATGACGTACGCCAGGGACACCAGCCCCAGGACGAGCGCCGGCAGGATGAGTTCATCCCAGGGTGCGGCGCCGCTGACGGTGGGGCGGGCCCAGCCGAGCTGGACGCCGATGACCAGCTGGAGCACAAAGCCCAGAACGAAGGTGGGGACGGCGATGACGACAAGCGAGGCGACCAGGACAGTCGCGTCGAAGAGCTTTCCCTTCCGCAGGCCGGCGATGACGCCGAACAGCACGCCGAAGACGGCCTCGATGGCCAATGCCATGATGGCCAGGCGTGCGGTGACAGGATAGGCACGGCCAATGACGGCGGAGACGTCCTGTCCGGAGAACGTCTGGCCCAGGTTGAGGGTCACGAGGTTCTTCAGGTACAGGCCGTACTGGATCCAGAACGGCTGGTCCAGGTTGTATTGGGCCCGGAGTGCGGCTTCGACGGCGGGTGCCATCGGCTTGCCGCCGGACAGTGCAGCAATGGGATCGCCAGGAGTTGCAAAGACAAGGAAGTACACCAGCAGCGTGGCCCCAAAGAAGACGGGAACCAGCTGCAGGAAACGACGGAGCGTGAACATGACCATTACGGTGTTTCCCCCTCCGGTGTTCCTGTTGGCAAATCGTTCATGAAATTACCTGTTCAGATAGTGGACGGTACTGGACAACTGGCGGGATCTCCGCTTTGTCTCTAGTACGGAAAGTAGCACATGGGAGTGTGATTCAGACAATAAAAGGGGGACCCGGCATGTAGGCCGGGTCCCCCACTTAAGCAACAGCCCTAAGAATATTACTTGGCAGTAATGTTGTAGTACAGCGGAACGCCGTTCCAGCCGAACTGCACGTTGGTGACGTTGTTGCTCCAAACACCCTGGACTGCCTGGTACCACAGCGGGATGACCGGAAGGTCCTTGAGCAGGATTTCCTGTGCCTGGTTGAAGATCTTGTTGCCTTCTTCAACGGACTTGGCGGCCAGGCCCTCCTTCAGCTTGGCGTCAAACGCCGGACTGGAGTAGTCGCCGTCGTTGGAACCGGCACCGGTGCCATACAGCGGGCCGAGGAAGTCCTGCAGCGACGGGTAGTCCGCCTGCCAGCCTGCGCGTGAGGCGCCGGTGAGCTTCTTGGAGTTGATCAGGTCACGCGACTGCTTGAACGTGGCGATCGGGTTCAGCTGCGCCTTGATCCCCAGGGTGGTGGCGATCTGGTTGGCCATGGCCGTGATGTATTCCTTGTTGCCGGCGCCATCGATGTTGGAGGTGATGGTGAAGACCTTGCCGGCCGGCCAGGGGCTGATCTTGTCCGCCGCGGCCCAGAGTTCCTTGGCCTTGGTGGGGTTGTACTTCAGCACGTCGCTGCCGGGCAGGTTGCCGTCGTAGCCGTCCAGCACGGGCGAGGTGAACTCCGTGGCCACCTTCTTGTTGCCGTAGAAGATCTTGTCGATGATCTGCTGGCGGTTGATCGACATCGAGATGGCCTGGCGGCGCATCTGGCCGGCCTCACCCTTGAACTCGGGCAGGTAGCTCGGGATCGTCATGGTCGCGTTGCCGGCATAGGCCTGGTTGACAAAACGGCCCTTGAAGTCCGTCTTGAAGTTCTGCAGGCCGCTCGGTGGCACCTGGTCAAGGACATCCAGGTTGTCCGACTGCACGTCGGTGTAGGCGGCATCCGGGCTGGAGTACAGCGTGAAGGTCACGCCGCCGTTCTTGGGCTTGTTCGGCCCCTTGTACTTGTCGTTCGGAATCAGCGTGATGGAGGTGTCATGCTTCCAGCCGCCGGGAGCCAGCTTGTACGGACCGTCGCCGACCGGGTTCTGGCCATAGGCCTTGATGTCCTTGTAGGCGGATTCGGGCATCGGGTAGAAGGCCGTGTAGCCGAGGGCCAGCGGGAAGTCGGATTCCGGGGCGGACAGGTCGACCGTGAAGGTGGTGTCATCCACAACCTTCAGGCCCTCCATCTTGTCCAGGGTGGACTTGGGGGCGCTGACCTTGTCGTAGCCCTTGATGGGTGCGAAGAAGTAGCTGTTCAGCTGCGCGTTCTTGGCTGCCGCACCGTAGTTCCATGCGTCAACAAAGTTCTTTGCCGTGATGGGGGTGCCGTCGCTGAACACCTGCCCCGGCTTGATCTTGATCGTGTAGTGCTGGGAGTCCGTGGTTTCGATGGACTGGGCCAGTTCGTTCACGGTCTTGCCGTGGACGTCGTAGCTGACCAGGCCTGCGAAGATCAGGTCCATGACACGGCCGCCGCCAACTTCGTTGGTGTTCGCCGGCAGCAACGGGTTTTGTGGCTCGGTGCCGTTTGCCGTGATGGCCTTGCTGGTGTTGCCACCGGCGGCGCCGGTATTGCCGCCACCGGACGTCCCGCCACAGGCGGTGAGGGACATGGCCAGAACTGCTGCCACGCCCAGTGCTTTGGAAGTGCGCGAGAAACGCATTCCGCCTCCTTGGTTATGAAATGGATTCGAGTTAAGACTGCCCAACAGCTTGTTCGTCGTTGAACGTGAACGTGTCCCAGCTCATACCGGACTAGGCTACCCGGAAATAGTTACCAGCAAGTAATCCCGAACCCGTCCCGCCCAGATCTTTATACAGATGAAACCTTTAAAGGCAGCAGCCCGCCCCTGCCAAGGCAGGGACGGGCTGCTGTGCGGCAGGCGCGGATGGCGTGCCGGCGTGCGCAGATCAGACCTTGGCGCGGCTGCGGTACGCCTTGGCCCGGTCGCTGGCGTTGAGGATGACCTTGCGGATGCGGATGGCCTCCGGGGTTACCTCAACGCACTCGTCTTCGCGGGCGAATTCCAGGGATTCCTCCAGGGTCAGGGTGCGCGGCGGGGTCATGTTCTCGAAGGTGTCCGAGGACGCGGCACGCATGTTGGTGAGCTTCTTTTCCTTCGTGATGTTCACGTCCATGTCATCCGAGCGGGAGTTTTCGCCCACGATCATGCCCTCGTACACCTCGGAGGTGGGCTGCACGAAGAAGTTCATGCGCTCCTGCAGGTTGATCATGGCGAACGGGGTGACGACGCCGGAGCGGTCGGCCACGATGGAACCGTTGGTGCGGTATTCGATGGGGCCGGCCCACGGCTCGTAGCCTTCGGAGATGGAGGCGGCAATGCCGGCACCGCGGGTGTCGGTCATGAAGCGGGTGCGGAAGCCGATCAGGCCGCGGGCGGGAACGATGAATTCCATGCGGCACCAGCCGGTGCCGTGGTTGGCCATGTTGGTCATGCGGCCCTTTCGGGCGGCCATGAGCTGGGTGACGGAGCCGAGGTATTCCTCGGGCACGTCGATGGTCATGTGTTCCATCGGCTCGTTGACCTTGCCGTCAATCATCTTGGTGACAACCTGCGGCTTGCCCACGGTCAGCTCGAAGCCTTCGCGGCGCATCTGCTCAACCAGGATGGCCAGGGCGAGCTCGCCGCGGCCCTGGACTTCCCAGGCGTCGGGGCGCTCGGTGGGGAGAACCTTCAGGGACACGTTGCCCACAAGTT
Organism: Arthrobacter sp. STN4; assembly: GCF_024539665.1. NCBI lineage: Bacteria > Bacillati > Actinomycetota > Actinomycetes > Micrococcales > Micrococcaceae > Arthrobacter > Arthrobacter sp. STN4. The sequence continues at coordinate 17,873 of NZ_JAKZGX010000038.1, forward strand.
CCTTGTCGAGGCGGTCCTTGACCTGGCGGGCGGTGACCTTGTGGCCCTTGACGCGTCCGGCAATCGGGGAGGTGTTGATTCCGATGGTCATGGAGATCGCGGGGTCGTCCACCGTGATCAGCGGCAGCGGCTGCGGGTTTTCCAGGTCCGTGAGGGTCTCGCCAATGGTGATGTCCTCGATGCCGGCAACGGCCACGATCTCGCCCGGCCCGGCGGATTCGGCCGGCACGCGGGTCAGGGCCTGGGTGGCCAGCAGCTCGGTGATCTTGACCTGCTTGATGCTGCCGTCGTGGCGGTACCAGGCAACGTTCTGGCCCTTGCGCAGGGTGCCGTTGAAGATGCGCAGCAGCGCCAGGCGGCCCAGGAACGGCGAGGCGTCGAGGTTGGTCACATGCGCCTGCAGCACGCCTTCGGGGTTGTAGCGCGGGGCCGGGATGTGCTCGATGATGGTCTTGAACAGCGGCTCAAGGTCCTCGTTGTCCGGTGCGGTGCCGTTGGCGGGCTGCGTCAGCGAGGCGCGGCCCAGCTTGCCGGAGGCATAGACAACGGGAACGTTCAGCACGGCATCCAGGTCCAGGTCCGGGACCTCGTCGGCCAGGTCGGAGGCCAGGCCCAGCAGCAGGTCCATGGACTCGGCCACGACCTCGTCGATGCGGGCGTCCGGGCGGTCGGTCTTGTTGACCAGCAGGATCACGGGCAGCTTCGCAGCCAGGGCCTTGCGCAGCACAAAGCGGGTTTGCGGCAGCGGGCCTTCGGAGGCGTCCACGAGGAGCACCACGCCGTCCACCATGGACAGGCCGCGCTCCACCTCGCCGCCAAAGTCGGCGTGGCCGGGGGTGTCGATGACGTTGATGGTCATGACGGTGCCGTCGGCCGACGGGCCGTTGTAGGCCACGGTGGTGTTCTTGGCCAGGATGGTGATGCCCTTTTCGCGCTCCAGGTCACCGGAGTCCATGACGCGCTCTGCAACATTGCCGTGCTCGGCAAATGAGTGCGTCTGCTTGAGCATGGCGTCCACCAGGGTGGTCTTGCCATGGTCAACGTGCGCCACGATGGCGACGTTGCGCAGGTCATTGCGCGAGGCAGTGTTGAGGGAAGTTTCGCTCATGCGTGAAGACTCGTTTCAGTTGGGCCCGGCTGCAGGCCCGAAAGGGCGACGGCAGAAAGTCACATTTATGTTTGGCCGTGATTCGTCGGCAGATAACACCATTCTAGACGTAGTGCCAAATACGGCCTAGCCACCTTATCGCATGACGGACAGGTTTTCCCACACCGTTGCCGCGGTTTTCGGCGCCAACGCCGCCTTTCTGCGCCAAAAGTACGACGGCGGGAGGCGGGGTCCGTGACGAACCTCACCTGCCGCCGTCGTGCGCCGCCGCATCCGCCGCGGCGTGGGGGCGGGCCTACTTCACGTATTTCCAGTCCCACACGTTCCACCAGATGCCGACCGGCACCGGCGAATACATGACGCCGGCAACATGGGGGCCGTTGGCCGCCGCGGCGCTGCGCGCGAACAACGGCAGCCCGTAGCCGGCCCCGACCACCAGCTTGTCAATCTGCATTTTCAGGGCGTCCTGCTTGGCGGAGTCCGGCTCCTGGGCCAACTGCCCGGCCAACTGGTCCACCACCGTGTTGGAGAAGTTGTTCAGGTTGGACACGGCGCCCGTGCGGAACACCTGCGGCACCTGGACGGATCCGGTGGGGTTGCTGGTCCAGCCGTACAGGGCGACGTCGAACGCGCCGGCCTTGAGCGCCGGGAGCCACTGCCCGGCACCCTTGCCGTCGTCGACGACATTGAAGCCGGCCATCCGGGCCGAGGCCGCCATGAGGTTGAACTCCGTGGACCGCACGGGATCGTCCTTGTTGTAGAGGACACGGACCGTGGGCGTCGCCCCGGCCAGCAGCTTCTTGGACGCGTCGATGTCCGCGGCGGCGTAGGCGGCCGTGCCGTTGCTGGCCGATGATTCCTTATACGGGGTCTGGAGTGCCCGGAACACAAAGGAGTCCAGGACCGTGGCGCCGGGGTTGACCGGCTTGGCCGCCTGGTCCACGATGTCCTGGCGCGGCACCGTTTTCAGGAACGCGGTGCGGAAATCGGGCTTGGCCAGGACGCCCTTGAAATTGAGCACGGCCTGGTCAAAGCCGAGACTGGCACCCACCTGCGTTTGGACGCCGCCGGACTTCGCGTCGGCGAGTGCGGCCGCACTGTCTTGGGTCAGGGCGGGCGAGGCGATGTCGGCCTTGCCTGCCTTCAGGGCTGCGATCTGCGCCTCGGGCCGGGCGGTGTAGTGGACGGTGACGGTGTCCAGGGTGGGCACCGTGCCCCAGTTGTAGTCGACGTTGCGTGTGAGGACCAGGTCCTTGCCGGCGGTGATGCCCTTGACCAGGTAGGGCCCGTTGGACAAGGCCAGGGAGGGGTCCGGCATCGATTTTGTGTCAAAGCCCGTGTTCCAAAAGTTGGCAATCTTGCGAAGTTCGGGATTTGCCTTGACCGGGGCTGCCGGATCACCCTTCGGGATGCCTTGCAGGAGCGTGACGAGGGCGTTGGCGTCCTTCAGGCCGACTCGGGCTGCCACAATGTGGGCCGGAATGCTCACCGTCGAACCCAGTGCCGTCTCCCAGTCGGAGAACGGCTTGGTGTAGGTCAGGGTCAGCGATGCGCCGTTGTCGCCAATGACGGGCATGGACGTTTGCGACAGCCCGGTGGTGTCCCCCGCATAGTTGAAGTAGGCGTTGCCGCGGGCCACCTTGAAATTGGCGTCCAGGGTTGCGTCGTTGTAGTAGCCGGAGCCGGCGGCCCACTCAAGGAAGAGGTCCGCGGCCGTGACGGGTTCGCCGTCGGACCACTGGACACCGCTGTTGATGGTGTATTTGACGGTCAGCGGCTTGTCGGAGAGTTTCTCATACGTGCCGAACTTGTCATTCCTGACGAGCTTGAGGTTGTTGTCCACGTAGTTGAAGCCGGAGTGCGTGGCGTAGTCGATCCGCGCATTCGTGGCACCCTGTCCGGTGGTGCTGTCCGGGTTGAAGGAGGTAAAGGGGGACGGTTCCAGGACCGTGACGTTCCCTCCCGGGGAGGCCGTGGCCGCCGTGGATCCTTCGGGTGCGGGCGGCGCCGCCGTGCAGGCTCCGAGGGCCAGCACTGCCGCCACGGCCAGGGTGAATGCCTTGGAAATGCGTCCGGCGCGCATTCCACCTCCAGTTTCTTTTGCGTCTGCAGCGGGATGCCGTGCAGTGTGGTTCCCGGGCGCCGGGGCAGTGCCCCGGCAAGGAACGAGCCTGCCTGAAAGACTACCGCAGGCCGCCTTGCCGGTCCCGGGGTTGCCTGGGGCGCCGGGCTGCTTTTATTATGCGCCGGACCCGCCGCTGGTTTGGCGCCAGTGGACAAGATGCCCCGGACCTGCTTCCGGTCCGGCGCATAAGCGAAGCGGCGTCGTGCCCTAAAAGGCGTTAGTAGCCGGTGGAGCCGTCGAGGCATTCGCGCAGCAGGTCCACATGGCTCAGGTGCCGGGCGTATTCCTCGATCATGTGCGTGTACACCCAGCGCAGGTTGAGTTCCTGGCCGTGCCGCAGTGCGGGAAGCGGGGCGTCGAGGTCCGCCACCGCGGCGGCCAGGGGGCGCACCCGGGCCAGTTCCCCCGTGTAGGCGGCAACGTCGGCGAGCGCCGTGTCCGGGCTGTAGGCGTTGAAGTCGGCATCCGGGTCCTCGGCGCCGTAGCGGGCCGGCTGCGCGGTGCCCGCGACGACGTTGGAGAACCAGTAGCGTTCGACGTCGGTCAGGTGGCGGACAATGCCGGCAATCGTCAGGGCCGACGGCGGCACTGCGGCCTGGCACAGCTGCCCGGCAGTCAGCCCGCCCACCTTGATGGGCAGCGTTTGGCGGTAAAACTCCAGCCAGGATTCCAGCGACTCCCTGTCCCCGGCCATGAAGGGCGGGGCTGTGCGCGTGTCGGGGACGTCAGGTGTGCGGTGTCCGGGCGTGTCCATGGGACAACTCTTCCACAGCGCACGCGGGGTTGTCGGGCTTTCGCCGGCAGGGTGGCCAGGGGCGGGCCTTGGCGGCAGAATTTGTTCATGGCCCTCCTCATTCAAAACCTGTCCTTTGACTCCACCACCCCGGCCGAGACGGCCCGCTTCTGGGCTGATGCCCTGGGCTGGCAGGTCATGGCGGACGGCAACCCCGATGAAGTCGTCCTCGAGCCTGCCGCCGGAAGTCCGCAGGCCGGCATGGTCCCGGACATCCTGTTCCTGCGTGTGCCCGGGCCCAAGGCGGTGAAGAACCGGCTCCATCTTGACCTGCGCCCGGACGACCAGGCGGCGGAAGTGGCACGCCTGGAGGCATTGGGCGCCCGGCGGGTGGACGTCGGCCAGGGCCCCGGCGTCACGTGGGTGGTCATGGCGGACCCGGAGGGCAACGAGTTTTGCGTGCTGCAGGCGTTGACGGACACGGAGCGGACAGGGGCGTAACGCCTCCGGCTGTGGATAACTTCAAGCAGGAAACCCGGTTCGCTGGAAAAATTGCTGCATGGGAATCACCTACTTCGCACTTCCGGTGCCTGCCCCGCTGGTCAACATTGCGCGCATCAATCCGCGTGCGTTCCTGCCCGTGCTGCCGGCAGGACATGCGTGGCCGAACCCTCCCGATGCGCTCCTGTTGGACAAGCCATGGCGTGACTTGAGGGACCTCCTGGGCATGCCACGCGACAAACCGCCAAGGCCTGCCTTTGAACTGCTGCGGGGTGAGGTCAAGGAATACGGTTACGGATGGCTGCCCTACGAGCGGGTCCTCGGGCCCCAGGATATTGCCGGGGTGGCCCGGGACCTGGCGCGGCTGGACCTGGCGGCCATGTACCAGGCGTACTCATCCCTGGTCTCGCCGGATTGGGCCGCCATCATGGACGGACGGCGCTGCACCGTTGAATCCTATGCGAGGAAGGCCAGGGTGTTTACGGCCCGGCTGGCCGAGCGCGGCCAGGGGCTGGTCTACTCCATCGGTTAGTGCCCTCCGGCAGGCTGGCGGGAACGGCCCGCCTTCAGCGCCGTTTGGTGAAGTCCACGGAACGACGGTCCAGCCATCGCGGAGTACGGGCGCAGTACTGCAGGTACTCCTCGCCAAAGCGGTTGCGCAGCGCCTCCTCCTCACGGGCAATCTGGAAACGGTCCATCACCAGGACAAACCCGCCGACGGGCAGCCATGCCGGCAAGGAGCCCCGCTCCACGGCATGGGCAACGAGCAGCCCGGCCACGGCAAGGTACATGGGATTGCGTGATAATCCGTTGCTGCCGCCGGTGACGAGCACCGAGGCGTTCCCGGGCGCCGTGGGATCGGCCGTGGTGCCGTTCCGGGCGAAAGCGCCAAGCGTGGACAGCAGCAAGGTTCCTGACCCCGCCGCCAGTGCCACCGCGACCACGCGGCGCAGCCGCCGCGCCCTGCGGCCCTTCGGGGCCAACCGTTGCAAGACCACTGCAGCTGCCATGGCGACGGGTGGAACGGGAATGCCCTTGTGCCTGTCTGCTCTTGAAGCCATGCCTTCACAGTAGGCCTGAACCGCCCGCAATTTCCAGCATTGGCAGGCCGGCGGCGGGAATCTTCAGCCGCGTTTGTGCGGCTGGTGCCATGCGGCATGGTCTCTCGCCGCCGGTGGCGGGGTCCGCCGGCGCCGGGACAGCTTCAGGACTCCCGGCGGTCTCGATTGGCCGGGTGCACCATAGGGTGGGCACATGGCGGATATCCAAGGACTCGACGCTCTCCTGGCTGCGCTGAAGGCCCAGGAAACGATTCCCGGCGGCTCGCCGCACCACGCGGCCATGCACGCCGCCAGCCAGGACTCGCTGCGCATTACCGCCGAGCTGATCGGCCGCTACCATTCCCCCGATGAGGTCCGGGCCCTGCTGGGTGAGCTGACCGGGCGCGAGGTCCCCGGGTCGCTCCAGCTCTTCCCGCCATTCAGCGCTGACTTCGGCAGGAACATCCGCTTTGGCGACGGCGTGTTCGTCAACAGCGGCTGCCGGTTCCAGGACCAGGGCGGCATTGAAATCGGCGCTGGTTCCCTGATCGGCCACAACGCCGTCATCACCACGTTGAACCACGAAATGTTGCCGGGCCGGCGGGCGGACATACACCCGGCCCGCGTCGTGATCGGCGCGGGCGTGTGGTTCGGGGCCAACGTGACCGTGCTCCCGGGCATAACTGTCGGTGCGGGTGCCGCTGTGGGGGTGCCGGCCAGGCAGGCGGGCACGGTGCCTGAGGGATGACGCCCGACGCGCGGCGGCCCTTGCGTTCCTGCCGGGTCGCGTAATTCGGGATCCACGTGGCAATCACCCGGCTGGGCGGATCCGCCACCGACCGGTCAGGGCCAAGCAGGTCCGACCAGGCGCTAAACCGACACCCCACCTCGACGCACAACGTCCCCGCGTGCCATGACGAAGTCGACTTGCCCGGTCACCGCGATGTCGTCCAGGGGGTCGCCCGGCATCGCGACGATGTCGGCACACGACCCGACCTTCAAGGTGCCGATGTCCTGCCGGCCGAGCATGCGTGCCGCCGTTGAGGTAGCGGCCTTGAGCGCGCGCAAGGGGCTGGGACCGGCCGCCACCGTCGCTGTAAACTCCTTGATGCCGTGGTCGAACGGGAACTTCCCGCAATCGGCGCCGAAGACGACATCTGCATGGTCGGCACGATGAAGACCCCTGATTCGGCGGCCATCCGCACTCCTTCCTCATCAATGAGGTACGCGTGCTCCAGGCTCCGCACCCCCATCTTGATGGCCTGTTTGCATGCGTCGGCCGCCCCTGTGTGTACTGCGACAGGCATGCCCAACTGCCTCGCCGTGGCGCAGGGCGCTTCCATCTCATCGTCGAACCACGTGTTGACGGCAGGGTCGTCACCGAAGCTGAAGTAGCCTCCCGCATTGACCGTCTTGACCCAGGCGGAACCGATGGAGTGCTCGCGGCGCACTGCCGCGCGCACCGCAGCCCGATCATCGGCGAGCGTCGACACCGGCAGATCCCAGCGGGAAGTGTAGAACCCGCTGATGTCGCCGTGCCCGCCGGTAGGGCTGATGATGTGCGCCGCCACGATCAGCCGGGGCCCGCGAACGAGCCCGGCGTCGATGGCATTGCGCAGATCGATCGTCGGATTCCCAGGGTCCATCGCACCCAGGTCGCGCAACGTCGTGCACCCCGCATCAAGGTACCTGCGAGCGATGGCGGGGCCGGTCAACGCCTTCGTGGCCGTCGAACCCAGCGTTTGCCCGGCGAGGGTGGCAGCGTTCATCGTCAGGTGCACGTGGGAGTCGATGAAACCAGGCGACACGGTACAGTCGCGCAGGTCGATCACCTCGACATCCGCAAGGCGGCTCACTGCCCGTGACATTTCCTCGATCACCCCGTCGCGGAGGAGGATCTCCACGTCCCTGCGAAGGTGGGGGGGTGTCCCTATGTTTTTCGTCAAGGGTTTGGGCGGGTTTTCTTTGAAGGTTCTTTCGTCCTTGTTTTTGGGCAGGGTTGAGTGGCTGGCGGGTGGTCGCCATCAGCTCGCGGGGTCGTCCGGT
>NZ_JAKZGX010000039.1:0-23751 GCF_024539665.1 Arthrobacter sp. STN4
GTCATCGCGGAGTTCTCCTTCAGGAAAGACATTGGACTGTCATTTCCAAGGATCACGCGGTGACCGCCTTCGCATCTGGCAACACGCCCATCAGGGCCGGTTACACCACGCTAATGGACGTAACCCGTTCCTGCGGCTGGATCCGGTCGCTGATGCACTCGGTTGCGGCAGCAACTGGCCGCCGGTATTACAAGAAAAGGCCCAAGTTCGCAGCTTGCCTGGATTTCAATTCAGGCATGAGTGAAGAACCGGCTCCAGCCGTGTGCACCCCGAACGCCCCATTTGGATCATCGCGGTGTACGGATGGCAGCGGCCGCCAGTATCAACCGTTGCTGAAGGCCATTTGGCTTTGTCTGGCACTGCTCAAAGGTAAATGTGGCAATGCTGGACCGGCGTCACCGTCGAACATCTTGACGCCGGACAGCCAGGTTTGAGCAATGCGGATATCGCCAACGCGACTTGGTTCAACTTCAAGCGGGTTCTCGTCCAAGATCACCAGGTCCGCGAACTTGCCCGGCTCCAGCGAGCCGACTTCATGCTCGGAGAAGAGCTGCCAGGCTGCATGAATTGTCTGGGCCCGAATGGCGTCCTCGATGCCGATCGCGTGGCGGGCGCCAAGGATTTGTCCGCTGGCGGTGGCCCGGGTCATGGCCGTTTGCATGTTTAGCAAGGGCGACTCGGGGGTGACGGGCGGATCATTGTGCAGGGAAAACTTCATGCCGGCAGCCACGGCGGCCCCTGCGGGCGTCCAGTCTTCGGCGCGCTCCCCGAACAACTCCACCAGGACGTTGCCGTAGTAGTGGATGTGGGCGACGAAGAATGAAATGCACACGCCCAGGTTGGCAGCCCGCTGGACCTGCTCCGGAGTGATGGTTCCGCAATGTTCCATCCGCAGCCGTCCGTCGGGCCGGGGGAATTCCGCCTGGACTTGGGCAAAAACATCCAGGACCATGTCGACGGCGACGTCACCGTGGACGTGGCAGGCCATCTGCCACCCCTTGGCATAGTCACGTCGACAAATTGCCAGCAATTGTTCGCGGCTGTAATTCGAGCATCCGCGGTGGCCGCCTTCGAGTCCGATTCGGCGCGTGGCATTGCTGTCCTTGTACCCGAAGCTGGTTTCAATGTTCCCAATCCATGGTGAGCCGTCGGTCCAGACCTTCACCCCGACGGGTCGTAGCATGTCCGTTCCGGCGCCCACGACGGGATCCTGCCCAGGCGGGGGAACCTCCTCCCGGACCCCGGACATTTCGTAGCTGCGAATCCGCACGGGTGCGGCGCAGCTGGCCATGAAGGCGGCTACACGGGCGTAGTCATCCGGGTGAAAAGCCAGATCACCGGTGGTGGTTATGCCCGCGGCTGAGGTCCGCTGCAACTCATGGGCCAGAAACGCGTCAAAGTCTGCAGGACCGGCAGAAGCATTGGGCCCCATGAGCGTCATGCATGCGGGTATCTCCTTCCCCTCTCCGGTGGGCCGGCCCTGGGCATCGCGCAGGTACTGCGAGGCTCCGGGATCCGGAGTGGACCTGTCGATACCCAAACGATCCATGGCTTCAGCATTGGCCCAGGAAGAATGCGCGGAATAGTGCATGACAGAGACGGGAACCACCGGGGAAATCTGCGTGAGGAAGTCTCCGCTAATCTGGGGCAGTTCCGGCAGCAGGAGCGGATCCCAGCCAAAGGCAGCCACCCACGCATCGCCACCGGCGCGTTCGGCTGCATCGATGGCATCGTGAAGGCGCTTGAGCACGGCCGCAGCGCTACCGCATACGCTTGCACGGATATCCACCATGTCGGGGCCGATGAAATTCATCTCTGCCGTCGGGTGTCCGTGGGCCTCAATGAAGCCCGGCAAAATGGTTTTGCCCCCCAATCCGCAAATTTGTGTCTCGGGGCCCGCTGTGGCCAGAACTGCGGCTTCGCTGCCGACGGCGGACACGCACCCGCCCGTGACAGACAAGGCCTCGGCGATGGTGAAGTCTGTGTCCACTGCGAGAACCGTGGCATCGATGAAGATTATGTCTGGATACATGGTGGTTCCCTATACAGTTCGGCGGGACTTGAGCATGGCGGCAATGGCGATGGCGGCTGCGACGAAGAACAGCGCTTGAACACCCAGGCCTTGGCCATAGGCTTGCGGTGTAAGTGGTCCGCCACCGGTGAAGATGCTTGAGATTGGGGCCGCGAGGGCAAATCCCAGTCCGAAGCCGAGCTGGCCCACAGCGGGCTTGACTGCCCCGACAGCGCCGTAGTTGCCGCCGGGCGCGGACCCCATGATGACGGCCGTTTCGGGATTTTGCATCCACATGACGGCAAAGCCGATGACGAACAGTCCCGCGGCCGGCAACATGATGTCGTGGGCGTCGCGGAGGAACAGCTGGGTGACCAGTCCAGCAGAGCACAGCAGCAGCCCCGAGACGAACATGCATCGATTGCTGAGTCTCAGCCGTATCTGGGCAACTCCGGCGAGGGCGGCACCGCAAACCATCCCGACGTACATGAGGGCCACGATGACGGAGACAACGGAAGCAGGGACGCCAGCCGGAAGGGCCATTGCCGGATACTGGCCGAGCATGGAGGCGTCGGCCCAATTGAACAACACACCGGCAAGGCATGCCGCGGTGAAGGCCGGAATCTTGAATAACTGCACCGGAAAGCCGGGATCGGAACAGTGCCGTTCCCACCTGACGAACGCGGCGAGGACGACGGCGGCCAGCACCATGCCGCCCAGAACCACCGGGTCACCCCAGCCCCGAACTGCGGCCTGGCCAATGGAGTAGACCAGGGAGACCAGCCCGGCGCCGGCGAGCAACACGCCGAACGCATCAAACTTACGCACTGTTGCAGAACGGTTTTCCGGCAGCACGAGGGCTGCGGCAAAGCAGAGCAAAACGCATAGTCCCGCAGTGATCATGTAGGTGGCGCGCCAGCCGAAATGGCCCTGAACGGAACCGGACACCGCAGTGGTCGCGACAATCAGTGCCGCACCCACGCCAAAAAAGAGGCCAAAGGCCTTGGGTAGCTTAGATTTCTCGTAAAGCGTGGGGGTGATTGCCAGGCACATGGAAAACGACATGGCCGTCCCCGCTCCCATCAGCACACGTCCGCAACCAAAAATGATCGGATTGGTTGCCAAGGCGCTCATCAACGCTGCCACGGCCATCAAAAAGATGCCGAGCACCAACAGCCTCTTCCGGCCATGCCTGTCACCAATGATGCCGGCACCGAGCAGGCTGGCCGCCAGGACGATCGTGCCCAGGCTCTTGAGGAACCCTGTCGCCGACGTACTGAGGTGCATCGTTTTGGCCACGGCGGGCATGGCGACAGCGTGCAGTGCCGGGTCCACGCCCTGCATGCCCCCCACGAGCGCGATACAAATCATGGCCAAAAGCACCGCCCGTCGCGACCGGAGCTGGCGGCTGCTCCACTGCTGCGCCACCGGCGTGTCGATAAGGCGAAGGGCGCCGCGTCCCGGCACGCCCGTCCGCGTCCCCTTTGATTTGGTTTCCATACATTGATCCTTCCGGCTGTCCGTCTCGTCTTGAAACGGTTGACAAAGATGAGAGCTGACCCTGGATAAGCCGCGTGGGCCACCTCACATACTTTATTCCACGCCGTGGATTATGTCACGCGATTTTGCCGACAAATGTTTGAATTCACGATTCACCGATCCTGGCCGGGCCGCCGCTCAATTGCCGAAGCGACTGCGGGGCGCCGGATCACCGTGTCCCGCGCTGCGAGCACGGCGCCCTGCAGGGAGCCGTCCTCCGCTCCAACCCCGTAAGTAATTCGCAGTTTCGACAACGACGGGAGCGGCCCCAACGTCTCAAGTTGGCTGCGCGTGCCGGGTTCCAAATAGGGCCGCAACCGGGCCAAGTAGCCGTCAACAACTATTTCATCGGGATTGACAACAGCGGCGATCGTGTCAATGGCGATGCCAAGCCATCGGCCCGCGTCGGCCAACGTTTGAAGATGCCGCGGGTTGCCTCCCGCCACCCCCGCCAGGATGTCGTTGAGCATAGTTTTGTGGCTGTCTGCCAGCAGACGGAAAGATTCCGCTTCCGGCAGTCCCGTGCACAGGCTGTAGAGGTGGGCCAAGCCGAGACGCGTTTCGACGCAGCCCTGCCGGCCACACCAGCATCGCGCACCTTCCGGATCAACGACTAGGTGGCCGAATTCCCCGGCAAGTCCGGATGCGCCATGCTCGATGGAGGAACGGCTGTAAAGTCCCCCGCTCAACGCGTTGCGGCCTCCGATATAAGCCAAATTGCGCGCAGTTGCGCCACGATAAACGTGCGTCAGCATCGAATAGTTCGTTTCCCGATCCACCCCGACCAATACGTGGCCGGTGCCCGGGCCATGCGCTGCCACGTCACGAGGGACGGTCGCAAGAATTCCCTGGATTTCATCGCGCAACGCGACGCGGGACCAGCCGTTTAGGACGGAGCGGACAACGTCACCGGACTCACGGTTGACGGCGCCGGGAACGGCCACTTCCACGGCGGCAAGAACCCTGCCGTTTGCGCGGCACCGGAGCAGTGCTGCGGTGAGGGCTTGGGCCAGAAATGGGCGGTAGGTTTCAAAGCCCCCCTCACCGTCTCGCGCCACAGGGAATCGGGCAATGTCGGTGACGGCACCGTCGAGCCCGCCGGTCGCCACGGCCAGCGTCCGGCGGTCACATAGGATGCCCAGCACAGCCCAGTGGCCCGTGTCCATTTCCAGCAAGCTTGTTGGGCGGCCGATCGTCGGCCGGACCAGCTCGGTTGATTCAACGACCAGCCTTCGCAACAGCAACTCATTGACGAGTGATGTCAATGCCGTTACGCCAAGTCCACACTGCTTGGCTATTTCCGCCCGCGACAATGCGCCACCGGACGACAGGGCCTGGAGGACCAGGGACAAATTGCTTTCACGCAAATCGGCCACGGATCCGCCCTTGCGCAGGGCTGGAATGGAAACTGAAGTCACAAGACAGACCTTAGGCGCGGAATCCACGTCAAACAACTCACGGGGTGGTTACTGGCGGATGCAGCCTTCCGTCGTCAGTAGTCAGCCTTCGCGCAGGGCCAAGACGAAATCGAGCCCGTCCTTGCGTGCGTCCGGCAGTCATGGGTCCCGTCTTGCAGATGGGTGCCCCAGACGTCCTGAAGTTGGGAACTCTTTACCAGGGAATCCGTCATGCCAAAGTCCGTTTCATCGATCTCTAGCTGCGAGTCCCCTGCGACGTAGTTGTTGATGGCCGGCATGCGGTGATGCTGGACCTTGACCATGAAATGCAGGACGGAGGCACCGCCGGGTGGGCAGTGCACGACGGTGGGCACTTCGCCCACGCAACCGCCACGTGGAATCCGGTACCGAGTCAGCGTCAGGCCTCAGAACGCGAAGCGTCCGTCGTCGGTATCCCAAAATTCGACACCTCTACGGCGAACATGAACGCGCCGTCGCCCAGGATACAAAGCGCTCGCCGGTCCGGGGAAGCAATCTTGGCCCCGTTCCACCCCGGGAGACCGCAACCTTGCGCGGCGTTGGCAGGGGTATACATGAATGAATATAGGGATTCCTGTGCTCTGAAGGACACCGCGTCCAGGTATGTGATCTGGGAAGAGTCCCCTCCCATGATGGTGTTCGGCCGCAATACCCCGGGCGACAGGGACTTGGCCTGCGCTCCCAAGGTGTCCTGCAGGGTGTCCAGATCGGCAGTCTGGCGTTCCTGGGGTCCGACGGCAGCGCCCCAATTGGCATTATCAGCCAATGCGAATGCAGCCAGCTGTATTGAGCCATTAGACGTGGATTTTTGTCACACTCTTTTGCGTCGGTTGAACATGGCCTCCCATCAATTATCAGTCAGTAATAACTGGATGTTGCAGTGCCCAATAACGTGACTAGCGTTACATGCACCAACTAGGAGGCCGCAACGGTGATTGAAATTGGAAAAGCACGCTTGACGATTGAGGACTTTCTCGCGGTGGTGCGCCACGGGGAATCCGTGGGCATCGCCGCGGAGGCAATCGAGGCAATGGAAGCCAGCGAACAATGGGTCGCTGCCATCATGGACGACATGCGGGACGGCAAGGACGTCGCCGCGATTTACAGTATCAACACCGGGTTCGGCTCACTGGCCGGGCGCCAGGCGTTCGATTCGGTGGAGGATGCCTCTGAACTCTCCCGCCGGCTCATCATCTCCAACGCCAGCGGCGTGGGCAAGCACTTGGACGAGGAAGTGGTCCGCGGCTCCATGCTGGTGCGTGCCGCCAGTCTGACGCGCGGCCACTCGGCCGTGCGCAGCGTGGTCCCGGAAACCCTGCTGCAAATGCTTGACAAGCGTGTCTTCCCTGCGGTCCCCGAGTTCGGCTCCCTCGGCGCCAGCGGAGACTTGATCCCGCTGGCCCACTTGGCGATCGTCATGACCCGCCCGGCCGGCCACGACGAGCCCCTTGACAGCGGCGAGGCCTATGTTGACGGCAAGCTCGTGGACGGCATCACCGCCATGGAGGCTGCCGGAATCGAGCGCATCGTCCTTGGCCCAAAGGAAGGCCTGGCCCTGGCCAACGGCACTTCCTTCTCCGCAGCCCAGGCCGCGCTGGCATTGGCCGATGCGGAAAACCTGCTTGAAACGGCCCAGATTACCGCGGCCATGTCCATTGAGGCGCTCATGGGCTTTGGCGACGCGTTCATCCCGCAAATCCATGAGGCCCGCGGCCATGCCGGCCAGATCGAGGTGGCGGCGCGCATCCGCGGGCTGCTGGCCGGCAGCGAATTCATTGACGGCAGCGAGGACACCGACCCCGTCCGCCAACCCCCGCAGGACGCCTATTCGCTGCGGTGCACCCCGCAGGTGCTCGGCCCCGTCAAGGACACGCTGAAGTTTGTCCGCGGCATCGTCGAGACCGAAATCAATGCGGCCACAGACAACCCGCTCATCTTCCCGGACCTGCCGGACTCGCGTGCCCTGAAGGCCGTCTCAGGCGGCAACTTCCATGCCGAGTACGTGGGCTTCGCCTCCGACTTCCTCTCAATTGCCGTCACCGAGATCGGCAGCATCGCCGAGCGCCGGCTTTTCAGGCTCGACGACGGCACGCTCAACCGCGGCCTGCCGGACATGCTTATCGCGAGCGAGAAGGTCGGCCTGGACTGCGGCTACATGCTCCCGCAATATCTTGCCGCCGCACTGGTTTCCGACTGCAAGACGCTGGCCCATCCGGACAGTGTGGATTCGATCCCGACCTGTTCAAACCAGGAAGACCACGTCTCAATGGCCAACAATGCCGGCCGGCACGCCAGGACCATAGTGGCGAACATTGAGAACGTCATCGGCATCGAGCTCCTCATGGCCGCCCAGGCCCTGGAGCTGCGGCTCCAGGCTTCGGGCAAGGACCAGTCTGCCCTCTCCCCCGCCAGCCGGGCGGTCCTCGAGCTGGTGCGCAGCCACAAGTCGGCTGACGGCCGCACCATCAACCACATTACCCAGGACACCGTCCTCTACCCCCGTGTGCGCGCCGCCGTCGACCTTGTCCACAGTGGCGCGGTCGTCGCGGCTGTCAACGTCATTTCGAACTAGCCCTCCCTCGATACCTTCAAGGAGCCATCCATGTCCCAAAGCACCGAAACCACAGAAGCTGCGGCAACCATCACCACTGTGCACCCGGGCGGCAACGCCACAGGGGTTGAGTTCGGCGAACTGCCCGCGGAAAAACCAGAAATCCTGTACCAGGTCAAGGCCCAGCGCGGGGACACCCTGCGGTGCAAAGGCTGGAAGCAGGAAACCATCCTGCGCCAACTCGAGAACAACATGGAACTCTCCGAGCACGTGGAAAACCTGGTGGTTTACGGCGGGATCGGCAAGGCCGCCCGCAATTGGGAGTCCTACTACGCCATCGTGGAGTCCTTGAAGAACCTGGAGGACGACCAGACACTGGTGGTGCAATCCGGCATGCCCGTTGCCGTGTTTGACACCCACGAGCTGGCCCCCCGGGTGGTCATGGCCACCACCAACTTTGTCCGCCCGGACTGGAAGACCTTCTACGACCTTCAGGACAAGAACCTGACCATCTTCGCCCAGTACACCGCATCACCGTGGGAGTACATCGGCACACAGGGCGTCATCCAGGGCACCTTCGAGACCCTGCGCTCTGTCGCCGACATCCACCTCGACGGCAGTTGGGAGGGCAAGATCCTGCTCTGCGCCGGAATGGGCGGCATGGGCGGAAACCAGCCCCGTGCCATGACCATGCTGGGCGGCGTGGCCATCTGCGCCGACGTGGACGAACGCATCATCAAAAACCGGCTGCGTGTGGGTTACGCGGACGTGCTGGCGGATTCGATCCCGCACGCCATTGCGCTGGCGCAGGAGGCGGCCGCGGCCAAGAAGCCGTTGGGCATTGCAGTCGTGGCCAATGCCACCGAATTGTTCGAGTACGCCCTGGAGAACAACTTCCGGCCGGATGTGGTCACCGAGATGACTCCGGCCCACGACCCTCTCGCCTATGTGCCCGTGGGCCACACAGTCTACGAAGCCGAGGAATTCCGCAGGAAGGACCGGGACGCGTACTTCGCCGAATCCCAACAGGCCATGGTCCGCCAGTTATCTGCCATGAATCGGTTCTTCGACAACGGCGTCCCCACTTTTGAATATGGCAACCAGATTCGCCGCGAATGCCAAAAGGCCGGTTTCGAGGACGCCATGAAGATCCCTGGCTTCGTTTCCGCATACCTCCGACCGCTGTTCCTGGAGGGCCGCGGCCCATTCCGCTGGACCTGCACCTCCGGCGACCCAAAGGACCTGGCCCGCCTCGACGACCTGGCCCTGGAACTTTTTGCCGACGACGAGATCGTCACCCGCTGGATCACCCTGGCCCGCCAACACATCCCCGTCGAGGGCCTGCCAGCCCGCATCTGCTACCTCGGTTTCGGCCAGCGCAAAAAGTTCGGCCTGGCCGTGAACGAGCTGATCAAGCGTGGCGAAGTCAAGGGCACAGTGGCGTTCTCCCGCGACAACCTGGATTCCGGCTCCATCATCAACCCCACCTTTGAGTCGGAGAACATGCCCGACGGTTCAGACCTGATCTCCGACTGGCCGTACCTGAACGGGCTGCTCAACGCCTCCGGAATGTGCGACCTGATCGCCATCCAGGCCAATTACGCCATGGGCGATTCAGTGCACACGGGCGTCACCATGATCGCCGACGGCACGGATACGGCCGCGTACCGGCTCAAGGCGTGCCTCACGGTGGACAGCGGCATCGGCGTCGTCCGCCATGCACAGTCCGGCTACGCCCGGGCCAAGCAGGTGGCCAATACGGTAGGACCGGGCGAGGGCGTCACCGTCCCGCTGTGGTGGACGCCCACTGCAACATTCGGTCCGGAGTCGGCCTGAGATGACGCCCCTTAGTGGAACGCCAACCGTTGACCTTCTCGTCACCGGCGCCGCTGAGCTGCTCACCTGCGCCGGGGATGCGGCCGATCTGATCGGCCGCATCCCCGGCGGTGGGGTGGCAGTCGACGCCGGACGGATCGTCGCCGTCGGGGACGTCACCGGTTACATCGGCCGCCAAACCCTGGACGCCACCGGCATGGTGGTCATGCCCGGCTTCGTCGACTGCCATACGCATGTTGTCTTCGGCGGGGACCGCGCCAGCGAATACGTAGCCAATGCCGCCGGGCAGCAGCCCCCGGCGGACGCCTCGGTGGGCATCGTCGGCACCATGGCTGACACCCGCTCAAAGACCGTGGACCAGCTGGTGGACGACGCCGCCGCACGCATTCACGAAATGATCGATGCGGGAACCACCACTTTGGAAAGCAAGACCGGCTACGGCCTTGACTCCGCAGCGGAGGCCAGGCTGCTGGAGGTCAACGCCCGGCTGGCAGAGCTGCTGCCGGCCCGCATCATCTCCACCTACCTGGGCGCGCACGCAACTGCCCCGGGCCGGGACCCGAAGGACTGGACAGTGGACATCCTCAACCAGCTTCCCGGCGTCGCACGCCAAGGTGCCGTGTTCAACGACGTCTATTGCGACGACGGATACTTCAGCCTGGCTCAATCACGGAGCATTCTTGAGGAGGGTGCAAGGCAGGGGGTGCGGGCCAAGATCCACCTCGACGCCTACAGCCACACCGGCGCAGCCTCGCTCGCCGCCGACTTGGGCGCCGTCAGCGCCGACCACCTGAACTTCACCACCGATGCGGAGCTGCGGGAACTGGCAGCAGCAGGAGTCACGGGCGTGTACATGCCGTGCCTGGAATTCGCCGTCAACCACCCCGCACCGCTGGACCCGCACAGACTCTACAAGGCAGGCATGGACGTCGCACTGGCCACCGACGTCTGCCCCGGCGCCTGGACCACGAGCATGCAGCTGGCCATCGCCATGGGCTGCCGCACCGGAGGCATGAGCATCGCCCAGGCCGTGCGCGCCGCCACATATGGAGGGGCCTGCGCCCTGGACCTGCAAGCCGAGACCGGTTCGCTGGTCCCCGGCCTGGCCGCGGACCTGCAGGTTCTCGACGTTCCGTCACACAAACACCTTGCCTACCGGCTCGGACGCAATTCAACGCAAACAGTTGTGATCGGCGGCGCCGTCATCAAAGCCCCCGCCATGAAATCAGCCATAGGAGCCGGTGTTGAGTAATTCATTCTTCTGCGAGCATGCATGGCTGGGCGGGGACGCCGTCACCTCCAACGTCCTCATCACGGTCGCTGGCGGCAGGATCACCGCTGTCATGCCCGGCGCCGAATCCCCCGCCGGGGCACGGCGCCTGACCGGGTTGGTCATGCCCGGTTTCAGCAATGCCCACTCCCACGTGTTCCACCGCGCCATCCGGGGCCGGGGCCAGGAAGGCGTGGACAGCTTCTGGTCGTGGCGGGATCTCATGTATTCGGTGGCCGGTGCACTGACACCCGAGTCCCTGTACGAGCTGGCCCTGGCCACCTATTCGGAGATGACCCTGGCCGGGGTGACCAACGTGGGCGAGTTCTTTTACGTCCACCACGGCAAGGATGGGCGCCCCTACGCCAACCCCAACGAGATGGGCCATGCCGTGGTCCGCGCCGCCGCAGACGCCGGCCTGCGCATCACCTTGCTGGACACCGTCTACCTGCAGGGCGGCGTGGACGGCCGCGAACTGACCGGGGTGCAAAAACGCTTCAGCGACATAAGTTGGGAGCAGTGGGCCGGGCGAGTTTCCCTCCTCAGCGGAACTGACATCTTCCGGCCCGGCGCAGCGATCCACAGCGTCCGGGCCGTGCCAAGGGATGCCCTCGGGCCGGTGGCGGAATTTGCCCGCTCCCATGGCATGCCGTTGCACGCCCACGTTTCGGAACAGCCGGCGGAAAACAAGGAAAGCCTGGACGTGTATGGCATCACCCCCACCGAGCTGCTCGCCCGGGCCGGGGTGCTGGGCCCCGACATGACATCCGTCCACGCCACCCACCTGACCGACGACGACATCGCCGCCTATGGAGCAAGCACCGCCAACATCTGCATGTGCACCACCACCGAGCGCGACCTGGCAGACGGCGTGGGCCCGGCCGGGCGACTGCTTGACGCCGGTGCCAGCTTGTGCGTGGGCAGTGATGCCCACATGGTGATAGACCTTCTGGAGGACGCACGGGCCATTGAGACCGACCTGCGGCTCGTCACTGGACGGCGCGGCCACCTCGGTGCCGCCGCCATTGCGGGGGCGCTCACCTGGGGCGGCGCACGGTCGCTAGGTTGGGACGCCGGCGTGATCGCCCCCGGCAAACTGGCGGATTTCACTGTCCTCGACCTGCTCTCACCCCGTACGGCCGGTGCCACGAGTGGCGAACTGCTGCCACACACCATGTTCGCTGCAACGTCCGCCGATGTGCGCACCGTGATCCGCGGCGGCGACGTGGTGGTCGAGGACGGCCGCAACCTGCACGTGCCCGACACCGGCCGAGCGCTGGAATCAGCCATAAACACGATCATGGCAGCACTGTAGAAAACATGCATTAGAAAACATGCATTGTAGAAAACACCTGGCCCGCCGCACGCCGGGGGCCGCCGAAAAGGAATCGAGGAACCGTGGAAGCGCCGATGACTCTGCTGGGAACAATTGCCGATGTCGGCCGGGATGCCAAGCGCGGCGGCTACAGCCGGCCCGTGCATTCAGCGGCCGAGAACGAGCTGCGTGAATGGTTCGTCGCCGCGGCTGAGCAACGCGGACTACTGGTGGAAAAGGACCGCAACGGCATCTTGTGGGCGTGGTGGGGCCAGCCCGGTCCCGACGCCGTCGTCACCGGCAGCCATCTGGACTCCGTGCCCGGCGGCGGCGCCTTTGACGGCCCGCTCGGCGTGGCCAGCGCGCTGGCCGCCATCGACATCATGGGTGATCGCGGCCAGGCGCCCGCCCGGCCCCTCGCCGTCGCGGTTTTCCCCGAGGAGGAAGGATCCCGCTTTGGCGTGGCGTGCCTGGGGTCGAGGCTGCTGGCCGGCGCCATCAGCCCCGACAAGGCCCGAACCCTCGCTGACGCGGACGGCAACACGCTGGCCGACGTCTACCGGGCCAACGGCACGGACCCCGAACACCTCGGCGAGGACCCTGGCCGGCTGGCAGCGATCCGCCAGTTTGTGGAGCTCCACATCGAGCAGGGGCGTGGCCAGGTGGACCTGGACGCACCCGTGGCCGTTGGCGGCTCCGTCCTGGGCCACGGCCGCTGGCGGCTCTCCTTCCACGGCCAAGGCAATCACGCCGGCACCACGCTCATGGCCGACCGTGCCGACCCCATGGTGGCCGCCGCCTCCGCTGTCGTCACCCTGCGCAAAATCGCTGCCGCCCACCCCGGCGCCCGCGGGACGGTGGGCCGGCTGGTGCCCGTCCCCGGCGGCACCAATGTCATCGCCTCCCGGGTCGACGTCTGGCTTGACGTGCGCCACCGGCAGGACTCCGTCACGGCCGCCATAGTAGAGGAACTGCACGACGCCGCAACCGCGATTGCGGCCGCCGAGGGGTGCACCGCCACACTGGCGGAGGAGTCCTTGAGCCCCACGGTACAGTTCGACGCCGGCCTGGCCGCCGAGCTGAAATCAGTGCTGGGGGACATTCCGGTCATGGAAACCGGCGCCGGGCACGACGCCGGCGTTCTGGCCGCCCGGATCCCCACCGCCATGCTGTTCGTCAGGAACCCGACTGGTGTCTCGCACGCGCCGGAGGAAGTCCTGGAGGGCGCGGACGCCGACGCCGGCGCGGCGGCACTGGCCGATGTGCTGGCACACCTGACCGGCGCCTGACCGAACCTACAACTGAGGGGTCATTGCCCAACGGGCCTGGTCGCGTTGTCTTGCCTGAGAAAGTCATCCACGGCAGCCAGCACGGCATCCTCGGCGGCGCGCTCCCCGACGGTGACGCGCACGCCCTCGCCGTCGAAGGCCCGGACGGAGACACCGCGGGCAAGACAGCATTCCGCCAGTTCCCGGGCACCGGTCGGGAGCGGAATCCAGACGAAATTGGCGCCACTGGGCAGGGTCCCCAAGCCTCGTTCGTGCAGGCCCGCGCTCAGGCGCTTGCGGCCTTCGGTGACGAGTTCCACCAGCCGGTGCACATGCCCTGCATCCGCCCACGCAGCGCGCGCAGCGGCCTCTGCCACGGCATTGAGACCAAACGGCAGGGCGGACTTTCTCAGCGTGTCGGCTATGTTCGTGGACGCCACGAGGTATCCCGCCCGCAGCCCCGCCAGTCCGTATGCCTTGGAAAAGGTTCCGAGAAGGGCCAGGTTGGGGTAAACGCCCAACAGCCGCAGCGAGTCGAGGTGGCCCACCGCGAATTCCTTGTAGGCCTCGTCCAGGAGCACCAGCACGGTGGGCGGCACCCGCGAGAGGAACCGTTCCAGCTTCCGGGCGTCCACTTCCGTGCCGGTCGGATTATTGGGGTTGCACACTATCACGGCAGCCGTATTCTCCGTGATGGCGCCCAGCATGGCCTCGAGGTCGTGTATGCTGCCGGCTCCCAGTGGCACGGGCACGGCGTCGGCGCCCGCCATGCCCACGAGGATCGGGTAGGCTTCGTAGCTGCGCCAGGCAAAAACCACCTCCCTGCCCGGTCCTGTATAAGCCAACAATGCCTGTTGCAGCAAGGCAAGCGACCCTCCGCCCACCACCACCTGCGTGACGTCAACGCCAAGACGTGCGGCAATGTCGTCCGCGAGGCCGTCGCCGAAGACTGTAGGGTACAGCTGCGCGTCGGCGCCTGCGGCGGCAATCGCAGCCAGCACCGGCGGCGGGGGCGGGAGCACAGACTCGTTCGACGACGCCCGCCACTTCACGGTGGCGGCTCCGGCAGCGCGGGAGTATGCCGGAAGGGATGCGATTTCGGGTCGCGGGGCGGGCCCGGCAGGTAACTTCACAGCACCTTCCCGGGGTTGAGCAGCATCCGGGGATCCAGGGCGGCCTTGATGCTTTTCATGATGGGCAGGCTGTCGGCGTGCTCGATCCGAAGGGCCTCGCGCTTACCCGCACCGATGCCGTGCTCGCCCGTGCAAGTGCCGCCCATGCGTAGGGCACGATTCACCAACCGCTCGTTGACGGCCGCGGCCTCGGCATGTTCGGCAGCGGAGTCCGGGTCCAGCACAAATGCGAGGTGGAAGTTGCCGTCGCCCACGTGCCCGGCAATCGGTGCCAGAATGTTGCTGGCCGCAATGTCCGCCTGGGTCTGCTCGATGCACTCGGCCAGGCGGGAGATGGGCACGCACACATCCGTTGACCACGTCACGGCACCTTGGCGTAGGGCAGCACAGGCAGGCAGGACGTCGGTCCGGGCCCGCCACAACGTATCCCGGCGCTCTGGGTCTGGGGAGAATTCGTAGCCAAGGGCACCGTGGACGGCCGCGATCCTGCCAAACCGGCGAACGCTTTCCTGTACTGCTGCCGGACCGCCCTCAAACTCGACCATCAGCGTTGGCGCCACCGTCAAGGCCACACCGGAGTAGCTGTTCATGGCGCCAACCATGACGTCGTCCAGCAGCTCGACTCGGGCGAACGCGATCCCGGCCGCAATGGCCGCCGAGACGGACTGTACGGCGGAGCCCAGCGTGGGATAGGGTACCAGGGCCATTTCCGTACTTTCGGGGATGCCATACAGACGGACGCAGACCTCGGTGATAATCCCCAGCGTGCCCTCGGCACCAACGAACAGGCCCGTGAGGTCGTAGCCGGCGGCGGACTTGCGGGCCAGCCCGCCGGTGTTCGCCACCGTGCCGTCGGCCAACACAACGCGCAAGCCCAGCACATTCTCCCGCATTGTTCCGTAGGCGACGGCCTTGGTGCCACTGGCGCGGGTCGAGGCCATGCCGCCCATGCTGGCATCCACACCCGGTCCTGCCGGGAAGCACAGTCCGTGCGGGAGGGCCGCGTTGTTCAGGGCACTTTTCAGGACTCCGGCCTGGACCGTGGCATTAAGGTCTTGAACGCCCAAGTGCAGAATCTCCGTCATGGGCGAAAGGTCCAGGCACACGGAACCGGCCCGGCTGTTGGCGCCGCCTTCCAGCCCGGTCCCTGCACCAACAGGCACCACCGGAATGCGGTTGCGGTGACAAATGGCCATCGCCCTGGAGACGTCATGGGTGGAGTTGCAGGCGACCACGGCCTCCGGCATCTCCCAAGGGTGGTGGGAGCGGTCGTGCCCGCGTGAGGAACGCGTGGCGGCATCAAGTAGGACCGAGTCCCCGAGGGTCTCCTGAAGTTCCCGAACGGCTTTGGCAGCATCAACTGCCACGACCCCGTTCACAGGACCTTCGCCAAGAAGCTCTGGGTCCTGGCGTGCTCGGGTCTGGACAGCACTCGGGCGGGCGGTCCGCTCTCGACCAGGACGCCGTCGGACATGAAATGCACGGTGTCCGCGACCTCCCGGGCAAACCCCATCTCGTGCGTCACCACCACCATGGTCATGCCACTTTTGGCGAGGTCCCTCATGACATCAAGGACCTCTCCGACCAGTTCCGGATCGAGCGCGGAGGTTGGCTCGTCAAAGAGCATGAGCGATGGGTTCATGGCCAGTGCCCGTGCAATTGCAACACGCTGTTGCTGCCCGCCGCTGAGCTGGCTGGGGTAGTTGTGGACCTTCGTACCCAGCCCTACCCGCTCAAGCAGACGTCGGCCCCGGTCGGCGGCCTCTGCCCGGTTTACGCCCTGAACAATGATGGGCCCTTCCGTCACGTTTTCCAGGGCCGTCCGGTGCGGGAACAGATTGAATTGCTGGAACACCATGCCTATCGAGGCACGCCGCCGCGCTACTTCCCGTTCCCGGAGCTCGTGGAGCTTGTTGCCCACGCGCCGGTAGCCGACTCGTTCACCGTCGACCCACATTTCGCCGCCGTCAATTTTTTCCAAGTGGTTGATACAACGCAGGAATGTGCTCTTGCCCGAGCCGGAGGGGCCGATCAGGCAGGCCACCTCGCCGCTTTCCACGGTCAGGTTCACGTCCCGCAACACCTGGACAGCCCCAAAGGACTTGCCCACCGAAGTTGCCCTGAGCATGGGTTCGGTCATTGCCGCACCTCCTTGCCTTCCGGAGCCGGAAGGGGCTCCACGTTGTCCGTACGGATGGTGCTCAGAGGGCTGAAGCCGCGGCCGTACCGCTTTTCCAGGTAGTACTGGGCCACCGAGAGAATGGCCGTGATGAACAAGTACCAGATGGCTGCCACGATCAGGAGAGGAATGGTCTGGTAGGTGCGCGCGTAAATCAGGGACGCCGAGGTCAGCAGTTCCGAGTAGCCGATCACCAGCACCAGGGACGTCTGCTTGAGCATGCCGATGACCTCATTTCCGGTCGGCGGGATGATGATGCGCATGGCCTGCGGCAGCACAACCCGGCGCATGGTCTGCAGCCGTGTCATGCCGATCGACTTCGCCGCCTCGGTTTGCCCGGGCGTCACCGAGGAGATGCCGGACCGGACAATCTCACTCATGTAGGCCGCCTCGTTAAGCCCCAGGCCCAGCATTGCCGCCATGAAAGGGGTGATGAGGTCGTTGGTGTTGAGTGAGAACAGCTCCGGGCCGAACGGCACTCCCACTGCGATCCGAGGCACCAGGGCCGACAGGAAGAACCAGAAAAGCAGTTGCACCAGCAGCGGCGTGCCCCGGAAAAACCAGGCGTAGAACCAGGCCGCCTTGGAGACAATGACATTGTCCGAGAGCCTTCCCACGGCAATGACGATGCCCAAAAGAATGCCGATGGCCATGGCCAGCACCGTCAGGATCATGGTGTTTAACACGCCCATGAGGATCGGGGCGGCGAATAGGTATTCGGCCACCACACCCCATTCAAAACGTTGGTTCGTGGCCATTGAGTAAAGCAGCCAGGCCACAACGAGGAGCACCGCCACCGCGGCAACCGTCCGTCCGGTGTGCCGGGTGGGGACCACGGTTGCCGGGCTGGCGGGGGCGTCCGTAACGCCGGCGCTCATGAAGTGGCCTTGTTGATGGTGAACTCTTCGACGGCACCCTGCTCCTGCCCGTATTTCTTAAGAATGTCCTTATAGGTGCCGTCTTTGTGAATGTCGGTCATGCCCTGCTGGATTGCCTTCTCCAACTGAGTGGCCCCCTTGGGGAACACGATGCCAAACGGCCCCGCCTGGTAGGGCTTGAGCATTTCGAGCTTGCCACCGGAGTCCTTGGCCACGGAGGACCCTGAGGTGGAGTCGAGGAGGACGACGTCGACCCGACCGGTTTGGATGGCCAGGATGGTCTGGTTCTGGCCGGGGAAGATTGTCACATCCAGCGCCGGCTTGCCGGTGGCCTGGCATTTCTTGGACTGGGCGTCGGCGTCCTCCGTCTCCGTCGTCCCCTTCACGATGCCGACCTTCATGCCACACAGGTCATCCAGCGTGGAGACCTTGTGAGGGTTGTCCATGGTTCGCAGGATCCCTGCGCCAGCCATGAAATAGTCGACGAAATCCACCTGCTTTTCCCGTTCAAGGGTGTCCGACATGGCGGACATGGCCATGTCATACCGGCCTGAGCTGAGGCCGGGAATGATGGCATCAAAGGAGATGTTATTGAACTTGATGGTGACGCCGAGCTTTTTCTCCAACGCATCTGCAATCTCACGGTCGATACCGATAACGGTCTTGCCGTCTGTGTCGAAAGTTTCGAACGGCGGGTACTCGACGTTGCTGGCGATGTTGATGGTGCCGCTGTCCTGGATGTTCTTCGGGAGCATGCTGTGAAGGGGCGCGGCGCCATTTGACGTAGGTGCATTCTCCGCGCTGGACGTTCCCCCACAACCGGCAAGCATTACGGCCAAGGGCACCAGCATGAGGAATGTGGGTCGAAAAAACTTCTTCTTGGCTGCAATCTGTGACATGAGATCTCCATTTCATAATTCACGTGTGACGCGGGCGGGCGTTGCCTTGGTTCCTTCCCTGGGACGCTGACAGCACCACAATGTGCCCCGCATCACAGACCTCCAATGCCTCAAGAGCCTACGAACAGCCATGCCCCACGGCAATGACGTTTTTTCATTCCATGAGAATCACCCCTATGACACTGGGTGAGAATGCTTTCCTCGCCACGACATCGCGTACATCGGCTAACCTGTGGGAATGACGCGTAACCAGCCCGGGGCGCAGACGTCCTTTGAACGGGGCCTGGCCATCATGATGTGCATCGCCTCCCGTGGTGAAGTAAGCATTGCCGAAATCGCAGACGAGGTCGGTGTCCCCGCCAGCACCGTTTATCGCTATGCAAAATCGCTGCGCAAATTATCGCTGATCGAGGAACATCACGGTTCTTACACGGCTGGCTGGAGGCTGCTGGAACTCTCCGGCCAGCACCTGACCCATACCAAGCTCGCCGAGCTGGGCGTCACCGTCCTGGAATCAATCGTGGAAGGCACGTCGGAGACCGCTGTCATGACCGTGCGCTCCGGTCTGAACGCCATCTGCCTGCGCCAAGTTGTTTCGCCACACCAGCTGCGATATTCATTCCAGATCAATCAGTTGCTCCCGCTCCACGCGGGTGCAGGGCAGCGCGTCCTGCTGGCGTACGCACCAGAACAGGTCATTGCCAAAGTGATGGGCGACCGGATGGCCCGCTACACCGAGAAGACACTCTCACGCCACGACCTGGCCCAGCAACTTGCCCGGATACGTCAGGACGGGCAGGCCACTTCGCACGGGGAACTGAACCCTGGTGCCATCGCCATGGCGCAGCCGGTGTTTGCCGGTGGCGAGGTTATTTGCTCCCTGACCGTGGCCGGACCGGAAACCCGCTGCAGCTCCAATGCATGGAAGCACCGGGCCACGCTTGCACTGCGAGCAGCCGCGAACGAGCTAACTGACGCCGTGGAGTCACCTGGTCCACGGTGAACCTGTCCCCATCCAGTCGGGCAGTTGTACAGGGAGTCCGGCACCACCACGACGGATCCTTTCCCCAATGGGTTGGGACGCCTGGCTGCCCCAGGCAAGGAGCGAAGCGGCATCTTCGAGGTTTTTGCAGTTTGTCTCCGGAGCCATGAAGAAGCTGACACACCCGCTGAGCAAGGCGATACCGGCCGCGATCCACATGGTGCCGGAAAGCCCGAGGTGCGCCAGGGCGAGACCTGTGGCGAAGGTGCCGATGGCTGCGCCGATGCGGCTGGTACCTGTGCACATCCCGACTGCGGTGGCCCGGACCGGAAGGCCTGGAACAGCAGCCCGACTCCAGGGAGGTCGAAACCCCAGACCAGGACGGGGCGGCGCCCTGTCTTGTCGACGACGAAGAGGGACACGACGTTGCCAACCAGAAAGAAGAGGTTGATCAGCCTGTCAACCGATATTTGCTACGTCCCCGGAATCGAGACGGAACAGGCCCAGCATCTGCGACCCAAAGGCTTAGATCGAAAAAGCGCCGTTATTGTGCAGGTCCAGACGATGGAGATAAAAATGGCACGGTTCAGGTAGCCGCCGGTAAGTGCATTCTTGAAGGCCTTGACCGTGCAGAGTTTAGCGACGCTGGGATCGTGGGCGGTGATGCCCTCCACGTTTATGCCCTCTCCAAGGGTTTTCCTCAGGACGGTCAAGGCCTCATCATGGCGACCCTTGCCGACGTGACAATGCGTGGCTTCAGGGATGGTGGCACGGACCATGAGAATCATTACGGCTGGCACTGCCGACGACACGAGCATCCACCGCCAGCCGTCAGGCCGCGACAGTAGCCGGTTTCCGCCCCTCCTCTCATGGGAGGGTACTTTCAGGCAGTCGTGGATGGTTGGTAAATCATTGGGATTCCGCGGATTTTGAGCATATTGCAAGTCATCCACAGCAATCTACTAGCGGTTGTCGTTGATCGTTTCGGCGGGGTAAACGCGTGGCGAATAATTCCAAGAACAGGCCCAACGAGTGCAGTTTCTCGGATTTAGCTGATGATTGTTTGATGTTTTGGAGTGCGACGCGGCCGCGGGCGACTTTTCTAGGACAAATTCCGCGGTCGCGGTCCAGACCAGGGGCTTGGGTGTTAGCGGCCACGAGAAGATGCCCACCGGCGGCCAATAGGATTTCGGCAAACACGGACTGTATGGCCACGAGCTGTGCCCGCTGGCGGCCAGACGCATTGCTCTTGTATCCACGGTCAAATGACAGGTGGAAGGGTGTTCATTTCGCCCGTGCCGCCAGCGTGGCATCGTCGCTTGGCAGCCGTCACTGTGATGGCTGCCTGCACTTGCTGAACGCCGGGCCAGGGCTATTGGCGTGGGAATGCAGGGAACGGAAGACTGCCGGCGGGAATCTGTACGCTGTTGCGGGGAGATGCCGCGGCTGCATGGGGAAGATGGTCTTTCGTACTGCCTCGCGGGCAATGAAAAGAGAAACTCTTAGCGCCGGAACGACGAGACCCGTGTCCACTGGCGGCCACCGAATAGTGGTCCTCCTGTTGGCCATCAATGGGCACATTCTCATGGCCGCTGACACTTGGGGTGTTCGTTGTTGGGCCGGATGTAGTCCTCGATTGTCTCGATAAAGTCCGGGACTGAGTGGAAAACGCCCGGCGCAAGGGCCAGTCGGTCAGGTCCCTGAACGTGCGCTCGACCAGGTTCAGCCAGGACGAGGACGTTGGGGTGAAATGCAGGTGGAACCGGGGATGTTTGTCGAGCCAGGGCTTCACCTCGGGATGTTTGTGGGTGGCGTAATTGTCCAGAATCAGGTGGATTTCCAGGCGGTTGGGGACTTCTTTCTCGATGGTCTTCAAGAACCCAGGAAATTCCTCGTGGCGGTGCTTGGCAATGCAAGAGCCGATCACTTTCCCCGTCGCGACTTCCAAGGCAGCGAACAAAGTGGTGGTGCCGTTGCGTTTGTAGTCGTGGGTCATGGTTTCCCCGCGGCCCTTCTGCATCAGCAGCGACGGCTGGTTGTGATCCATGGCCTGGATCGAGGTATTCCCTTCCAGGCACAACACGATCGCATTCTCCGGCGGGTCCAGATACAGCCCGCACACATTGATGAGTTTCTCATCGAAATGCGGGTCCTCGGAGAGCTTGAACGTCTCCACCAGGTGGGGCTTCAACCCCCGTGCCGCCCAGATCCGTTGCACCTGAGCCGGAGACACCCCGGACCGTGCCGCCCTCGACCCCACCGACCATTGCGTGGCACCCTCCGGTTTGGAAAACCTTGTCAACTCAACGGTCCCGTTGATCTTCAACTCCGAAATCACCGGCTTCCTGCCCCGCCCCGCCGCCACAGCGCCGAGCTTCTTCAACCGGTAACTGGCAAACCGATTCCGCCAAACACGCACCGTGCCCGGGTTCACCCGACCACCCTGGAGATCCACTCGTTGGCAAAACCATCGGCTGCCATCAGCAACACCTGCGCCCGCTGCACCTCCCGACGGGCGGCAAGCCGGGACTTGGACAAGGCCTCCAACACAGCACGCTCAGTCTCGGACAACGCAGCAGCCGGTCTCGACTTAAGACCAGTTCAAACCACCACTCATAAGCTATTCAGGAGACACACCACTAATTGCTCGGCGCCTCGCCGCGAATCCACGGCCGGCGGCCCCGCGAAGCTCTCCGCGATCAGATGCCGAACAGGCAAACGGGACCGATTTCAAATGCGCAGTTTCGGGGCAAACACAAAGCCCTCCGACCCAACGTTTCCGCAGGTCAGAGGGCTTTCGGGGTGGAGCTAAGGAGATTCGAACTCCTGACCTCCTCGATGCGAACGAGGCGCGCTACCAACTGCGCCATAGCCCCGTGACGGCTGTAGAACCGTCAGCGTTTCTAGGTTAAGCCCTCACCGTCGCAGAATCCAAACCGCGGCGCCTCAAGCGGGTCGCGTCCGTCGCAATCCCCAAAGGTGCCCGCGCTTCAACATTGCGTCTGGTGGGAATCGCGCCGCGGTGGGACGATGCAGACATGCCCATACATACCAGCTCCGTCAACCACATCCGCCTGACGGTCACCGACATTGAGCGGTCCCGTAGATTCTATGAAGGAATATTCAATTGGCCCGTCGCCATTGAAATGCCGGCCGGCACTCCATCCGAGGAACAGGCAAAGTATGGTTTCCTCTACGGCGGTGTCATTTACAACCTCGGCTACACACTCCTCGGGCTCCGGCCGGTGGCGAGCGATGTGTTCAGCGAAGACCGAACCGGCTTGGACCATCTCAGCCTTGCCGTGGACTCCCCTGCGGCCCTTGAAGCGGCCGTCACGTTGCTGGACGGAATCGGCGTCGGGCATGGCGGCATCAAGGACATCGGTAGCGGCCTCATCGTCGAATTCCGCGACCCGGACAACATCGCCCTGGAACTGTTTGCGGCGAAAACGGCTTAGGGTCCAACCACGGGTTTCAAGAGGTTCAACCACGGGGACCGGCGGCCAGCCAGTCGTTGAACTCAAGGCGTCCGACGGCGGCATCCGGCACCAGGTTTTTGCCCGCCCTCAAAAACGTGCCGAACGAACCCGGCAGCGGCATGGATGCCACCACGCCGCGGCGACCCGTCGCTGATTTCCATTGCTCGCCCATGCTTTTCATGGGCCACACTGACGGTCCCCCGGCCTTAATGGAGCGGTGCACCTCCGCGCCCGTCCCCAGGCCGGCCACGGCCTCGTCCACGAGCACTCGCGCCACGTCCGCCGTCGCTATCGATTGGAACGACACACCTGAAAATGTCGGGATGATCCCCACACGGGAACCTGCCGAAAAGATGCCCGCCACGAGATCGTGGAACTGCGTCGCGTAGACCACCGTGGTCGGCATTCCCGACGCCTCGTAACTACGTGCCCTGGCTGCCTGGACCTGGTAATAGCCCATGGACGACTGCGCCGCGTTGACTATTGTGAGCAGCACACAGCGCGACACCTGGGCCCTCTGCGCCGCCGCCAGGACAGCCACCGTGGTTGCAGGAAGCGCCTTCAGGGACGGCCCGGTGCGCGCGTCAAGGGTTTCCACGAGAAGGTCGACGCCGGCCAGCGCCTCCGCGACGCCGTCACCGGTTCGGAAATCGGCCGCCACATGCTCGACGCCGGCCACGCGCCCGGGGCCCGCCGTTTCTGGAACGTGCCGGCTCACCGACCGGACCTTGAGACCGCGGCCGGCAGCGTCGGCCGCCACGGCCCTGCCTGCATGCCCGGTCCCGCCGGCCACAGCAATAAGCACCATGGCTTGAGGCTACCCTCGCCGGGGGTTTAACTGAATAGCCCGACGAGACTCATGAAAAGTGCTCGCGTAATGGGGTGCGTGCCTCATTTGGGAAGTGCTCGCGAAATCTCTGGTGCATGTTCGGGTGCTTTGGTGTGCTGGAGGGATGGGCTACAGGGTGTCGTTGT
>NZ_JAKZGX010000040.1:0-21865 GCF_024539665.1 Arthrobacter sp. STN4
ACAACGACACCCTGTAGCCCATCCCTCCAGCACACCAAAGCACCCGAACATGCACCAGAGATTTCGCGAGCACTTCCCAAATGAGGCACGCACCCCATTACGCGAGCACTTTTCATGAGTCTCGTCGAGGCATGGACGGAGAAAACAGCCCACGCTAAAATGTAGTTGCCAGCACGGGCGCTGGCCGCCTAAGCAGACGGTGGAGGTTCAACCCTCCATGCTTTGCTTCCACGGTTAGGCTTCCGATGATGATTGCAGAAGATCCATTGCTCGATGAACGTGGCGCCATCCTGCGGCCTCTCCCGAGACTTGAATCGGGGCGAAGGCGGAGCGCTTCACCACCTTATTCCCTCTCAAGTTGTGGGCCCTCAAAGAGGCAGCCATGACGATCGCCCCCGCGGCGGACGAACGTTCCGGCAGCACGGAAGGCCCCGATGCGAGTCCTTGGTGTTCATACTGCGACACGGACGAGCACCTTGTGGTTGAGTCCATCGGACCCCTGTCGCCGGCGAACCGGGACCTTGTGGAAGTCGAGTACGCCTGCGCCATGTGTGACGGCTTCTACGCCCACGTTGCCACGGTCAGGCGGGTAGCTGGCCTTCTTGGCATGGAGCCCGCGGGGCCCGGCGTGCTGCACTTCGGACACGAATACATCCATTGCGGGGAAGTCATGCAGCAGGATGGAGAGCACACCGCCCGGGAAGCATCCGTGGCCAGGGGCTCCAGTGTCATGGGCGACGTGAGGATCCTGCGCTGCAGGTGTGGATTCCTGCTGGCGCGTCCCCTGTAACGGCTCCTGTCCAGGCGGTCCGCGCCGGGTTCACCTTGCGCCCGGTCCTGGCCACCGCAATCACCCTTGAAATGATCGGGCACCTTGTTTCCGGTTCCGGCCAAACGGACACTGCTTATATGGTCTCGCCGTCAGATCCGGGCTTCCCGGGACTCTGCGCTGCCGCCTTGGCCTTGGAGAGGGTGGGGCCATTGGTGCAAGCTACCGCCCCCTTCCGATTTCTCCCAGAAGATCAATGCGACCCCTCCCCCGACGGCCAAGACAGCACCCCGAGGGGGTCACCGGCGGCCAGCGGCTCAATCCACCGCCACTCATGGAGTCATAAAGAACAGGGACAATGGCACCGGCGGTCTGTCCGATGGCGAAGAAATCGGAGATCGCCAGGCCCCACGCCGCGGGGGGACGAATAAAAGGTGATGCCGCTGGGCGATACGCCGTGGAACCATCGCAACACTGGAGCCCCGGAGAAGAAAATTGCGTTGTAGCAGAACGACCAGGTCACCTCACGGAACGGAATGCCTGGAAGCGGGGATACTTGCAGAGCCGCCGATTCGCCCACCTCCGCAGGTTCGCCGTCGGAGGTGCGGATGTCCGACTCGATCTTCCCAACCATTCTCCCGGTTTCATCCTCGCGCCCATGGGCCATCGGCCAACGCGAAATATCTGGCATGCTCCGGCCAGGTAGATGGCCGAGGCCAGGATGAAGGGCGTCTTACAACCGTGCCTGTCACCCAGCCGGCCAAAGTAACGGGCCCGCCGCGTCCCCCATCAGCTCCGTGGTTCCGGTCAGGCCGACCTGGGCCAGGGCCGTCGTCAAGTCATGCGGTAAGCCGGCGGCGGCATCAATTTGGATCTCGTGCCCGACAAGGAACAACGAGCCGCCCGGCCCGACGATGACATCCAGTGGAAGCTTCCCTACGGCAGCCGGTCCATCCGTGGCTGCACCGCCGAGCACGCCCCGGTCCCGTCAGGCGGTCCCGTCAGGGCAGGGCGGCAAAACACCTACGTGAACGCGGTCACCATCGCCGTCACAAAGGCCGGCAGGTCATCGGGCCTGCGGCTGGTCACCAGTGGCCAGCCATGTTCAATGCAGACATGCACCGGCTCGTCGATCCATGTTCCGCCGGCATTGCGGATGTCGGTGCGCAGGCTCGGCCAGCTGGTGAGTGTCTTGCCGGCAAGGACATCAGCCTCCACCAGCATCCACGGACCGTGGCAGATGGCCGCGACAGGTTTTCCGGCCCCGACGACCGCCGCCACGAATTCCACAGCCTCCGGACTGAGCCTGAGCTTGTCAGGGTTGGTGGTTCCGCCCGGCAGTACCAGGGCGGCACAGCGTTCCACCGGGATTTCCTGAACAGTCTTGTCGATGGGGAACGTGTCCCCCGGTTCGGTATCGTGGTGGAATGCCTGCATCTCGCCGGGGACGTCCGACACCAGGACGGGTGTGCCCCCGGCGGCGGTGACCGCCTCCCATGGCGTCACGAGTTCGATTTGTTCGACACCCGAGGCAGCGGCCAGAAACACAATGGTCTTGCCATCCAACTCGTGCGACATCAGACTTCTCTCCTCACCTTGCGCTTCGCGAATATGCCCTCCCCAGGCACGCATTTCCACATGCTTGGCCCCCACGACCAAGTACAGGCTGCAGCAGTTGGGCTGCGCGGGCACGGCGCAACTTCAGGGCGCCGCGCCCGGCGCGGGCCGGTACCGTGAACACGCACGAACGATTGACCCGGTGGCGTCCCCAGCCCTTCCCTTCCGCGACCGTCCACCCTTCAGGTGGAGCCGATGGTCCTAGCGGTGCAGGGCGCTTCTGCGCGTCCAACCAACGGCGCCGGTGATGATGAACAGCACTATGCCGATGATTGCCAGCCAGATCAGGCCCTTCAACGTGAATCCGAGAATGGCAATGATTGCCCAAATGACAAGGAGCAGCACTATCAACCCAACCATTTTTCCACCTCCTTTACGTCCGCGCCGGCCCCGGAGGTCCGGACTGTCAAGGACCGCTCCGACCTCGGGGCCGGGCAGCGTCGATGTGATGGCCGGGGCTGCTTCCCGGGTTTGATGGAATGCGGACCACCTGCGGTGTACATGCCTTGGAATTCATCCGGCAGTGCTAACCCGCATCCCCTGGCCGCCATGGCGGCTGACTTCCAACGCTATTCCCATTCGCGTCCATCCGCAATGACTTGCCTATCCACCGGAGGGACGTCAACGCCGGTCCAGTGTGGCTTTGTCTTCCACGTCCAGCAGGCCCGCCGCAGGCAAACGGGCCTGTTAGGACCGGAACGACGGGTCCGCGCCGCGTTGATACACGCTGTGGTGATTGAGGTGATGGACGAGCCCCGCCGGCTGACACGAAGGGACCGCCCGACGGTGGGGGCAACCCATGATCGCCGTGCCGCCCCGGCCAGGGTCCACGGGCCGGGGCGGTGGCCACCCGGACGGCA
Organism: Arthrobacter sp. STN4; assembly: GCF_024539665.1. Lineage (NCBI taxonomy): Bacteria > Bacillati > Actinomycetota > Actinomycetes > Micrococcales > Micrococcaceae > Arthrobacter > Arthrobacter sp. STN4. Next base: position 3,247 of record NZ_JAKZGX010000040.1, read on the forward strand.
TGCGCAGGGGCCGGAAAGGCCAACCACCAGGGCCGCCGTGCATCCGAACCCGGCCCCGCAGACATTGGCCGCTCCGGCCACCCGCTGTGGACAAGGACCGGCGTCAGCGCTAGCGTCAAGAGTAGTTGAGGTCATACGCCAGGCCCGCCGCGAGCACCCCTGAAAGGGTTGGCGGCGCATGTTCACAACCGTGGCACCCCACATCGCCGGCAAGCAACGCCGGCCGGAAACCGCCGCGATCTTGCCGAAGGATGTCCCATGACCACTTCCACGGAACCTGCAACCAACAACCACGGCGCATCTGCCTCCCCTGCCCCATCGACAGCGGCCGCCGATGCCCGCCCTCCCGGGCGCGTCGTCGTCGTCACCGGGTCCAGCGGCGGGATCGGACGGGCCACCGCTGTCGCCTTCGCCCGCACGGGGGCCAAGGTGGCGCTCCTGGCCCGCGGAACAGCCGGGCTCACGGCCGCGGCGGCAGAGGTGGCCGCTGCCGGGGGGACGCCGCTTCCCCTGGAAGTGGACGTGTCCGTCGCCGACGAAGTGGACGCAGCTGCCACGCGCATTGAGGCAGAGCTCGGCCCCGTCGACGTGTGGGTCAATGTCGCCTTTACGTCCGTCTTCGCACCGTTCACGGAGATCAGCCCTGACGAATTCAAGCGCGTCACCGAAGTCTCCTACTTGGGCTACGTCTACGGCACCATGGCCGCCCTGCGATGCATGGTCCCCCGGAACCGCGGAACGATCGTCCAGGTGGGCTCCGCGCTGGCCTACCGGGGCATCCCGCTGCAGAGCGCCTACTGCGGCGCCAAGCACGCCATCCAGGGATTCAACGAGGCCCTGCGGTGCGAACTGCTTCACGACCGCAGCGGAATCCACACCACCATGGTCCAAATGCCGGCCGTCAACACGCCCCAGTTCTCCTGGGTGTTGTCCCGGCTCCCACGCAAGGCCCAGCCGGTGCCGCCCATCTATCAGCCCGAGGTGGCCGCCAGGGCCGTGATCTACGCGGCCGACCATCCCAGGCGGCGCGAATACTGGGTGGGCGGCAGCACCATGAAGGTCCTCGCCGCCAACGCCATCGTCCCGGCCGTACTGGACCGGTACCTGGCCCGCACAGGCTATGAATCACAACAGACCGATGAGGCGAAGCCGGCGGACCAGCCGGCCAACCTGTGGGAACCGGCCGACGTCGAACGCGACTTCGGCGCGCACGGCGCTTTTGACGACAGGTCAGCCCCCGCCAGCAGCCAGTTGTGGGCCTCCCAGCATCACGGGCTGCTGGTGTCCGGGACGGCACTCGTTGGTGCCGCCGCGGCACTGGCACTGGTGCGGCGGCTGTTGCGATGAGGACGCTGGAGCTCGTGCGCGCCTGCTATGGCGCGTGCGAGCTGATTTGGCCGTCGGGCGTCTACCGGGTGCTGTCAGGAGGCCCCCCTCCCAAGGGAGCCGTCACCATTGTGCGGGTCCTGGGTGCCCGGCACGTGGCCCAGGCCGCGCTGCTGGCCGGCGCTGACCGGCTGGCCGCCCCGCACGGACTGCACCGGGTGTTTTCACTCGTCGACGCCGCACACTGCGCCACCATGGTGGCCCTCGCCGCCGGATCCCGGCGCCTGCGCCGCCCCGCACGGAGGGACGCCGTAATCGCCGGGTCCTTCGCCCTGCTGGAGAACAGATGAACGGTCCGCTGCGGGCCGCAGGAACCCGCCCAACCCACGCACAAGGTACTGACAGGAGAGCCACAATGACCGCCCCTTTTAGCCGGCACGAGAAATCACCCGAACTGGTTGCCGAAGCATTGGTCGGCATCGACCGGATGGTGCGCAACATCGAAACCGGCCGGTTCGAGCGGTCCCTGTCCGCGGTGACCGCCGTCGGATCGCTGGTCACGGCGGCGGAGATCTTTTTCGAGCACGACAAGGCCAGCTTCGGCGACCCTTGGATGTGGGCTCCCGTTGTCCTCGGCCCCGTGGGTGCGGCGGCCGGGGTGGCAGGGTTCTTCAGCCGGCGCATGGCGAAGACGGCCCTGCCGGTGGCGTCCGCACTGATTGTGGCCAACGGGCTCCAGGGCACTTGGCTGCACGCCCGTGGCATTGCGGAGAAGCCAGGCGGCTTCGGCAACCTGCGCTACAACATGGAGATGGGTCCGCCGCTGCTCGCCCCGCTGCTGGTCACGATGGTCGGGGCGATGGGGCTGCTGGCGGGCATCCTGAGGCGGGAACGGTGAGCGCCCCCGCGACAGGGGGCTCCAAGGCGCTGCCCCTCACAGAGCGTGACGGCGGGCGACGGTTCCCGGGACTGCACTCCGCGGAGCTGTCCGGGAACTGGGATCCTGCCACGGAGTCGGTTGTGATGCAGCGCCTGGGCAACCAGCCACACATGCGCTACCTGACGCCGGCCGAAGAGGCCGCCGCGGACGCGCTGTTCAACCAACTGCTGGGCCAGAAAGAGGAACCGCGCATTCCAATTGTGCAAATGGTGGACGCCCGCCTCGCCGAGGCTGCCACGGACGGCTGGCACTACCAGGGGATGCCGGAGGACGGCCGGGCCTGGAAAATCTCCCTGGCCTGGCTGGACGACGACGCCCGGCTGCGTTGCGGCAGCACGTTTGCGCGCGCCGGTTGGCACGAGCAGCACCGGGTCCTGCAAAGCGTCCAAAATCTCGGGAAGGACAACTGGCACGAATGGCCGGCGTCCCATGTCTGGAGCCTGTGGACACGCTACGGCTGCACCGCCTTCTATTCACATCCATGGGCGTGGGACGAGATTGGCTTCACCGGCCCAGCCTATCCACGCGGTTACAAAAACCTTGGCCTGGACGCCCGGGAGCCGACCGAAGTGGCTGATGCACGGCCCCGCCAAGACCCGTTGCGGAGGCAATCATGACGGGGGTCAGGGAGCGCAACGGGTCCGCCTGGCTGTTGCCCGCCCGCCCCGGCATCGACCCGGGCCTGCGCGACGGCATGCGACGGTTTGACGACGGCGACGAAGTGGACCTGGTCATCGTGGGGGCCGGGGCCGGCGGTGCCACCCTGCTGCAGCGCCTGGCCCGGGCCGGGTGGCGTGTGCTGGTCCTGGAGGCCGGCCCGTTTTGGGACCCGGAGAGGGACTGGGTCAGCGACGAGGCCGGTTCCCACGATCTGTACTGGACGGAGCCGCGCGTCATCTCCGGTGCGGACCCGGTGCCGCTGGGCTCAAACAACTCAGGGCGTGGCGTGGGCGGTTCCATGGTCCACTTCGCCGGCTACGTCCCGCGGTTCCATCCCAGCGACTTCCACACGCTCTCGGCGGACGGCGTGGGGGCCGACTGGCCCCTGCGCTATGAAGACCTCCGGCCCTACTACGAGGACATTGAAGGGGAACTGCCCGTGGCCGGGGAACACTGGCCGTGGGGGGATCCGCACGGCTACCCGCACCGGCCACATCCGGTCTCCGGCAACGGCGAGTTGTTCCTGCGCGGGGCCTTGAAGGCAGGGGTCACAGCGAAGGTGGGGCCGGTGGCCATCGCCAACGGCCGCTTCGGGAACCGGCCGCACTGCATTTACCGCGGCTTCTGCCTCCAGGGGTGCAAGGTCAACGCCAAGGCTTCCCCGCTGATCACCCACATCCCGGACGCCCTGGCCCACGGAGCCGAGGTCCGGGCCGACACCATGGTCACGCGCGTCGCCGTTGACGGGCGCACCGGCCGGGCCACAGGGGTCCACTACGAGCACCGCGGCACGGAACATTTCCAGCGGGCCCGCATGGTCGCCGTCGCCGGCTACTCCATCGAGACGCCGAGGCTGCTCCTGAATTCCGCCTCACAGCGGTTCCCCGACGGGTTGTGCAACGACTTCGACCAGGTGGGGCGGTACCTCATGGTCCAAGGGGCGCCCCAGACCGCAGGCCGCTTCGAGCAGGAGGTGCGCATGTGGAAGGCGCCGCCGCCGGAGGTCAGCAGCGAGGAATTCTACGAAACCGACCCCACCAGGCCGTACAAGCGGGGGTATTCCATCCAGACGGTTTCCCCGCTGCCCATCACCTGGGCCGAGCACATCATGGCACAGGGCCATTGGGGCACCGACCTGCGCAAGTACATGAGCGATTACGTGCACTGGGCCTGCCTGGGCGCCCTGTGTGAATTCCTGCCCCAGGCCGGGAACCGGGTGACGCTTTCGGAGGAAAAGGACCGCCGCGGCATGCCGGTGGCGAACTTCAGCTATTCCCAATGCGAGAACGACACAGCGCTCATGCACGCGGCGCAGGCCGGCATGGAGGAAATCCTCACGGCCGCCGGCGCGGAGGAGGTCATCACGATCAACCGCTACGCACACCTGGTCGGCGGCGCCCGCATGGCGGCGACGCAGGACGCCGGCGTGGTCAACGCCGACTGTGTGAGCTTCGCCGTGCCGAACCTGCTCATCGTGGACGGGAGCGTGCTTCCCACGCAGGGCAGCGCCAACCCGGCCCTGACCATCATGGCCATCGCCGCCCGCACGGCGGCGGGGCTAATCGCCGCCAGCCGAAACGGCACCGGTCACCTGCCGAACTGAAAGGACACCATCATGGCCAAGCAAACAGTTGCAGACTTCCTGCTCAACCGCCTGCGAGAATGGGGGGTGGACCACGTGTTCGCGTTCCCCGGCGACGGGATCAACGGCACGCTCGCCGCATTTGGCAGGGCAGGGAACAAACCCAAGTTCGTCCAGTCCAGGCACGAGGAGATGTCCGCTTTTGAAGCCGTGGGCTACGCGAAGTTCACGGGCCGCCTGGGCGTGTGCATGGCGACCTCGGGACCCGGCGCCATCCACGTTCTCAACGGCCTGTACGACGCAAAACTGGACCATGTGCCCGTCGTGGCCATCGTGGGCCAGACGGCGCAAAGCGCCTTGGGGGGCGCGTACCAGCAGGAGGTGGACCTGCTGAGCCTGTTCAAGGACGTCGCCAACAACTACGTCCAAATGGTCACCGTCCCCGAACAGCTGCCCAACGTCCTGGACCGCGCCGTCCGGATCGCCTTGGCCGAAAGGGCGCCGACGGCGATCATCATTCCCTCCGACGTGCAGGAACTGCCCTATTCCGCCCCCACCCACGAGTTTAAGATGGTCCCTTCGAGCCTTGGCGTGCAGTGGCCGACCATCACCCCCGACGCCGCGGGCATCCGGGAGGCGGCCGCCATCCTCAACGCCGGCAGGAAGGTGGCCATGCTGGTCGGCACCGGGGCCAAGGGCGCCGGGGCGGAGCTGATGGAGGTGGCGGACCTGCTGGGCGCCGGCGTGGCCAAGGCGCTGCTCGGCAAGGACGTCCTGTCCGACGAACTTCCCTACGTCACCGGTTCCATCGGACTGCTCGGCACGCGGCCCAGCTACGAAATGATGCGCGACTGCGACACGCTGCTGACCGTCGGCTCCAGCTTCCCCTACACCCAGTTCCTGCCGAAACCAGGGCAGGCCAGGGCGGTGCAGATCGACATTGACCCGAAAATGATTGGCCTCCGCTACGGGTACGAGCGCAACATTGTCGGGGACGCCAAAACGACGCTGGAAGCCTTGATCCCGCTGCTACGTCCCCGCGAAGACACCTCCTGGCGCACCACCATCGAGGACAACGTGGCGCGCTGGTGGGAAACGATGGACATGGAGGCCAACGTCTCCGCGAATCCCATCAACCCCATGATGCTGTTTTCCGAATTGTCGCGGCGGCTGCCGTCCAATGCCATCGTCACGGCCGACTCGGGCTCCAGCGCCAATTGGTACGCCCGCCAGCTGCGCTTCCGCGATGCCATGCGCGGCTCCCTGTCCGGCGCGCTGGCCACCATGGGTCCTGCCGTGCCGTACGCCATCGGGGCGAAGTTTGGCTGCCCGGAGCGCCCCGTCGTCGCCTTCGCCGGTGACGGCGCCATGCAGATGAACGGCATGGCGGAGCTGATCACCATCAAGCACTACTGGCAGGAGTGGGCCGATCCTCGCCTGATCGTGGCGGTCCTGCACAACGACGACCTGAACCAGGTCACCTGGGAGATGCGCGCCATGGAGGGCGCACCGGCCTTTGAGGAGTCGCAGACCCTGCCGGACGTGCCGTACGGCGAATTCGCCAACCTGATCGGGCTGCAGGGCATCACGGTGGAAAGCCCCGACGACGTCGGACCGGCCTGGGAACGGGCCCTTGCGGCAGACCGGCCCACCGTGCTGGACGTGCACGTCGATCCCGACATTCCGCCCATCCCGCCACACGCCACGCTGGAGCAGGCGATGGACAGCGCCAAGTCGGTCCTCAAGGGCGACTCCAGCGCCTGGGGCTTCATCAAGGAGGGAGTGAAGACCAAGCTGCAGGAGGCCCTCCCCCACAAGGAGGGCTGAGATGGACGCGGACCCCGCCGTCGAGGAACTGAAAACCGCAGCCTATAAAGTGCCCACCGACGCCCCGGAGGGGGACGGCACCTTTGCGTGGGACTCCACCACCCTGGTCCTGGTGCAGGCGAGCGCCGGCGGCGTGACAGGCTTGGGGTGGACGTACGGCCCCGCCGCATGTTCGGCTCTCGTCGGGGAAGTCCTCTCCCCTGCGGTACAGGGCCTGCCCGCCCTCGACGTCGGCCGCGCCGCCCAGGCGATGGCGCAGGCAACACGCAACACCCCGCGTCCGGGGATGGCCGCCTACGCCATCTCAGCGGCCGACTGCGCGCTCTGGGACTTGAAGGCCCGGCTGCTCCACCTGCCGTTGCACCGCCTGCTGGGTGCCGTGCGGGACGAGGTTGCGGTCTACGGCAGCGGCGGTTTCACCACATACAACGAAGCCCAGCTCGCCGGGCAGCTGGGCGGCTGGGTTCACGGCCAGGGAATCCCCCGGGCCAAGATGAAGATCGGCGAGTCGTTTGGCACTGAGGAAGGGCGGGACGTGGAGAGGATGCGCCAGGCCCGCGACATCATCGGCCCCAATGCGGCATTGTTCGTCGACGCCAACGGCGCCTACACGGCAAAACAGGCCATCCGGATCATGGCCAAGGTTCGTGAGCTGGACATCAGCTGGTTTGAGGAGCCCGTCTCCTCGGACAACCTTGCGGGCCTGCGCGAGGTCCGCGAACGCGTGGACGCAGACGTGGCCGCGGGCGAATACGGCACGGACCTTGCCTACTACCGGCGCATGTGTGTCGCGGATGCCCTGGACTGCGTGCAGGCCGACGTCTCCCGGTGCGGAGGCATCAGCGAGTGGTTGCGCATTGCGGCGCTCGCGGCTGCCTGCAACCTGGAAATATCCGGCCACTGTGCCCCGCACATGACCGTCCATGCCGCGGCAGCCACCCCCAACTTCAGGCACCTGGAATGGTTCCATGACCATGTCCGCATCGAAAACCTGTTTTTCGAGGGCTGCCTTGACCCGCACGGCGGGGCCCTGCGCCCCTCCACGGAGCCGGGCAACGGGCTGGCCGTCCGGACCGGCGCGATGGAGGAATACCGGGTCGCCTAAGCGCCCCCTCATTCCGGCCCAGAGGTGCCGCTTCCCCCGGACCGGGCCTGGTCAGATGTCGATCGGGGCATGCCCGCCTCCCGGTTCGGCAAGGCGCCGGGAGGCTTCCAACATGGCCGCATGGACAAAGCCCTGCGGGAAGTTGCCGCGCAGCTGGCGCTGCTCGATGTCGTATTCCTCCGTAAACAGGCCCGGCGAACCGCAGGCCGCACGGTTCCGTTCGAACCAACGAACCGCTTCCTTTTCCTCCCCGTGGAGGTGCAGCGCGGTCGCCATGGTGAAACCACACAGCAGAAACGCGCCCTCGGCGTCGGCCAGCGGCCGGGCGTCCTGGCTGAAGCGGTACAGGAACCCCTGCCTGCCCAGCTCGCGATGGATGGCAGAGAGCGTCACCGCGCTGCGGACGTCGTCGGGCGTCAGGGCCCCGCGAACAATCGGCATAAGCAACGAACCGTCCACCCGCTCATCCCCGGGCGCCCGCTGCCACCGACCGGTCGGGTGGAGACAATCCTCGGACACGTCGGCGGCGATCACGTCCGCCAAAACAGCCCACTGTGAACCCTGGGCGGCAGGCGCGTGCCTCGCGATGGCACGCAGCCCGGCCACGCAAATCAGCCGCGAATGCGCCCACCTCCGGTTGTCCAGCTCCCAGATCCCGGCGTCCGGCTCCCGCCAGCGCTCCTCTATCGCGGCTATGCACGTCTCAACCGCGCGCCAATGGTCCAGTTCCAGCCGGTCGAGCCCGGCGGCGGCCGCAAAGAGCAGCAGGCACTCCCCGAAGGCGTCAAGCTGGAATTGTTTGTTGACCCAGTTGCCCACCTTGCTGGAACCTCCCGGGTAGCCGGGCAGCCCCAGTTCGACTTCATCGGGAACCCTGCCACAGTCAACCGTGTAGGCCGGTTTCATCCGGGGGCCGTCGGCGAGCAGCCTTCCGGTCACGAAGCGTACAGCATCATCCAACAAATCAAGGGCGCCACAGGCGGCCGCGGCCTCGCCGGCGAAGCACTGGTCGCGGATCCAGGCGTAGCGGTAGTCGTAGTTGCGGTTCGCGTTGGCCCGCTCAGGCAGTCCCATCGTCGCCGCGGCCACCATGGCACCATCCGCCCCGGTCATCCCCCGCAGGACGGCATATGACTGGCGCGCATCGTCGGGCGCGATGGTGTTGCCCATGCCCGGGACGGCCTTCCGCCAGGCTTCCTCGGTCGCAATCCAGGACGCGTCCGGATCCGGCGGGGTGCGTGGAAGGCGCACCGAGGACACTTCCAGCACCAGGTCGTGTTCCGCGCCTTCCTCAACATCAACCTCCATCGACAACACGCCGTCGTCGATCCGGGCCCCCGCCGCCCCGGTGAGGCGGATGCGCAGGTCCCCAGACCGCGCCGTCCATACCCCCTCGGACAATGACAGGCGGGTCATCCGGTGCCGGCCGAAGTTGGCACGGGCGTCCAACACCACCCTGACGCGCGCCGGACCCGCCACGCCGCGGATGCGGCGAAGGATGACGGCCCGCTCTGGCTCGCCCGGGTACATGAGGGCCTCGCGGCATCCGATCTGGCCGGCATTCGTGGTCCAGCGGCTGTTCCAGATGAGCGTCCCGTCCTCGTAACTGCCGCCCCAGACGGAGTGCAGATCCGTGGGAGTCACACCAAATACCCCCGGCCCGCCGATCAGGGCCGAGAACACCGCTCCGCTGTGCCAGCGCGGCGCGCACATCCACACCACGTCGCCGCGCGGGCCAAGAAGCGCCCCCCGTTCACCGTCAGCGAGCATGGCGTACTCGCGCAGCACGTGGGGCGGGAAGGGTTCATTCGAATCGTGCAACATGCTGCGAGTCTAAACTCTGGGCAACGCGGCGGCCAGCATCCCCGCACCACCCAAAAGCACATGGACCACTCCCACGTGTAACCGCCCGTCAACGACCTGGCGACACTGACCTGGCTGGGCCGGATTGGCCGAATGCAGCGTGCGTTGGAAGAGGACCACCCCGAACCGGTCATTTCGCGGATGCGCAGCGAGCTGCAGGCCAGGAAGGTGGTTGTGGACTGGAGCCAGAACAACGCGAATAAAACCACCGCGGCCCCATACCCGGCGCGGGGAAGGTCCCGTCCCCGGGCGGCCGCCCCGCAGCTGGGGCGACGTGGCCTCGTCCTTGCCCGCACGGCTGGACCACACTGCGGTTCCCCGGCCGGTACGGACGCTGCCAGGCGCCCCGCCTGGCACGCCCGGAACCCGCCATTGCGCAGCCCTGTGAGCCAGCCATGAATTTCAGCCGGAAGCTGTGGCTCGAACGCCTCATGGCCAATCACACCAACAGACGTTATGGCGGGGGGAAGGGCGCCAGGTCCGGCGGCGTCGGCATACCGTCCGGCCCGGCTTGCGCGTCGAACATGACAGGGTCCGGGAAGACTGGACACCGCGGACAATAAAGCATGGACAAGCGACCATGGCGGGCCTACCCTCTAAGCAGGACGGGCCCGGCCACGCCGTTGACCGCCCCACACCACTTCAGCGGTTCCATGCGGATACTTCGGGAATGGCGGGACCGCGATGCGCACGTTCGGAGTTGAGGAGGAATTTCTCCTCGTGGATCCCCTCACTGGCTGCCCTGTGCCCGCGGCCTCTGCTGTCCTGACGATGCCGGCCACGGAACGGGATTGGCAGCCCGCCGGCGCGGGGGCACGCGTCACCGGCGAATTGCAGCTGGAGCAGCTTGAGGTCTCCACGGACCCCTGCGGGACCTTGGCGGTGCTGGCCGACCAGCTGCGCGCGGGCCGGGCCGCCGCTGATGCCGCTGCGCAGGCTGGCGGGGCCCGGATTGCCGCCCTGGCCACCTCCCCGCTGCCAGCCACCCCGCATCTGCGCACCACCCCGCGGTACCGGCGGATGGCGGACCTGCACGGGCTCGTGGCAGCCGAGCAGTTGACGTGCGGGATGCACATCCATGTGGAGGTTGCTTCCGACGACGAGGGCGTGGGCGTGCTCGACCGCATCCGCATATGGTTGCCGTTCCTACTGGCCCTGAGTGCCAATTCGCCCTACTGGAACGGCAACGACACGGGCTATTCGAGTTTCCGCTCCAGGGTCTGGAACCGCTGGCCGACAACGGGCCCCACACCGATCTTCGGCTCCGCACGCGCCTATGGGCGCCTGGTGGACAGCCTGCTGGACACCGGAGTACTGCTGGATCCGGGCATGGTCTACTTTGACGCCCGGCTGTCGCGGCATTTTCCGACAGTGGAAATCCGCGTCGCCGACGTATGCCTCGACGTGGCAACAGCGGAAGTGCTCGCCGGCCTCGCACGGGCACTCGTGGAGACGGCCGCCGCACAGTGGCGCGCGGACGTCGCGCCGCCGGCGGTCCCGGAAGCGCTCCTGCGCGCGGCAATGTGGCTGGCCGCACGGAACGGACTCGGCAGCGAACTTTTGGACCCCAGTTCCTTTCGCCCCGTTCCGGCAGCACAGGTCGCCGCGGGCCTGCTGTCGCACCTGTCCGCCGCCCTGGGCCCGGGCAGCGAAGGAACCCGGATCCGGCACCTGCTCCACCGCAGCCTTACGCGCGGCACCGGTGCGGACTGGCAACGCCGAGAATTTGCCCGGCACGTGGACCGGGCCGAAGTCGTTCTGGCAGCCATCGGCGAGACCCAGGGCGGGCGTCCCGGTCAAGGACCGAAGGCACCGGAAGCGTCCTGAAGGTCGCACGGAGGGGGTGGCAGGAGCCGCGGCTCCCCGCTAGAGTGTGGTCTATCGGCGGTTTCCGCCGGGGGTCGAGCAGCCGGCTGCAGAGTGCTTTTCAGCGACTCGCACACGAAAATTCGTGAAGATCAAGGATCCCGTGATGTCGAAATCCCCAGACAGCCCTTCCCACACCTCCTCCGGCCCGCGTCTGCGCCCCAACCGTGAAGACCCGGCCTGGGACTACGGCGACCCCTTCGAGGCGGCGCGCGTCATTTGGCCCGGCACGGGCGCCACCGGGGCCACCAGTGAAAGGAGTCCCCATGTCCCTGCCACCAACAAGTGACATTCCGGCGTCGGGTGGTCACGCTCCGCTCACCGACCCGCGCACGGCCTACGCCAGCGAACGCTTTCCCGGCCTACAGCAGGACTATCCCGGCTGGACCGGGGCCATGGACCCTGTCCCGGACCACGGCGAAGGCAGCTACCACGGCAACCACCGCCTGGACGGACTGGCCGCCCTGATTACGGGAGCCGACTCGGGAATCGGGCGGGCCGTCGCCATCGCCTACGCGCGGGAAGGAGCCGACGTCGCCTTCACCCACCTTCCAGAGGAAGACAGCGACGCCGCGCAAACCGTGCAACTGGTCGAGGACGCCGGCCAGCGGGCGCTGGCCCTGCCAGGAGACCTGCGGGACGAGTCATTCTGCCAGGACGCCGTCGCCCAAACGGTGGAAACCCTCGGCAGACTCGACATTCTCGTGAACAACGCCGGCTTCCAAATGTCGGTCGATTCCCTGGAAAACCTGGAAACAAGCCAACTGGAGCGGACTTTTGAAACCAACGTGTATTCACTCCTGTGGCTGGCCAAGGCAGCACTGGCGCACCTTCACCCCGGTGCATCGATCATCAACACAACGTCAATCCAGGGCTATCACCCGTCGTCCACGCTGCTTGACTACGCGGCGACAAAGGCGGCCATCGTCAGCCTCACCCATTCCTTGGCCGGTTCCCTGGGTGAACGGGGCATCCGGGTCAACGCCGTCGCCCCGGGGCCCATCTGGACCCCCCTCCAACCGCCCACGCAACCCGTGGAAAAGATCAGGAACTTCGGGCACGACACGCCGTTGGGGCGGGCCGGCCAACCGGCCGAACTCGCCGGGGCCTACGTCTACCTGGCGGACCCGTCCAGCACCTATGTCTCCGGCACCGTCATCGGCGTCACCGGCGGGCGCTACTTGGGATGAGGACGCCCGGAAGCCGCTGCCAGCGCGCGGAAGCGACTCCTGCGGGCGGGCACAGGCTCCCGGGCGGCGCTTTTCAGGTCCGTGTGGCCGGGGTGAAACCGAAGGTCCCCGGGGAGACACTTTCCGGCAATTGAACGATTTAAGGCAAGGAGCTGTCCATGAAAGTGAAACTGGCATTCATTGCGGGGCTGGGCACAGGGTATGTGCTGGGCACAAGGGCCGGGCGCCGTGGTTACGAAAACCTTGACAACCTTAAAAACACTGCCCGTTCCCTGTGGGAAACGGAGAAGGTGCAGGACACCGTCACCCAAGTGGGGGAAACCCTGAAAGAGGGGGCCGCCAAGCTGGGAACCCGGGTGATTGGCAAGTTCACCGGCCCCGATCAGGCAATGGAAAATGCCGGCGGCCCTGCAACCGTGCAGACCACCGCGGCGTCCGGCACGGCACCCCAGCCCCGCGGAATTGACCATGCCCCGGACGTCGAGTCGGACCCGGCCCTGAACGACGACCTCGGCCAGGACTGGAGCGACGAAGGCGGGGCCCTTCCTTCCGGCCCCTCGCAGTAGTGGCCGGCTCGAACAACCAAAAGACAAGATTCCACAACGATCGAGGAGCAGGCAGTGAACACAAACGACGAGACCAACGGCAGCGAACCGACGCAGCCCCGTGCACCCGAGGAGTCGGGCTACGGCGCGCCCACCCCCGAAAGCGAGGTCCCGCCAGGCGGCGCGACAGACGCGGGGTCCGCGGATCCGACGCCGTGGGGGCCGCCACCGGAGGCGGAAGCGCCTTCAACGGACGCCCCGCTCGACGGGGACAACGCCGGTCCCACACGGCGGGAACGGGAGTCCTTCTCCTCTGAGCCTCCAGGGGAGGCAGCCGGAGAGTAGCGGCCCCAGAGGTCCATGGCACCGCCCGCACCGGCTGTCCGTCAGCATTCACTTCCACCATGAGGAGCAGCTCCCGTGATTGTCCCGACCCCGGCACCAAACGAACCGCATGAGGCACACACCCCTACGTCCCTGGGCGTCCGATTGGACGCGGGCGCGGCGCCGCCGCCCGCCGTCATGGCGGCGCTGGATGCGAGCCACACCGCCGCGCTGTCCTGCCAGGGGGACGTGGACCGCATGCTGGAATTGGCCCGCAGCCTGGGCCGCACCGCAGCACTGCCCCAGCGTGGAAACACGCTCGGGCGTTGGCAGTTGTTGGCAACACTGGGCGCTGCCGACCTCACCGCGGCCCGCATTGTCGAGCCGCACCTGGATGCCCTCGCCATCCTGGCCGAGGCCGGCTGCGCGGAACTGCACGCCGACGGCAGGACTTGGGGCGTATACGCGGCGCAGGGTCCGGGGCCCCAACTGCTCGCCAGGCAAAATGCGGGCACGTGGCAGCTGGACGGGGAAAAGCCGTGGTGCTCACTCGCGGACAGCCTCAGCCATGCGCTCATCACGGCGCAAGCCGACGACGGCGCAAGGCTGTTCGCCATTGACCTGCGTGACCCTGGGGTGGCGAGCTCGGGCCCGCCATGGACGGCACTGGGCCTGCCGCGGGTGCCCAGCCGGCGCCTGTCATTGACCGGGGTTCGTGCACTTCCCGTGGGCAGGCCCGGCTGGTACGTCCAACGGCCCGGCTTTTCCTGGGGCGGAGCCGGCGTCGCTGCGGTCTGGCAGGGGGCAGCGACCTCGCTTGCGCGGCGCCTCCTCCAACATTGCCGTTCGCGGAAACCGGACCAGATCGCCCTGTGGCACCTGGGCCGTGCCGACCAGGCCCTGTGGGCGGCCCGCTCCGTATTCCAGTCGGCGGCCGGCCTCGCCGACAGCATGGATGCGCCCATGGGAGAAGCGTCGCGCGACGCCGCCCTCGCCGCGGGCCGGGTGCGGGCCGCGGCCGTCGGCGCGGCGGAGACCGTCAAGGCCGTCGCGGCGCATGGAATGGGCCCGGAACCCCTGGCGTTCGAGCAAGGGCACGCACAGCGCGTGGCGGACCTTGAACTGTATATGCGCCAGGACCACGCTGAACGCTCTGTCGCCGCGCACGGGGCCATGATCCTGGCCGCCATGGGGGCGGGAACCCCGCCATGGTAGCCTTCACGCACGACCAGCCCACGACTGCCGAGTCCGAATGGCTCGGCAGTCCGCGCATCGCACGGATGTTGGGGCTGGCCATTGACTGGGCGGAAGTGCCGAAGCTGGTGGTCCTCGCGGCGCACCCCGACGACGAGACGCTCGGCGCGGCCGGCCTGCTCCAGCACGCAGCCGCGCACCAGGTGCCGATCGAGGTGCTGGTGGCAACGTGGGGTGAAAATTCACACCCCCACTCCCCCACGCACACCCCGGAAGACCTCGCAGCTGTCCGCGCCGTCGAGCTGCGAAAGGCCCTGGCGGCTGTTGCCCCGGCCGCGGTGCACCGTTTCCTCGACATCCCCGACGGCGGCGTCCACGCACAACGAAAGGCACTGGAAAGTGAGATCATCGCCGCCGTGTCCGGCAGCCACGGCACCCTGATCGTTGCACCGTGGTCAGGTGACGGCCACACGGACCACGACGCGGCAGGTTCCGCCGCGGCCAGGGCCGCACGGGCCACCAACAGCCTGCTGCTGGAGTACCCGATATGGCTGTGGCACTGGGGCACTCCGGCCCACGGGCAGGTTCCGTGGCCCGCGCTCCGCCGGCTCGACCTGACCAGGCAGCAACAAGCAGCCAAGGCCGCGGCAATCCAGGGCCACACCAGCCAAATCGCGCCTCTGTCCGCCGCATCCGGCGACGAACCCCTGCTCGGCCCGGGCGTGCTTTCACACTTCCACCGCCCCTTCGAGACGTTCATCGACACGGCAGGGCATTTCACGCGCGAAGGCCCCGCCTACCCCGGCTGGCTGCGGACACAGTTCGACGCCGTCCACGCCTGCGGCGCCGAACCCTGGGCTCCCGGTTCCTGGTATGAACAACGGAAGCGCTCGCTCCTGTTGGCCGTGCTGCCCCGGGAACGCTTTGAGTCCGCCCTTGAACTTGGCTGCTCAACAGGGGCGCTGACGGCCGATCTGGCGCTGCGGTGCGCACACGTTCTGGGCGTCGACGCCAGCCCCGAGGCTGTCGCCACCGCCAGGGGCCGCACGGCTGCCCTGTCGAATGCCGACATCGTGGAGGCGCTCCTTCCCGGGGACTGGCCGGAGGGACGTTTCGATTTGTTCGTCCTCTCCGAAACCGGCTACTACTTCTCCGAAACAGGCCTGGGCCGCCTCCTCGACCACGTGGCCGCATCGACGCTGCCGGACGGTGTCCTGGCAGCGTGCCACTGGCGCCATCCCATCTCCGGGTGGCCGCTGGACGGTGCCGACGTCCACCGCCTGTTGCGGGCAGATCCACGGCTGGCCTTGGCCGGCAGCTACTCGGAAGACGACTTTGTCCTCGAGACGTTCCGCATCCGGGCGCTACCATGACGAGGGCCATCCGGGAGATCGCCGTCGTCGTGCCGTCGCGGAACGAGGCCCTGTTGCTGCCGCGAACGCTCGAAGCCCTCAACTCCGCCATCCAGCGCTTCACCGGTCTGCTCCCCGAGGTGTTGGCCTCGCTCACGGTGGTACTGGACAGCACCACCGACCATTCAGCCCAAATCCTGGCGGCCCACCCCACGGTGCGCGTGGGCACCGTATGTGCCGGACGGGTTGGCGGCGCACGGAACGCCGGCGTGGCTGCCGCCCTGGCCCTGGCGCGCGTCCCGCCGTCGCAACTTTGGATCGCCACTACCGACGCGGACAGCACCGTCCCGGTCGAGTGGCTGGTGCGCCACCATGCGTTCGCCACGGGCGGCGCAGATGTTTTGACCGGCACAGTCGAGCCCGCCGCCGCCGACCTGGGCCGTCACGCCCTGGCACAGTGGTTCGCCTGCCATGACCTGGGCGAGGGGCATCCGCATGTTCATGGGGCCAACATGGGGTTCCGCGCCGACGTGTTTGAGGCGCTGGGCGGCTTTGCCGACCAGGCCCTGCATGAGGACAGGGACTTCGTAGCCCTGGCACGCGCCAGGGGCCATGCCGTTGTTGCCACGGATTCGTGCCGCGTCACCACCTCCGGCCGGCGGCACGGACGCCTCGACGGCGGCTTCGCGGCCTTCCTGGCAGCGTTGGACCCGGGCAGGGAGCCCTCCCGGGCGCCCTGACGGCAGGACCGCAGCCCCCGCTACGGCGCCGTATTGACGGGCCGGATCGGCAGGACTGCGCGGTCCCTTTGGCGTCCGGCGCGGCGACGAATCCTGTTCAACCGGCCCAATGACGCGGGGATTCACCCATGAATCCCCGGCCCTGGCCGGGATGTTTTACAGCCATTCCCCGGCCTCGCGGCCGGCTGCGGTCACGGCCCCGAGGGATGCGGCGCCGGAGCGGAAGGAGCAGGCCGGCGAAGGTGCCGCCCCGGCCGTGCGCTGCCGGGTGCGGAAGTCCTTTGCGGTGAATTCGTTTCCGGCGATGCCACCCCAGTTGCCATTGACGTCGGCGTTGGAAATCCCACGCCATTTTTGCCGCCCCGCCGACTCGAAGGCGGACCCGGTCGATGGGCCGGACGCCGGCTGCCGGGTCACGACGGCGGCCGGCGACTCCTTGTTCCAAATTAGGGTTCCAAATCACGCGAGACGATCCTGCGCATGGCCGGCAACCGCCGTGCGCAGGCCCGTGACCGGAGGTGCTTCTCGCCGTCACGGATGTCCCGAATGTGGGGTTGGCAAATGTACTGGGTTCGCCCTGCGGCATCCAGTCCGGTGGCGTGGATGTGCGCATTGGCGTGCGAGGTGAACCCGCGTGCGCCCAGGCCCGCGGAATGGTATGGCTGTCGTACCGCATGAGGGTCTTCGCGGCGGTGATGCGCCGGCCCCGGGCCGTAGCCTGGCTAGCCCCACGTCCTGCGACGCGCCGGATGATGCCGCCGTCCCCGGTTCCTTGCTGCGGAGCCCTTCGGCCGCTTACGCGCCCTGCCCAAGCATGTAGAAGGGGCTCTGGCGTCCGCCGTCGTCAGGGTGCAGGCCCGAGTAGCCTTGGCAGTCCGCCCGGGAGGGGTGCGGAAGGAACCGTCCCACCCTGCCTCAGCCTGGATTCCCGGTGTCCTGGCCCGGCAGCCGGCCGTCTCCGCGGCGGCTGTCAACATCATGAGAAGCCACGCCGTCCGGCCCGGCGGTAGGCAAGTCCACCGCTGCCTGGTCCACGTCAGGGTCAACGGCATCGGCGCGGCGGCGTCCTTCAACGGACTGTGCAGTCTGGTCATCGGCCGCGGTGCGCCGCTCCTCGGCCTGCATCCTCAGCCGTTCGGCGTCGATCTGTGCCTGGTCCGCTTCTGCCTCGGTGCGGACAGCCTCGACCTGCGCCGCTCGTGCGTTCAGCTCGGCTTCCTTGGCTTCCATCCGCATCTCGGCAGCCTGCTCCCGGTCTCTCTCACGCTGTTCCTCCACGTGACGACGGCTCCGCCTGCGCACGGCGGCGGCCACCACTGCAATGATGATCAACAAGACGATGATGCCAATAATGGTCAAAACCCATTGAATCGTGGACATTGTCTGCCTTTCCTTCCAGATCCTGCCTTGCAGCTGGACCGGGTCGCACCTCGCTGGATGCCAGCCCAGTCCCAGCGCAGCCGAGATGTTCGTGCATGGACTTGCGGGTGGGGATGCCGTGCCGGCGGACGGGAACTTCGCGGATCGGTACACCGCGGCCCATGCCGGGACCGGACGTTCGGACCGTCGGGCCAGAATGACTCCCATTTTTTGGGGCCGCCCCTGCTGCAACGCACGAGCCCGCAGGAGTGCCCCCGGGAACGCCGTCCAGCCACAATGGCAGCTGGCCGGATGGATATGCCGCGTCCGCCAGCCCACCCGATGACGGCCTGGCAGGTTCGCGGTTGCAGGCCTGCAGCAGGCGGGTAAAACGCGTGCACGCCAAAGGCCAAAATTCCATCGGAGCGCCGGCAATCACCAATTCGCGGGCGCTCCAATGGACCATGTTTCAGCCTATAAAACCAGGCGGTTCAAAACAAGGGCAAGTGGGCAACATGAGAGTCCCCCGCTGATTATTGTCTCCACGCGTACACCGGGAAAATTTCTCCACTGGGTCGACATCTTGCACCGAAGTCAATTCGGCGGTTCCGAGGGGCGCGGTCAAGTCCAAATGGGTGGTGTAACGCGGTTGCCGCGTGATCCTTGGTTTTCTTAGGCGCTGAGTGCGCCGAGTTCGGGTGTGGTTTCCTCCTTCTCGGTGGTTGTTCCGACCTGTTGTGAGCGTG
>NZ_JAKZGX010000041.1:0-18969 GCF_024539665.1 Arthrobacter sp. STN4
AGGGGGCGTGAACACCGTGCCCGGAAATTTTGGCCTGCTCTCCCCGGTCGCGGCAGATCCGACCCGCCGGCAGGCAACGGACGACGCCGCCGTCGTCGAGTCCGTCCTCACGGCGGAAACCGCCTGGGTGCAGGTGCTGGAGGCGGCCGGGCTGGCCCCGGCCGGCACCGCCGCCACGGTCCGCGGGGCAGCCCAAGGGGATACTTTCGACCCCGCCGGAATCGCAGCCGCGGCGCAGGGCGGCGGCAACCCCGTCATCCCGATCGTGGCCCGGCTGCGGGCCCAGGTCTCCGAACGGGATCCCCGGGCGGCCGCCTTGGTCCATGCGTCGCTGACCAGCCAGGACGTGCTGGACACGGCGCTCATGCTGCTCGCCGCCAACGCCGTGTCCCTGATCCGCGTGGACATGGCCCGTGCCGCCGCGGCCCTGGCGCGGTTGGCCCGCACCCATGCCGGCACCCTGCAGCCGGCCCGGACGCTGACCCAGCACTCCCTGCCGTCCACGTTCGGGCTGAAGGCGGCCCAATGGTTCCACGGCCTCGCCGCGGCCGCAACGCGCCTGGATGCAGTCACCTTTCCCGCACAGTTCGGCGGTGCCGCCGGCACCCTGGCGGCAGGCTCCGTGCTGGCCGCCAAGACCGGGACGGACCCCTTCACCCTCGCCGACGCGTGGGCCAAGGAACTGGGCCTGGCGGCGGCACCGGCGCCGTGGCACACCAACCGGACCGCGGTGACGGCCCTTGGCGACGCCCTGGCCGCCCTCACGGACACGGCAGGCAAAACCGCCAACGACGTCCTGCTGCTCAGCCGCCCGGAATTCGGCGAACTGGCTGAACCCCGGGCCGCCGGGCGGGGCGTGTCCTCGGCCATGCCGCAAAAGCAAAACCCCGTGCTGTCCGTCCTGGTGCGCAGCGCAGCGCTGGCCGCCCCGCAGCACGCCGCCCAGCTCCACCTGGCCGCCGCCCTGTCCGTGGACGAGCGCCCGGACGGCGCCTGGCACACGGAGTGGGACGCCCTGCGCACGCTGCTGGAACTGGCAGGCGGTGCCGCGGCCGCCCTGCGCGAGCTGGCGGAAGGCCTCCAGGTCTTCCCTGCCGCCATGCGCCGCAACCTCGAGATCAGCGGGCCGCTGCTGTTGAGCGAAGGGGTGGGTGCCGCCGTCGTTCCCCTGCTCGACACCGACGGAGGCGGCAAGGCACGCTTCCAGGCCGTCGTCGACCAGGCCCTGCAGGCCCCGCCCGCGCAGCAGGGCCCCGAATTTGCCCGGCTGCTGCGGGCCGCGGTGCCGCGGGAGCGCCTTGCCGACGACGAACTGGATGCCCTGCTCGACCCCGCAAGCTACCTGGGCGAAGGCAGCCGCATCATTGACCGACTATTTGCCGCATACCCCCAGTGGGTGCCGGAAGGAGCAAGCCATGAGCAATGAGACACGCGCCGGGACCGCCGTGGAGACACGCGTTCCCGAGATCAGGGCGGTGCTGCTGTCACCGCAGCGCCCCCTCGGCAGCCTACCCCTGCTGGTGGTGGGGTGTTCCCTCGGGACGTCCTCCGTGCTGTGGGAGAAGGTCGGCGTGCTGCTGGGCGGCGAGGTGGACGTGGTGGCGTGGGACCTGCCCGGCCACGGGATCTCCCCCGCATCCCAGGCACCCTTTACCGTGGCCGGCCTCGCGGACGCCGTGGTGGCGCTGGTGGATTCCATCGCCCCCGGAGCCCGCTTCCACTACGCCGGCGTCTCCCTGGGCGGGGCCGTGGGCCTGCAGCTGGGAATCGACCACGATGCACGGCTGCTCAGCCTCTCGGTGCAGTGCTCCGGCCCCAAGCTCGGCACACCCGAGGCCTGGACCGAACGGGCCGGGACGGTGCGCACCCTCGGCACGCCCGTCATGATCCAGGGCTCGGCACAACGCTGGTTTGCGGAAGGGTCCATGGAGCGCGACCCCGCCCTGGCCAGCAGGCTGCTGAACGCCCTCCGCGACGCCGACAGGTTCAGCTACGCGCACTGCTGCGGCGCGCTGGCGGGATTTGACGTCCGCAACGACCTCGGCCGGATCACCGCCCCGATGCTGGGCGTGGCCGGCGTCGAAGACACCGTGGCCCCGCCGGAAATGGTCCAGGAAATGGTGGACGCCATCAACGCAGGCGCCGCCGCAGTCAGTGCCCCGGACACCCCCCCTGCGGTTGCCGTGACCCTTCTGCAGGTCTCCCACCTGGCACCGGCGGAAGCGCCCGCCGAGGTCGCCGACCTGCTGCGCGGCCTCATGGAAAGGGGCAGGGCATGACCACCACACCCTCCCCCGACCGCAACGGCGCCGTCCAGCCGGAAGCCACCACCCGGGACGTGTACGACGCCGGCCTTGCCGTCCGCCGCCAGGTCCTCGGCGCGGACCACGTGGACCGCGCCAATGCGGCCATGGACAGCTTCACGGCCGACTTCCAGGACATGATCACCCGCATCGCGTGGGGCGGCATTTGGACGCGGCCCGGCCTGGGCCGGCAGATGCGCTCGGCCGTCACCATCACCGCCATGGTGGCCCACGGCCACTGGGACGAGCTCGCCATGCACGTCAGGGCGGCCCTCGGCAACGGCCTGACCCGGGACGAAATCAAGGAAATCCTCCTCCAGACCGCCATCTACTGCGGCGTCCCTGCCGCCAACACCGCTTTCAAGACGGCCCAGGCGGTCTTCGCCGTGCTCGACGCCGGGCAGGATGCCGGCCCCCACCCCACCACACCAAAGGACTAACCCCCATGAACCAGGCGTACCTGTACGACGCTGTCCGCACCCCGTTTGGCAAGTTCGGCTCCGGCCTGGCCCGGGTCCGGCCTGACGACCTCGCCGCCCATGTAGTGCGCGAGTCCGTGGCCCGGGCACCCCAGCTGGATCCGGCCCGGATCGACGAGGTGGTGTTTGGCAATGCCAACGGCGCCGGTGAGGAAAACCGGAACCTGGCCCGCATGGCCACCCTCCTGGCGGGCCTGCCCACGTCCATCCCCGGCACGACCGTCAACCGCCTCTGCGGCTCCTCCATTGACGCGGCCATCATCGCCTCCCGCCAAATCAACACCGGCGAGGCCGACGTGGTCCTCGTGGGCGGCGCCGAGTCGATGAGCCGTGCCCCCTGGGTGCTGCCCAAGACGGAACGCCCCTATCCGGCCGGGGACCTGGCACTCTCCTCCAGCACCCTCGGCTGGCGGCTGGTCAACCCGGCCATGCCCGCCGAATGGACGGTATCCCTCGGCGAAGGCACCGAACAGCTGCGCGAGACATACGGCATCACCCGCGACCGCCAGGACCAATTCGCGGCGAACTCCCACAACCTGGCCGATGCGGCCTGGAACAGCGGCTTTTACGACAACCTCACCACCGTGGTACCCGGCACGGACCTGCTGCGCGACGAGGGCATCCGCCCCGGCTCGACGGCGGCCACGCTGTCCGGGCTGAAGACGGTGTTCCGCAAGGAGGCCGAAGGACCCGGGGGCGGCACCGTCACGGCCGCCAACGCCTCACCGCTCTCCGACGGCGCGTCCGCGGCCTGGCTGGGATCCGACGCAGCCGCCGGCATCCTGGGCCTGGAGCCGCTGGCCCGCATCGCCGGGCGCGGCGCAGCGGGCGTGGACCCGCAGTTCTTTGGCTACGGGCCCGTCGAGGCAGCCAACCGGGCACTCGCGAAGGCGGGGATCGGCTGGGGCCAGGTGGGCGCCGTCGAACTTAACGAGGCGTTTGCCGCCCAGTCGCTGGCCTGCCTGGACGCCTGGGACATCGACCCGGCCATCGTCAACCAGCACGGCGGCGCCATCGCCATGGGCCACCCGCTCGGCGCCTCCGGCACCCGGCTGCTGGGCACGCTGGCCCGCAGCCTGCAGGCCTCCGGGCAGCGGTGGGGCGTCGCCGCGATCTGCATCGGCGTGGGGCAGGGCCTGGCCGTTGTGCTCGAAAACGTCGCCACCAACCACACCGCCACGAACTAAGGGGACGAACATGCCCACCATTGCAAGCTCCGCGGCCGAGGCCGTTGCGGGAATCCGGGACAATTCCACCGTGCTGATCGGCGGCTTCGGCAACGCCGGCCAGCCGATGGAACTCATCGACGCGCTGCTCGAATGCGGCGCCACCGGACTGACCGTGGTCAACAACAACGCCGGCCAGGCCGACGCCGGACTGGCCCTGCTCATCAAGGAACGCCGCGTCCGCAAAATCATCTGCTCCTTCCCCCGGCAGTCCGACTCGTGGCACTTTGACGCGGCCTACCGGGCCGGGGAGATCGAGCTGGAACTGGTCCCGCAGGGGAACCTGGCCGAGCGGATCCGGGCTGCCGGGGCCGGGATCGGCGGCTTCTTCACGCCCACCGGCTACGGCACCATGCTCGCCGAGGGCAAGGAAACCCGGATCATCGACGGCCGCGGGCACGTGTTCGAAACCCCCATCCACGCCGACTATGCGCTCGTCAAGGCGCACATCGCGGACCGGGCGGGGAACCTGCTCTACCGCAAGACAGCCCGGAATTTCGGCCCCATCATGGCGGCCGCCGCCACGGCGAGCATCGTCCAGGTCGGCACCATCGTGGACACCGGAGCGCTGGACCCGGAAAACATCGTCACCCCCGGCATCTACGTCAACACCATTGTCCAGATCGGCGCCGGCGCACCGGCAGAACACGAGGCACAGCAGTGAACACGCAAGCCGAAAACACCACCGGCACCCGCCTGGGACGCGAGGAGCTCGCAGCCCTGGTGGCCGCCGACATCAAGGCCGGCTCCTTCGTCAACCTCGGCATCGGACAGCCCACCCTCGTCTCCAACTACCTGCGCCCCGAGCAGGCCGTCACCCTCCACACGGAAAACGGCATGCTCGGCATGGGCCCGGAAGCCCACGGCGACGAGATTGACCCGGACCTGATCAACGCCGGGAAGATCCCCGTTACCGAGATGCCCGGCGCGTCGTACTTCCACCATGCAGATTCCTTCGCCATGATGCGCGGCGGCCACCTGGATGTCTGCGTGCTCGGCGCCTTCCAGGTCTCCGCGACCGGCGACCTCGCGAACTGGCACACCGGCGCACCCGACGCCATCCCCGCCGTCGGCGGCGCCATGGACCTGGCCACCGGCGCCAAGGAGGTGTACGTCATGATGGGCCTGTTCGCCAAGGACGGCTCGTCCAAGCTCGTCGAGGCGTGCACCTACCCGCTCACCGGCGTCGGCTGCGTCACCCGGATCTACACGAACGACGCCGTCTTCCTCATCACCGCGGACGGCGTGCGGGTGCGCGAAACCTTCGGCACCACGCTGGCGGAACTGCGCGAACGCATCCCGGTGCCCCTGGAAATGGCAGCGGTGGGATGACGGAGCCGCAGACCACCCCGCCCGTGGCCAGCGACCAATATGTGCAGTCGCTGGCCCGCGGGCTGGCCGTCATCCGCGCGTTCGACGCAGACCATCCGGTCATGACGCTGAGCGGGGTGGCCCAACGCACGGCGCTGACCCGCGCCACGTCCCGGCGCTTCCTGCACACCCT
The DNA here is from genome assembly GCF_024539665.1 of Arthrobacter sp. STN4. Classification (NCBI taxonomy): domain Bacteria; kingdom Bacillati; phylum Actinomycetota; class Actinomycetes; order Micrococcales; family Micrococcaceae; genus Arthrobacter; species Arthrobacter sp. STN4. The sequence goes on from NZ_JAKZGX010000041.1 coordinate 5,513, forward strand.
CGTGGAACTGGGCTACGTGCGCACCGACGGGAAGAACTTTTCGCTGACCCCGGCGGTGCTCCAGCTCGGCTATGCGTACCTGTCCGCGTTGTCCCTGCCCCAGCTGGCGGAGCCCCACCTGCAGGAACTTTCGGCCCTGCTGGGGGAATCGACGTCGGCGGCAGTGCTCGACGACGGCGACATCACCTATGTTGCCCGGGTCTCGACCCGGCGCATCATGAGCGTGGGCATCACGGTGGGGACGCGCTTTCCGGCCCACGCCACGTCCATGGGCCGGGTGCTGCTGGCAGGGATGGCGCCGGCGGCCTTGGACGGATATTTTGCCCACCACCACATTGCGCCGATGACCCCGCGGACCGTGTCCACGGAGGCGGAACTACGCCGGGTGCTCGATCAAGTCCGCGACCAGGGCTGGTGCCTGCTGGACCAGGAACTGGAACTCGGCCTGATGTCCATGGCTGCCCCGGTGCACGACGCCGCCGGGAAGGTGGCCGCTGCCGTCAACGTCTCCCTGCAGGCCCAGGGCGTCAGCGCCCAGGCGGATCCGGCCGCATTCCTGGCCAGGGTGCGCCAGGAACTGTTGCGCACCGCGGCCCTCATCTCCAGCGACGTCGCCGCCGGCCGGTAAGGCCGGGCCCGTAGCGCCAAGGCCGGGCGTGCAAGACTGGGTGCATGGATCTTGAGGTGTCGGCCGTGCTGACCATCCCGGCGTCGGAGCTGGAATGGAGGTTTTCACGTTCCTCGGGGCCGGGCGGGCAGCACGTGAACACCTCCGACAGCCGCGTCGAGCTGTCCTGGAACGTGGCCGGATCCGCTGCCGTGACCGAAGGCCAGCGTGCGTTGCTGTCCGCCCGCCTCGGGCGCCGGCTCATTGCCGGCGTCATTACCGTCACCGCTTCAGAGCAGCGTTCCCAGCTGCGCAACCGCGAGACCGCCCTGGCCAAGCTGGCCGGACTTGTCGCCGCGGGCCTGGCACCCGATGCACCAAGGCGCCGTCCCACCAGGCCGACGGGGGGTTCGAAACGGCGCCATCAGGCTGCGAAGGTCCAGCGCTCCGCGACGAAACAGCTTCGCCGGCGGCCCTCAGGTGAGATGTAGCAGCCTGATCCTGCACGCTGGCCCCTGGACCCTCGGCAAGAAACTGTCATCGAAGCACGTCAGCCGGCCGTGGGATCCCGGCGGCCCTCCAGGCGCCGCTTGAGGGCGGCCAGGTTGCCGGGCATCTCGCGCCGGGCCTGACGGCGGACCACGAGCGGCACAAGCAGGGCTCCGATTCCATGGCCCTCAAAGTCCACGGCAATGCTTACCCTGGACCGATCGGCGCCAAGCGGCTCCACGGTCAGGTCTACGTTGGCCCGGATGGGCCCGTCGGTGCCGCGGACACTCCACGCCGTCGGCACCTCAAGCCGCGTGACGACGGCGGTGCCAGTGCGGTTGCGCAAGCCGATGCGGCGGGTGGTCAGGCACAGCGAGCCGAGCTGCAGGCTGCCGGGCGTGCCCATGGAGCCGCTGACGACGCCCTGCTGCCATTCACTAAAGTGGGCCGGATCGGTGGCGTAGCTGAAAACCCCGGCCGCCGGCCTGTCGACGTCCACGCTTGTTGTTATTGCCGGCATTCAACGGCCCTCCTTCACCAGGCCGGCATAGCGGGCCAGGTACAGCGGCCACCCGGCACCGCCGCCCACCCCGTCGCCAACCGCCTGCCAGCCGGGCCCGTGCCGGTCGATGTGCCGGTGTTCCAATTCAACCCGGGTCCGCTGCGGGGTGAGCGCCACGAAGCGCACCTCGACTTCGCTCGTGTTCTCCGGGTTGCCCTCGAGCTCCCAGCGCGGGCCGATGTCCCAGCTGAACACCACACGGTCCGGCGGCTCAAAGGCCAGGATGCGGGCCCACCGGCACTCGCTGCCATCCACGGCGCGGTCATATATGTACCCGCCCACCTTCGGCTCGAACACCGTTTCGGCAATGGGGGCATGGAGGAGGTTGTGTTCGGCCGGCTTGAAATCCCCGAACCTCCCGGTGAAGACGGCGAAGGCGCGCTCAACCGGCGCCTCGACTACCACCCGCCTGCGCACCACCGCGGCCTCCTGGGCGGTCATTGCCCCTCCCCGTCCCTCTGCTCCACAACGGCCTGGAAATTGCCCAACGCCCGGTTCCAGAAAGTGTCGAGCTGGTCCCGCAAGGCCCCCATCCCGGCCGGGTTGAGCCGGTAGATGCGCCGGTTTGCCTCCGCACGGTCAACCACCAGGCCGGCGTCCTTGAGCACCTTGAGGTGCTGGGACACGGCCGGCCGGCTGACCGGCAGTGCGGCGGCCAGTTCCCCGACGGCGCACGGGCCCCGGGCCAGGCACTCGAGGATCCCGCGCCTGGTGCGGTCCCCCAGCGCATCCCAGGCACTGTCCAATCGGTAAGTATCCACGAACGTAAGTCTGCGCTTACGTTTGCTGTTCGTCAAGGGGTGGTGGATGGATTGTTCCAACGGGATTCGCCGCTGCACCGGTCAAGGACCGGCGGCCCGCCGCCCTTACATGTGCTTGCCCCGGGAAGGCGGAGGCACCGGTGCTGTGCGCCCGGCCGCGGAACAGGAGTGCGGTCACCACGGCACCGGCCGCCGGGAGGACGTCGCACGCAAGGTAGGCGCTCGAATAACCCTGCACGAGCGGGTCCAGGCGGCTGCCGCCGCCGCCCTGGGCGGAGATGGCCGGTTCCCTCTCCCCCCCCCGGGATCGACGCCGGGACGGCTATCACCTGCTTCGCTTCCCCGGCGGGGTCGTGCAGGTAGGTGCCGCGGCCCTTCACGCCTGCTGCCCTGTCCGTGCCCGGGAAGTTGACCTGCCGCGTGATCCAACGGCCACCTCAGGCTGCGCAAATCCCACCATTGCCAGCGGGGGCCGGGAAGTCTTAACGTGGACCCAGCGAGCCACCGACTACAGTCGCGAAGGCCGCTTCCAACTGTCAGGAGAACCTGGAATGCGAAAACACTTCCTCGGAGTGTCCATGGTGGTCGTCGCCGCTGTCGTGGCGGCGGTCACCGGAGCGGGCGCCGCCAACGCCGCCCCGGCACCGGAACCGATTCCCAACTCATCACCCGGCTGGCTCACCCACGGAAAGAACCTTGGCGCGGCCTCCCCGAATGCCCGCGTCTCAGCGCGGGTGTACCTGGCCCCGGAGGGCGGCCTCAAGGCGCTGCAGGCCGCGGCAACCGCCGCATCCAGCAGCCATCATTTCCTCACCCCCTCCCAATACCATGCACAGTTCGATGCCACGGCGGCCACCGTTGGTGCCGTTGACAAGTGGCTGGCGGGCTCCGGCCTCAGCGTCAAAGTGGACGCGAACCACCGCTTCGTCGATGTCACCGGAAACGTGCGTGCCGCCGACAAGGCGTTCGGCGTGACCATCGCCAACTTCAGCCACGACGGCCTGAGCGTGCAGGCGCCCACGGGCGCCGCGACGGCGCCGGCTTCCGTTGCGGCATCCATCATTGCCGTCTCGGGACTGGACACCACCGCCTCCATCGTGGAACCGAAGACCCAGAAGCCGTCCCCGCCCAGTGCCGGGTTCCGCAATGCGCCGGTCTGCTCGCACTGGTACGGCGACCAGAACCCCACCACGCTGGCCACCCCGGACGGCACGGTGCTGCCCCAGTTCGACGGCGACACGCTGCCGTATGCGCCCTGTGGCTACACCGGGCCGCAGCTGCGCAACGCCTATGAGGCCGGCGCGGCAGCCGGCCTTGACGGCCGCGGCGTGACGGTGGCCATCACCGACGCCTATGCCTCCCCCACCGTCGAGGCGGACGCGAACCGCTACGCGGCCGACAACGGCGACCAGCCGTTCGCCAAGGGGCAGTTCACCCAGAGCCTGCCGCTGGCCTTCACCCAGGTCAACAGCAACAACTCCCCGAAGCAGTGCGGCGCGTCCGGCTGGTATGGCGAGGAAACGCTCGACGTCGAGGCCGTGCACGCCATGGCGCCCGCCGCCAACATCCGATACTACGCGGGCGCCAGCTGCCAGGACCGCGACCTGCTAGACACCTTCAGCCGCATCAACGATGAGGGAGTGGCAACCATCGTCACGAACTCATGGGGCGGACTCGGCGACGTCGTGAAGCCGGCATTGCTCCAGGCCTACGAGACGGCCTTCCTGCAGGGTGCAGTTGAAGGCATCAGCTACGTCTTCTCCTCGGGCGACGGGGGCGACGAAGCAGCCGCCCTGGGCACGCCGCAGACCGACTACCCGGCCTCCGACCCCTACGTCACCGGCGTTGGCGGCACCTCGACCGCCATTGAACCGACCGGCATCACGGGCGAGACCGGCTGGCAGACGACCAAGTACGGCCTCGCCAGCGGAGCCTGGGCACCGACCGTACCGTTCCTGTACGGCGGCGGGGGCGGCTATTCCTCCAACATCGCCGAGCCCGACTACCAGGTCGCGGCCGGGATCCACAGCCCGAACGGCGGGCGCGCGCTGCCCGATGTGTCCATGGACGCCGACCCGACCACCGGCATGCTCGTGGGGCAGACGCAGGACTTCGGCGGCACCGCGTTGTACGACACGTACCGCATTGGCGGGACCAGCCTGGCTTCGCCGTTGTTTGCGGGCATGACGGCGCTGAAGATCCAGGCCAGCGGGCACGGCCTGGGCCTGCTCAATCCGGCGATTTACGCCAATCCCGCCGGGTTCCACGACGTGACCGGTGCCGGCATTGATGCGGGCAACATCCGCGTCGACTTCGTGAACGGCGTCGACGCGTCCAACGGGTACACCTACTCGGTGCGTTCCTTCAACACGGCGAACACCACCTTGAAGGTCGGCACCGGCTGGGACAGCGAGACCGGCTGGGGCAGCGCCCGCGCCGGCTGGCTCACGCCCGCTCCCTAGCCAGCCAGCCTGAAAAGGGGGCCCGGCGGGGGTGCACCATCCCCGCCGGGCCCCCTTGCGCTGCAGACATGCAACGGGGTGCGCCCTCCCGGAAGGGGAAGGGCGCGCCCCGTTGTTGCGGGTTGAGTGCAAACGGCTGTATATCCCCCGTCGATCGGAATGGTCGCACCGGTGATGAGGTCGGCAACTTCCTGGGCCTCCCCGACACGGCCCGCCGGGTGGAGGCCGGCGTACTGCTCCAGCGTCGGCTCGTCAATGAGCGGTGTGCGGATGACCCCGGGGGCCACCGCGTTCCCACGGATGCCCTCCTTTGCGTACATGGTTCCGGCAGCGCGCGTCATGTTGACTGCCCCGCCCTTCGAAGCCGAGTAGGCGATGTTGTTCGGGACGGCCACGAGGCCGAACATGGACGCGATGTTGGCCACCACGCCGCCCCGGCCCTGCTTGAGGAACTGCTCAATGACGTACTTGTTGGTGTACAACACGCCCGAATAGTCGATGCCGTTGGTGCGTTTCCAGTTGTCGACGGTCGACGTCACGACGTCGCCCTCCCCGCCTCCTCCTGCGGAGGCCGCGGCAATGTCAAGGACTTTCGCGCCTCGGCGATGAAGGTCTGTGCGGTCGCGAGACCGGGCCCCGATCCTCCGCCGGTGATGAATGCGACGATGTCCTCTGGCTGCATGGGCCATTCCGATCGGGCAGCGGCTGAAGCCCGCTGGGTAGGCTGGGAGCCGCAGGGATCCGGTACGTGAACAGCAGGAGGCAACGTGGCCAACTCGCAGTCGGGCGAGTCCGTCATCCGTCGTGTGGCGAAAATCGTCGATGCCTTTGACGGCTCGCGCAACGGCCTGACCGTCGCCGCGCTGGCCCGCCGCGCCGGCCTGCCCCTCACCACGGCCTACCGCATGGTTGATGAACTCACCGCGGAGGGGCTGCTGGAGCGCAAGGGTGCCGGCCGGCTGTTCATTGGCACCCGCCTGTGGGAGGTGGTCTCCCGGTCCTCGCCTGTCATCGGGCTGCGCGAAGCCGCGCTGCCGCACATGGAGGACGTCCAGGTGGTCATCGGCCACCACACCGCGCTCGGCGTGCTCGACGGCGAGGAAGTCCTCTACATCGAACGGTTGGGCTCACGCTCCTCCACGGTCAACATCACCGCGGCCGCCAAACGCCTGCCGATCCACGGGGCGTCCTCCGGCCTGGTGCTCCTGGCCTACTCGGCCGCGGCATTCCAGGAGCAGGTCCTGGCCCGCCCCCTGGCAAAGTTCACCGAGCACACGGTCACGGATGCTGCGCAACTGCGCCGGCGGCTGGCCGATGTACGCAGGCAGGGCTATTGCGCCATGGCCGGGATCATCGTGCCCGAATCCAGCGGCGTTGCCGTGCCCGTGTTCGGGCCCGAAGGGAACGTTGTTGCCGCCCTCAGCGTGGTGGTGCCCATTCACGGGGAAAACATCCCCGCCACCGTCCCCGTGCTCAAGGCTGCTGCCCGGGGCATCTCCCGTGCCCTGGGCTGGCAGGGCGAGGACGCCGCCCTGCTGCGGCGCAGCCTCCCCCGGCCCTAACGTCACGAATCAGGCAGCCTTTCCCATTCAACGGGGATGTCACTACGCCTCCGGTGTGCGTTGGCCCACAGTGATGTGAGCACAGACACACAGGAAAGGCCCCATCATGCACTACCTCACCGGCACACCCGCAGCCCGCTACGACGTCGTCGTCGTCGGTTCCGGAGCCAGCGCCCTCACCACGGCAGCCACCGCCGCCCAGGCGGGCAAGTCCGTCATCGTCCTGGAGAAGTCGCAGCTGCTCGGCGGCACGTCCGCCGTCTCCGGCGGCATGCTCTGGATCGCCAACAACCACCATGCCGCGGCCGCCGGCCTCGCCGATTCCACGGCTGCCGCCTCCGACTATGTGCGCGCCGTCGCCCGCGGCCGCGGACGCGGTGAACTGCTCAATGCAGCACTCGAACACGGCGACACCATGCTTCGCTTCGTCGAGGAGGAACTCGATGTCAGGTTCATCTTCCTGGACAACTTCCCCGACTACCGCATGGACCTGCCGGGCGCGCGCGACGGCGGCCGCACCGTTGAGCCGCAGCTGGTCAACCAGCGTGCAGCCCTGGGCGCGCTCGCCGGGCATGTGCGCACCGATGGCCGGCTGCCCTACACCATGCAGGAATACGAAAACTGGGGCGCATTCACCTCCTTCCCGTGGGACATGCTCGAAAAGCGCAGCGCCGACGGCGTCACCGCCAAGGGCCATGCCCTCGTCACGATGTTGCTCGGCGCCTGCGTCCAGCGTGGCGTGGCCTTTGCCGTCCAGGCCCGCGGTGTGCGCCTGGTGCGTACGGGCGAACGGGTCACCGGCGTCGAACTTGAAGGCGGGGAAACCATCACCGCGAACGACGCCGTCATGCTCGCCACGGGCGGCTTTGAATGGGACCGAAAGCTTACCGACTCCCTGCTTGCCTCGCGCCTGTACACGATGTGCTCGCCCCCGTCGAACACCGGCGACGGGCTGAAAATGGCCCAGCGCATCGGTTCCATGACGCGCGGGACCCGTGAGGCCTGGTGGGCCCCCATGTCCATCACCGGCACCCTGCGCGACGGCGAACCGGTCGGTTCGCTGTTGCGCTTCGAACGCCAGGGGCCCGGTTCCATCATGGTCAACCGGAACGGGCAGCGCTTTGCCAACGAGGCCCAGAACTACAACGACCTGGCGCGCTGCCTGCAGTCCTGGGACTCGCCGAACAACCGGACGCTGAACACCCCCGCCCACGTGGTGTTCGACCAGTCCTACCTGGAACGCTACGGCGTCATGGACCACCGCGCCGGACAGCCCACCCCGGACTACCTGGTCGAGGCGGACACCCTGGAAGAACTGGCGGCAAAGATCGGTGTCCCGGCACAGAACCTCCTGGCAGCCGTCGCCCGCTTCAACAAGCACGCCGCCATCGGCGCCGACCCCGACTTCCACCGCGGCGAGTCCGCCTACGACAGGTACTGGGGCGACGAGAACTGCCCCTGGCCCAACCCGTCCCTCGGCCCCCTGCAATACGGCCCGTACTACGCACTGGAAGTGGTCAACGGCGCCTTCGGCACCAACGGCGGCATCGCCACCGACGGCCGCGGCCGCGTGCTCGACGTCGACGGGCACCCCATTGACGGGCTGTTCGCCGCCGGCAACGCCACCGAGAGCGCGTACGCCGCCGGGTACCCCGGCGCCGGCGCCACCCTGGGCCCGATGATGACCATGGGCTACCTGGCCGGGCGCACGATTGCCGGGCTGGAACCGGAGCGCACCATGGGCGCCGCCGCCGACGACGCGGCAGCCGGGGCCGTTGCCGCAGTGCCCGCCTAAACACGACAGACCCCAAGGAGCACCATGATCCGCCACACCGTCCTGTTCAAGTTCAAGGCCGACTTCCCGGCAGCCGACAAACGCGCCTGGACCACAGGCCTGGACCGCCTGCGCGGCAACATCCCCGGCATGCGCACCTTCACCCACGGAGCCGACGTCGTTGGCTCCGGGCGCGCCTTTGACTACGCGATCGTCGCCGACTTTGACACCGTGGACGACATTGCCGCCTACAACACCCACCCGCTGCACGAACCGCTCAAGGACTACTCCTTCCCGAACAGTGAGCAGATCCTGTCCGTGGACTTCCACCTTGACGCACCACCCACCGGCCACCCCGAGGAGAACTGACATGTCCGCTCGCGCCATCACACAGCCCGCCACCACCGTGCCGGCCAAGACCCCCGGCAAGGCCGCACTCGCGTCCTTCCTCGGCAGCACGCTGGAGTACTACGACTTCTTCATCTACGGCACCGCCGCCGCGCTGGTGTTCCCGCACCTGTTCTTCCCGTCCGAAAACCCCACCGTCGGGCTGGTCGCCGCGTTCGCAACGTTCGGGGTCGCCTACGTCGCCCGGCCGTTCGGCGGGATGGTCATGGGCCACTTCGGCGACCGGCTGGGCCGCAAGAACGTGCTGCTGTTCACGCTCAGCCTGATGGGCCTGGCCTCGCTCTCCATCGGGTTCCTGCCCAGCTATGCTTCCGTCGGCATGTGGGCCCCTGTATTGCTCACCCTGGCAAGGCTCCTCCAGGGTTTTTCCGCGGGGGCCGAGTCCGCCGGCGCCTCCACCCTGACGCTCGAACACTCGCCGGAAGGCCGCCGTGGCTTCTTCACCAGTTTCGTCATGACCGGCTACGCCGCCGGCATGGTGCTGGCGACCCTGGTGTTCGTGCCCCTTACCGCCCTGCCCAAGGACGCCATGATGGCGTGGGGCTGGCGCATCCCGTTCCTGGCCTCGGTCGTCGTACTGGCCATTGCCTACTGGGTCCGGACGCGGCTGGATGAGACGCCCGCCTTCGAGGAAACCCAGTTGGAGGGCGAAATCAAGAAACTGCCGCTGGGACAGGTGTTGAAGTTCCAGGCCCCGGATGTGGCCCGCGTCCTTTTCATGTCCATCTTTTGCGTCATGCAGACCATCTTCACGGTCTTTGGGCTCTCCTACGCCACAGCCCACTCCGGACTGGACCGGACCGCCATCCTCACCATCAACGCCGTGAGCATCGGGCTGTCCATGTTCGTGATGCCGCCGGCCGCCCGGTTGTCCGACCGGATCGGCCGCAAGCCGCTCATGCTCGGATCCATCATTGGCTGCTCGGTGGCCCTGTTCATCTACTTCTGGTGCCTGTCCACCGGCAGCCTGGTCCTCGTCGCCGCCGCGTCGTTCCTGTTCATGACGGTGTTTTATTCCGGCTTCAACGGCGTCTGGCCGGCGTGCTTCGCCGAACAGTTCGCCACCCCCGTGCGCTATTCGGGCATGGCCCTGGGAAACCAGCTGGGCCTGGTCGTTGCGGGCTTCGGCCCCATGATCGGCGGCCTGCTCATGACGGACGGCGCCATGGGCTGGATCCCCGTGGCCGTGTTCGGCCTGGTGTGCTCCGTCCTGGCGGCCATCGCCGTCCTGACCGCCCGGGAAACCGCGCACACCCCCATCGACGAGTTGGGCGAACCCTTCCACCGCGGCATCGGACGCGAACGCCGCGCCAAGGAACGCACTGCCGCCTAGCGCGGCCGGCAATTTCCATTCAGCGGCAAGGGTGCCCACCCCACGTCCGTCCCCCGGGTTTGACCGGGAAAAACAACAATCCATCGAAACGGAGCAATTCATCATGGCAAGAACCGTCGAATGCGACGTCCTGGTCATTGGGTCGGGAGTGGCCGGCATGGCCGCGGCCCTCAAGGCCGCCAGCCAGGGCCTCAGTGTCATCGTCGCAGAGAAGGACCGCCATTTCGGCGGCACCACGGCGATCTCGGCGGGCTGGGCCTGGGTGCCGGGCAACAAGGCCGGCACCGCCGCCGGCGACACCCGGGCCGAGGCGGAGCAGTATCTGCGCCACCTCGCCCCGGACACCTTCAACGCCGAGGGCGTGGCCCAGTTCCTGGACACCGTGCCGGAGGCCATCTCCTTCTTCGAGAACGAGACCGACGTCAAGTTCGCCTATCCGGAAAAGGCCCCGGATTACCAGATGGACCTGCCCGGGGCGAAGTTGGCCGGGCGCGCCATCATCCCGCAGGATGTGGACGCCCGGATCCTCGGCGACAAGCGCCTGCTCATCCAGCCGTACCTGTCCTCCTACACCGTCTTTGGCTACATGCCGCAGGTGGGCCCGGACATCAACGAGTTCTTCCACGTCAACCAGTCGCTGAAATCCTTCACCTATGTGGCCCGCAAGCTCCTGCGCACCTGGTTCGACACCGCCCGCTACGGGCGCTCGGTGCTGCGCAGCAACGGCAACGCGCTGATGATCCGCATGGCCAAGTCCGCCTACGACGCCGGCGTGCGCATGTGGAAGTCGACACCCGTGCTTTCACTGGTCCGGGACGACGACGGTGCCGTATCCGGTGCGGTCCTCGGCGGCGAACACGCCGGCACCGTCCATGCCCGCCTCGGCGTGATCCTGGCCGCCGGCGGCTTCTCCGGGGACAAGGAGCTCCGCCGGCAATACTTCCCCCACGACCCGCAGGGCGACGACCACTTCACCCCCACCGTGGGGCACGACGGCGACGCGGCCCGCCTGGCGCTGGCGGCCGGCGGGCACATCGACAACTCGGTTTTCAGCGTCGGTTCCTGGGCGCCCGTGACGGTCTTCCGCTACCTCAACGGCCGGCAGCGGCTGTTCCCGCACCTGCGGGCCATCGGGCTGCCGGGGCTGGTCGCCGTCGACCGGGACGGGAAACGCTTCGGCAACGAGGCCCTGAGCTACCACGACTTTGGCGGGCAGATGATCAGGCACAACGCCGGGAAGGACAAAACGTTCGGCTACGTGATCGGCGACGCCAAGACAATGCACAAGTACGGCATTGGCTACGCAAAGCCGTGGCCCATGCCGCGCGGCTACTTTTACAAGACCGGGTACCTCGTCAAGGCCGGCTCCCTGGAAGGGCTGGCCGCCAAACTGGGCATCGACGCGGCCGCACTGCAGCAGACCGTGGCGGAATTCAATCCCCACGCGGAGGCGGGCCGGGACCCGGACTTCGGGCGGGGCTCCACGCTGTACAACCACTTCCGCGGCGACATGGAGCACCGGCCCAACCCAAACCTGGCACCCGTGGGCAAGGGCCCCTACTACGCGGCCAAGATCCAGATGGGTGACCTGGGCACCTCCGCAGGCGTCGGCGTGAACGCCCGCGCGGAGGTTGTCACCGCGGAAGGGACCCGGATCCCGGGCCTGCTCGCCGTCGGCTCCGCTGCCGTGTCCGTCTTCGGCGGCGGCTACCCTGGCTACGGCTCACACATCGGCCCGGCGCTGGTCTTCGGATACCGGGCCGGGCGGGATATCGCCAAACTTGCGGCAGAACGCGGCGTGGAGCGGGCCGCGGCCGTCTAGGCCGGCCACCACACGACACACGCCGACACCCAAGGAAGGCCCTCCGGGGAATTCCTGCAACCAAGCAGAGGACAAGCAACATGACTGGATCCACCCAACGTGCCGCGGGCAAGGTGGCCCTGATCTCCGGGGCCGCCCGCGGCATGGGCGCCTCGCACGCACGCCGCCTGGCCGCGGAAGGGGCCAAGGTGGTGATCGGCGACCTGCTCGACGCCGAAGGCGCAGCGCTGGCCGCGGAGCTCGGCGGTGAAAACGCGCTGTTCGTCCACCTGGACGTCACGGACCTCGGGAGCTGGAGCGCAGCCGTCGACACGACCCTCAAGCGGTTCGGGCGGCTCAACGTGCTGGTCAACAACGCCGGCATCTTTACCCGCGGCTCCGTCGAGGAGGCCACCGTGGAGGACTGGCGCAGGACCATCGACATCGACTTGACCGGGAACTTCCTGGGCATGAAGGCCGCGGTCCCCGCCATGAAGGCCTCCGGTGCCGGGTCCATCATCAACATCTCCTCGATCGCGGGCCTGGTCGGCTTCAAGAACCGCGCCGCCTATGCCGCCGCGAAATGGGGCGTGCAGGGACTGACCAAGACGAGCGCCCTCGATCTGGGAGAGTACGGGATCCGGGTCAACTCCGTCCATCCGGGCTCGGTCAAGACGCCGAAGACCGCCGGGCTGGAGCGCGGGTTCGGCCAGGTCCCGCTCGGCCATGATGCCGACGTGAAGGAGATCTCCGATCTCATCGTGTTCCTGGCCAGCGACGAGTCCACCTTCATTTCCGGAAGCGCCATCGCGATCGATGGCGGCGAGACGGCCGGCAACAACCTGCGCGCCGATGCCTGAGCGGGACGGGGCCTTGTTTGAGGGCAGGACCGCCGTCATCACCGGTGCGGCGTCGGGGATCGGCCGGGCCACGGCGCTGCTCCTTGCCCGCAACGGCGCGGCGGTGGTGATTGGCGACGTTGACCCGCGCGCCGCGGAGGTGGCTGGGGAAATCACGACGGCCGGCGGGCGTGCCCTTCACGTCCGCGCCGATGTGACCCAGGAGCCGTCGATGGCCGCCCTGGCGGACACCGCCGTCGGGCATTTCGGTTCCCTGGACATCCTGGTGGCCAATGCGGGGATCGCCGAGCAGAAGGCGCCGCTGCACGAACTGGACCTGGCCGGGTGGCAGCGGGTGGTCGACATCAACCTCACCGGCGTGGCCCTGGCGGGCAAGCATGCACTGCGCCACATGCTCGACGGCGGCGGGGCGATCGTGAACGTCTCCTCCATCCTGGGCGTCGTGGGGCAGGGCAACAGCACCGCCTATTCGGCGGCCAAGGCCGCGGTGGCCAACCTGACCCGGTCCACGGCCGTGACCTATGCGCGCCGGGGCATCCGGGTCAACGCGGTGGCGCCCGGGTACGTGGATACTCCGCTCGTGGCCGGCCTGCCGGAGGAGACGCGCGCCGCCATGCTGGCCAGGCAGCCCATCGGCCGGCTGGCCCGGCCGGAGGAGATTGCCGACGTCATCGCGTTCCTGGCCAGCGACCGGGCGTCGTTCGTGGTTGGTGCCGTCGTCTCGGCCGACGGCGGCTACACCGCTGTGTAGCCGGGGACGACGGAGGGTGCCGGCGGGTGCCGCCATGGCCGCCAGGCCCCGGCGGCCTGCCGCACCCGCCGGGGCCCGCCCGCTAAA
>NZ_JAKZGX010000042.1:0-16911 GCF_024539665.1 Arthrobacter sp. STN4
CAATCAAAAAACAATCGGCATCAATAAAACTTGGCACACTATTGAGTTCTCAAACAACAACCACACCCGGCCAACACACCCACACGGAAACAAACACTCCGCGGTGATCAGCGCCGGGGCAACTTCACAAACCTACCCGACCTGCTCCCTAAAAAGCAAATCCGGTCCTGCCGGCCCCCACACACAAAAGCGTGGAAAACCACCCGCAGACATGCAAAACACACCGGTAAAACCGGCCACATGAACACGGGATTTCGTTCCCCCGATCACCGGGGCAACTCGAAAAACAATACACGCTGTTTCAGCCCTGCGCAAATCCGGTGGAGCCCTGAGCGCTCACCGGCCGGACCGACCACGTGCCCACCGCCTTTGCCTTGGCCGTTGGCACGGGGCGCCGCAGCCTTCAGGCCCCGGTCCCCCCTATACAAGTGTCCCTATATAAGGGGATGGATATAAGGGTCTGGCAGCCACATCCTTGGGGAGGGCCCCATTCACGCATTGAGTGCCAGGGTGGACTGTCCGCCATGCGTTGGGGTGCACACGCGGTCCAGGCGGTCGGACCGGACCGGACCTGCCCGGGCAAGGCTAGGGGACAGGTCGGACGGGCCGGTTAAACGAAGAAGTCCCCGGCTGGGATCTTTCGATCCTGCCGGGGACTTTCCCTTGACGTGCGCGAGGGGGGATTTGAACCCCCACGCCCTTTCGGACACTGGCACCTGAAGCCAGCGCGTCTGCCGTTCCGCCACTCGCGCGTCTCTTGCCTTCCCACCGTTTCCCTTTCGGGTTTCAGTGGAACAGCGAGATCAAGCATATAGGACACTTTGCCAAATTCCTAAACGGGCCACACCATGGGCCCGTTTCAGCTCCTGTCCCTCCCCGTCAGTCCAGTCATTTTTCCCTAAAACACGAGGATTTCGCCATCAAGTTCCTGGATCGCGAAGGCTCCCCCCGGGGTATGAATTCCACCCCAAAGGTGGCCGCCAATAGGGTTTTTCCTAGCCGCGCCCAGTAGTATCGACGTTGTGGATCGTTGCCCGAGACGCGGGCTAGCGCGCCTTGGGGCGTACTTCACGCCGTAATTGCGGCACGCCGGGACGGCCACGGACCGAATAAGACCCGGTGGCCGCCAAACGCCACATTCACAAGGAGAGGGGGAGACAGCATGGGATTGTTTGACAATGTTGAAAAGGGCATTGAGAAGGCAGTTCGAGGCGCCTTCTCCCGCGGTTCGAAGTCGCTGCAGCCCGTGGAGGTGGCCAGTGCACTTCGCCGTGAACTTGACGACAAGGCCATGACGCTTGATGCGGGCCGTACCTTGGCCCCTAACGTCTTCAACATCCAGCTGGGCGATTCCGACTTTGAACGTGCACGGTCGTGGGGTGTGTCCCTCGCCGAAGAACTCTGCGATGTAATCATCAACCATTCCCGCAGCCAGGACTATGTATTGCAGGGCCCGGTACGTGTGACCTTTAACCATGCGGCTCAGTTGCGGCCCGGACACTTCGAGGTGGCCTCCGCCACCGAAAGGGACGACCACCAGTCACGTTCTTCCGTGCAGCGCCCGGTCGTTCCTTCGGCTCCTGCACATGCACCCGCCCAGCCCCGCCAGGCGCCCACACCCATGTACAAGCGCCAGGGAGCTGCCGTGGCGAACCCGCCGCAGGATGCTGCGCCCTCGGGCCAGCCGGTCCTGGACATCGACGGCCAGCGGTACTCGCTCAACGCCAGCTCCATCACCCTGGGACGGTCCTCGGAGGCCGACATTCTCATTGACGACACCGGGGTCTCCCGCAAGCACCTGGAGATCCGCACCCGGGGCGGCGTCAGCACCGCCGTCGACCTGGGGTCAACCAACGGCAGCTTCGTCAATGGCCACCGGGTCCACGGCAGCGCCGACCTGACCGACGGGACAGTCATCACCATGGGCCGGACCCAGATCACCTTCCGCATCCTCCCGGCGCGGAGCGGGGGCCGCCCGTGAATGACTTGAGCCTGACAGTCACCGTTTTGCGCTTCGGTTTCCTGATACTGATGTGGATCATGGTTTTCAGTGTTGTCGCCGCCATGCGGCGCGACCTGGTGATCGGGCGCAAGGCCAAGGTCGGCGCCCCCACGGCACGCCAGGCACGCAAGCATCCGGAACTGGTTGACGAGGCCGCCCCTGCCAAGGCGCAGGCGCGCGAGCTGGTGGTGACCGAGGGGCCGCTGACCGGCACCACACTGCAGCTTTCCGGCACGCCGATCCTGCTGGGCCGCGCCCAGGAGGCAACGCTGGTCCTGGAGGATGACTATGCCTCGGGCCGCCATGCCCGGCTTTTCCCGCAGGGCACGCGCTGGTTCATCGAAGACCTGGGCTCCACCAATGGCACCTACCTCGGCGGCACGCAGTTGACCCGGGCACTGCCCGTGGAACCCGGCGTTCCGGTTCGCATCGGCAAAACGGTCATCGAATTGAGGCCGTAGGCATGGCCGAACACCCCCTGATCCTGCGCTATGCGGCACGGTCGCACATGGGGCTGGTCCGGGCAAAGAACGACGATTCCGCCTATGCCGGCAAACACCTGGCCGTGGTGGCCGACGGCATGGGCGGGCACGCCGGCGGTGACGTTGCCAGCGCCTCGACCGTCCTGGACCTGATCCACCTGGACCGCGACGGCTACGAAGGGGACGACGCCGGAACCCACCTGGCCGATGAGATCCAGACCGCCAACTCCCTGCTGTCGGAACTGGTCCACGTCAATCCAAAACTGGCCGGCATGGGCACCACCGTCACCGCCCTGCTGCTCTCCGGGCAGCGCCTGGCCTATGCGCACATCGGCGATTCGCGCGCGTACCGGTTCAAGAACGGCGTTTTTGAACAAATGAGCACGGACCACACGTTTGTGCAGCGCATGATCGACGAGGGCCGCATGACCGAAGCCGAAGCCGAGGTCCACCCCCACAAGAACGTGCTGATGCGCGTGCTGGGGGACGTCGATGCCTCCCCCGAACTGGATTTGAAGTTCTACGACGTCGAACCCGGGGAACGTTGGCTGCTCTGTTCCGATGGGCTGAACTTTGTCCGCCACGAAATGGTGGAGGAGGTGGTCCGGCACACCAGCAGCCTCGCCCACTGTGCGGAAACCCTCATCGACCTGACCCTGGCCGCCGGATCCCCGGACAACGTCACGGTTGTGGTCTTTGACGTGGCCGAGGCGACCCCGGAAGACACGGCCACCGCCGCGCTGGACACCGTTGCCGGGGCCTCGGACGACGACGGCGAAACAGACGCGGCGCCCGATGACGCCGCGCCGGCCAACGGCTCCGGTGACGACGCTGTCGACGGTGACGGATCAGGGACAGTGGCAGGGGAGCCCTCCGGCCAGGAGGATGACGGGGAACCCACGGCCGGGCTCGATGCCCACATACGCGCCGCCGTCGTACGCCGTGAACTCGAACAACGCCCGCACGAATTGGTCGGTGCGGCGCTGACAGCGAATGCCGAGGGGAAGATTCCCCTCCTGGCCCACCATCCTGCCGTCCAGCGGGCCGCGACCGTCCTCACCCACAAGCCGGTCGACGCCGCGCTTCAGGAGGATGACACCGAGCAGTCCCTGCCCCGCGTCCGCTACCGCCGGTGGTTGTTTTCCCTGCTGGGCGTCGTGGCAACCATTGTGGTCGTGGCCGGCGCCTGGACCGCCGTTGCCTGGACGCAGACCCAGTATTTTGTTGGCTCCTCCCACGGAAACGTGGCCATTTTCCAGGGCGTATCCCAAAACCTTGGCCCCTTTGCCCTGTCGCATTTGGAACGCGAGACGAGCGTTTCGGTCCAATCGCTGCCCGAGTATTCGCAGCAGCTGGTGGCCCAGACCGTCCCCGCGGCCTCACTCGGCGCCGCCGAACAAATCATCGTCGACCTGAGGCTGGGCACGGGCACGGGCACCCCGCCGTGCGCCCGGGCCACAGCCACGCCGTCGCCCGGCGCGACGGCGGGCGCCACGGCACCGCACGCTTCGGCGAAGCCCACCGCGAAGCCCACCGCGAAGGCAACGGCCAAGGCAACGGCCCGCCCCACCGCCACGCACGCTCCGGCGAAGGCCACCGCCCGTGGCACCGCCAAGCCGTCCGGAACAGCGTCGCCGTCGGCCACCCCAACCTGCACCCCCGGAGGCGGACAATGAGCCAATTGATGACGGTGTCCAAGCCGCGCCGCAACATAGAGCTGCTTTTGCTGCTCCTGGCCCTCGCCATGGGCATCATGGCCAACGCCCTGGTGAACCTGAACCTGGGCCGGACCTTTGACAGGGACTTCTATATCCAGGCCGCGGTGCTGGCCGGGCTTTCGCTGGCGGTGCACATCTCCCTGCGCTTCCGGGCAAAATATGCCGACCCGGTTATATTGCCCGTTGTGGTGGCACTCAACGGCCTGGGTCTGGCCATGATCCACCGGCTTGACATTGTCTCCGGGGACAACGCCGGAGAACGCCAATGGCTTTGGACGGGCCTCGCCGTGGCGGCGGCCATCGCCGTGCTCTGGACCCTCAAGGACCACCGCATCCTGCGCCGCTACACCTATATTTCGCTGGTCCTCTCGGTGGTCCTGCTCCTGCTGCCCCTCGTGCCGGGCATTTCCGCCGGCGACGTCAACGGCGCCACCGTGTGGATCAAGCTGGGCCCGTTCACCTTCCAGCCCGGGGAAATTGCGAAGATCACCCTGGCCATATTCTTCGCCGGGTATCTTTCCTCCAACCGCGACCTGATCCTGCTGGCAGGGAAGAAGATCGGCCGCCTGCAGCTGCCGCGGCTCCGCGACCTGGGCCCCATGCTCGTGGCCTGGATTGCCAGTGTGGGCGTCCTGGTCTTCCAACACGACCTGGGCACCTCGGTGCTGTTCTTCGGTCTTTTCATGGTCTTGATCTACGTGGCCACCAGCCGTATTGGCTGGGTAGTGATCGGCATTGTCCTCATGGCCGTCGGTGGATTTGCCGCATACAAGATCTTCAGCCATGTCACCCGGCGGATCGACACGTGGATCAATGCCCTCGATCCCCAATACATCGGTGCCAGCGGCGGCAGCTTCCAGGTGGTTGAAGGCCTGTTCGGCATGGCCAACGGGGGGCTGCTGGGCACGGGCCTGGGCGAAGGCTCCCCGGACACCGTGCCGCTGGCCAACAGCGACATGATCATAGCCAGCATCGGTGAGGAACTGGGCCTGGTGGGCCTGTTCGCCGTTGTCTGCCTGTATGGACTGATCATTGCCCGCGGCTTCCGTGCCGCCTTGGGCACGCGGGATTCCTTCGGCAAGCTTCTTGCCGTGGGCCTGGCGTTTTCCTTCGCGTTGCAGTGCTTCGTGATCATCGGCGGCGTGACCCGGCTCATCCCGCTGACCGGGCTGACCACCCCGTTCCTGGCGGCCGGGGGGTCCTCCCTGCTCGCCAACTGGATCATCGTTGCCTTGATCCTGCGGATCTCCGACGCCGCCCGCCGGCCGGCCGAATCATCCGCCACCCCCGATGACCAGCGCCGGAAGGAGGTGCCTGCATCATGAACCAGGCCATTCGCAACTCCTGGATTGTCGCCATTGCACTGTTCATCCTTCTCTTTGGCTCCATCTCCTATGTCCAGTTCTTTGACGCCGATTCGCTCAATGCCAACCCCAGCAACAACCGCCAGCTGCTCAAGACCTTTTGCAGCGACCGGGGGCCGATCCTGGTGGGCGGGCACCCGATTGCCGAGTCCGTCGCCACCGATTCTGACTGCAAGTACCAGCGCCAATACAACGATCCCCAGCTCTATGCCGGCCTGACGGGCTTCTACAGCAAATATGCCGGCCAGTACGGGCTGGAATCGGCCATGCGCGACGAACTCGCCGGCACCACGAATGCAGCGCTGTTCGACCGCATTTCGCAGGCTTTCACCGGTGCCCGCCCGCAGGGCCAGTCGGTGGCGCTGACCATTGACCCGGCCATCCAAAAAATGGCGTATGACATGATCCCCAACGGCATTGCCGGGTCCATCGTGGTCATGAACCCAAAGACCGGGGCCATTGTCGCCATGGTCTCCAAACCGTCCTATGACACCAATGTCATGGCCAGCCACGACCAAAAGTCGGTGGATGCGGCCTATGCGAAACTGGTCAACGTGCCGGGAATCGACTTGTTCGGTTCCGCGGCCTACAAGCAGACGTACGCACCCGGTTCAGTGTTCAAGCTCGTGGATACGGCCGCCGCACTGTCTTCCGGAAAATACAACAAGGACACCGTGCTGCCCAACCCGGCCGCCATGAAGTTCCCCGGCATCTCCTATACGCTGCCCAATTACCTCTATGGCCAGTGCGACACCCGGGACAAGGCGAGTTTTGCCTTTGCCCTCGAAAACTCGTGCAATACGCCGTTCGCCAGCATTGCCCTGGATCTGGGGCAGGACGCCATCACGGCACAGGCGGACAAGTTCGGCTTCAATGACAATTCCCTGACGTTCCCCGACGCCGTCACGGCCAGCCGGTTCCCCGGTTCAACGGCCGCCCTGGACAAGCCCGCGCTGGCCCGCAGCGCCATCGGCCAGCAGGACGTGACGGCCACGCCGCTGCAGATCGCCATGATGACGGCGGCCATCGCCAACGGCGGCACGCAGATGAAGCCCAACCTGGTCCAGGCAGTCCGGACGCCGGACCTGCGGACGGTGGAAAGCCTCAAGCCGGAGGTCCTGCGCCAGTCCACCACCCCCGAAATCGCGTCGCAGATCACCCAATGGATGGTTGACGTGGTGGACCAGGGGATCGCAGGGGCGGCCGCCGTTCCGGGCGTGGAGGTCGCCGGCAAAACCGGCACCGCGGAGGTCGGAAACACTGGTTTGAACAACGCCTGGTTTACCGGTTTCGCGCCGGCGAATGATCCGCAATATGTCGTGACCATTATGATGCCCAATGTTGACGTCGCCACCGGCGCAGCACTAACAAGTCCCAATGCAAGCAAACTCTTCAAGGCGGTGTTGAAAAAGTGAGGCCTACTTCAGGAATCACCTTAGGCGGCAGATTCCAACTCACCTCACGCATTGCCATCGGCGGCATGGGCGAAGTTTGGAAGGCGCAGGACCTAGTCCTGGGCCGGCTCGTAGCCATCAAAATCCTCAAGGATGAATACACCGGCGACCCCGGCTTCCGTGCCCGTTTCCGGGCCGAGGCCAAGCACACGGCGCTGCTGAACCATGTGGGGATTGCGAACGTCTTTGACTACGGTGAAGAGGACGGCTCCGCCTACCTGGTCATGGAACTGGTGCCGGGGGAGCCGCTGTCCGCCCTGATTGAGCGCGAACACGTGCTGTCCGCGGACTGGACGCTGTCCATGATCGCCCAGACGGCGCGCGCGCTTTCCGTGGCACACGCCCAGGGCCTGGTCCACCGCGACGTCAAGCCGGGCAACCTGCTCATCACGCCCGAGGGACGGGTAAAGATCACCGACTTCGGCATTGCCCGCCTGGCCGACCAGGTGCCCCTGACCCAGACCGGCCAGGTCATGGGCACCGCCCAGTACCTGGCCCCCGAACAGGCCACCGGCCAGGTGGCCACCGGCTCCAGCGACATCTACTCGCTGGGCGTCATCGGCTACGAGTGCATCACCGGGCACCGCCCGTTTTCCGGGGAGTCGCAGATTGCCATCGCCCTGGCCCAGGTCAACGACGCTCCGCCGCCGCTGCCGGACACGCTGCCCACCCCGGTGCGCGCTCTGCTGATGTCCATGCTGGCCAAGGATCCAGCGAACCGGCCCGCGAATGCCCTGAAGCTGGCCGAAGCTGCCGAAGCCATCCGGGCCGGCAACATCCAGGCTGCCCACGCGGCCGTTCCCGGCATGCTGTTGTTTGAGTCGGCCACGGGACCCATCACGGCGCCGGTGGACATCAACGCCACGGCACCCACCTCCGTGGTAGGCAACGTTTCGGCGCCAAGCACGACGGCGCTGCCAACCGTGGCGGCGACCACCGTCCCCGCCGGTCCGCCGACCCGGGCGGAGGCCTTGGGGGCCCAGCGCGCCTGGGACGCCGAGCCGGAAGACAGTTCACTGATGGGCGACTTCGACTCCGAGGAGGCACCTGCGGAACCCGCCCGGCGCGGCCGGAGCCCCTGGACCTGGCCCGCCGTTGCGTTGATCGCCCTGCTGCTGTTTGCTGTGGCGGCCCTGCTGTTGCAAAGCCTGGGGGTGTTCGACGGAAAGCCCGCCGCCACGCAGTCCGGCTTGCCGACGGTGACGTCGGCGCCCGTGCAGACAACGCCGTCGGAAACGCCTTCCCCGACGCCCACACCCGAGCCCACCACCCAGGCACCCCAAACCGTGGACATTCAGCCGGACGCGTTCCTGGGCAAGCCGTTTGCCGAGGTGAGGGATGTCCTGATCAACGACGGCCTGCAAGTCACGCGCGTTGACGCCTACGACCCGGCGACCGCCGCGGGCATGGTGAGCGACATCAGCCCCAGTGGATCCGCCGTGCCGGCAGGGAGCACAGTCACTGTCACGGTTTCCAAGGGACCGAACCCGGCGGACTTTGCCACCGTGCCGTCCTTCCAGGGCCAGAGCGGGGACGCGTATGACAAGGCGCTGACGGACGCCGGGTTCAAGCCCGAGCGGGCCTCGGAGGAATCCGCCACCGTGCCCGCGGGCAACGTGGTGCGGGTTGTCCCCACGGCCGGCTCAACGGAGCCCAAGGGCACCATCGTGACCTACTACGTCTCTACGGGCCCCGGTACAACGGCTCCGGCCAATCCGCCGGCCGCCGACGCCACCGTGCCCGCACCCACGCCGACACCGTAGCCCCCGCCCAGCCCTGACCGCCAGCACGCCGACCCACTGAAAGGACACTGACACCATGAATGTTCCCCGCGTCGTCAGTGGGCGGTACGAGATTGGCGAGCTCCTGGGCAGGGGCGGCATGGCCGACGTCTACATGGCCCGCGACATCCGCCTGGGACGCACGGTGGCCATCAAGCTGCTGCGCGGGGACGTGGCCCGTGATGCGCAGCTCAAGGCCCGCTTCCGGCGCGAGGCGCAGGCGGTGGCGGGGCTGAACCACCCCTCGATCGTTGCCGTCTATGACACCGGGGAGCACTCCAGCGCCGATGCCCTGGGCGACGCCGCCAAGCTGCCCTACATTGTCATGGAATACGTCAGCCGCAAGACGCTGCGGGACCTGGTGCGGGCGGACGACATCACCGTCGACCAGGCCATCGACTTCACGCTGGGAGTGCTGTCCGCGCTGGAATACAGCCACCGGGCCGGCATTGTGCACCGTGACATCAAGCCCGCCAACGTCATGGTCGTGGAGGATTCCGAGGGGCGTCCCGGCGGCGTGAAGGTCATGGACTTTGGCATTGCCCGGACCATCTCCGACTCGGCCGCCACCATGACCCAGACGCAGACCGTCATGGGCACCGCCCAGTACCTGTCCCCCGAACAGGCCCGCGGCGAGTCCGTGGACGCCCGCAGCGACCTGTATTCGGCGGCGTGCCTGTTTTACGAGATGCTCGCCGGCCGGCCCCCTTTTCAGGGGGATTCGCCCGTGTCCGTGGCCTACCAGCACGTCCGTGAGGTCCCGCCCGCGCCGAGCACCTTCAACCCGGAGGTGTCCCCGGCCCTGGACAGCGTGCTGCTGAAGGCGCTGCAAAAGGACCGTGAGGACCGCTTCCAGGACGCCGCGTCGTTCCGGCGCGCCCTGCGCGCGGCCCGCACCGGTGTGGTGCTGGCTGCCCCGGCGGCGCCCGCCGCCACCGACCCGCTGGCCACCGTCCCCGAACCCGAACCCGTCGCCGTGCCGGTGGCGGCGGTCGCCGTCGCGGCTCCGCTGGAAATGCCCATGGGGTTGGACGACGACGGCGGACCGGCCACGCGTGCCATGGCGAAGGTGCTCGCCGGGGGTCCCTTGACAACGGACGGTGGCAGCGAAATGCCCACCGAACCCGAGCGCGCCGTCAGGCACCGCCGCAGGGCCTGGGTGGTGACCTTGTTTGTGTTCCTGGTGATCATCCTGGGCGGGGGCGCGTTCCTGGGCTACAACCTGATGCACGCCAAGCCGCCGGCCGTCGCGCAGGTGACCATCCCGGACGTGACCAAGATGAACCAGATCGACGCCACCACCAAGCTGCTGGAAGTCGGGCTGGACCCGCAGCCGGCCACCGAATTTTCAAAGTCCGTGACGGCCGGCGACGTGATTGGCACGGACCCACCCGCCGGCGGCCTGCTGGACCCGCACTCCGCCATCGTGCTGCTGGTTTCCAAAGGTCCGTCGGAAGTGAAGATCCCGACGGACCTGGCGGGACGGACCGAGTCCGAGGTGCGCGACGAATTGTCCGCACTGGGCCTCCAATTCGGCCCCAACGAATTTGTGGACGATCCCCAAATCCAGGCGAACCTGGTGGTGACCACCGACCCCAAACCGGGCGAAGTTGTCCCCGTGGGACAAAGGATCACGCTGAAGATTTCCAGCGGTGACGTCTCCATGCCGTCCCTGTTCGGCCTCACACAGGATCCCGCCAAGGTCAGGCAGGCCGTCAAGGACGCCCTCGCCAAGGTTTCGCCGCTGCTCCAAGTCGAGTTTCAGGAGCAGGTCAACACGGCCGTCGCCCCGGGGATGGTCACGGGCCAGTCGGAAAACGCCGGCACCGAGATTCCGCAGCGGAGCCTCATCGTGGTGACCCTCTCGAAGGCGCCGCCGAAGCCCGCCGCAACACCAACGCCCACGCCCACGGCGCCGCAGCCCACCGCGACCCCGGCCCCCACGACTACGCCACAGCCCAATTAAGATCCGGGGACCCGCCGCGTGGCCGGCAGGCGGCAGTGCGTCAGTTGTTGATCAGGGGGCTCAGGGTGGCGGCCAGCGCCGCGGCACCGTTCAGGCCCACGGATTCGAGCCAGTTTCCCACCATCTGGTAGCCGCCCTCGGTGAGGACGGATTCCGGGTGGAACTGGACGCCGCACAGGGGCGCCGTGGTATGCGCCAGGCCCATGACCACGCCGTCTTCCGTTTCGGCCGTGACTTCCAGGACGTCCGGGATGCTGTCCCGGACGGCAGCCAGGGAGTGGTAGCGGGTGGCCGTGACCGGGCTGGGGAGGCCGGCGAACACATTCCTGCCCTGGTGGAACACGGCGCTGGTCTTGCCGTGCATGAGCTGTTCGGCGTGCGTGACCACCCCGCCGTAGGCCTCGGCAAGGGCCTGGTGGCCCAGGCAGACACCGAACATCGGCTTGGCGTTTTCACCGCACCAGCGGATCAACCCGATGCAGATGCCGGCCTCGGCCGGCGTGCCGGGGCCGGGGGATACCAGCACGCCGTCGCGCACGGAGGCGAGCTCCACCGCCTCGGCCAGCGTGACGTCGTCGTTCCTCACCACCGTGGTTTCGGCACCCAGCTGCTGCAGGTAACCGACGAGCGTGTATACGAAGCTGTCGTAGTTGTCGATCACCAAAATGCGCGTGGTCATGGCCGGGAGGTACCACCAATCGTTGAATCGTTGAGCGGGTTGAACTGGTTCAGCCACGGGAAGACAAACTGCATCAGAAGCAGCACGGCCGCGGCGATGAGCACTGCCGACGTGAGAATGCGGAGCCAGAGGGGCCCGGGCAGGTGGCGGAAGATCCATCCGTACATGGTTACTGCCCCCTGGCCTTGTTCGCGGCAACCACGGCGGCGATGGCTTCCGGCGGGCCCGCACTGGCCGGCTGCCAGGATTCCATGACCGCGTAGGCAATGATGCGCTCGGCGGAGCCGAATCGGGGGTTGCAACTGGTCATGGTCATGAAACGCTCGGTGGGCTTGGCACCGGGCCGGGTGGGCACGGGTGCAAGGACGTCGATACGGTCGGGCAACACAATTTCATTATTGCGGAACACATAGGTGTAGTACCCGTCCTTGGTCTGCACATAGATTTTGTCGCCGGGAACCAGGGTGTGAATGGCGTCGAGCACGGCGCCGTGCGTCTGCCGGTGGCCGGCGACGGAAAAATTGCCGACGGCGCCGGGCATCGCCGAGTCCACATAGCGGCCCAGGCCCAGGGTGTTCAGTTGTTCAGGGGCGGTGCCGTCCACCAGCGGCCGGCTGTAGTCACTGCCGAATCGGGGGATGTAGACCACCCCAAAGACGGTCCCGGGGACGTTGACGTCCGCCATCACCACGGGTTTCCCGTAGTCCTTGGGTGCAGTGCCCGGCGCAGGCGCGGGTGCGGGCGCCACAGGACCCTGCATATCGTGGACAAACCTGGTGACAGCCTGCTGCTGGGTGTTGTCCGCCTGGAGGTTGGTCCACCACAGTTCCCACACCACGAAGAGCAACAGGACCACCCCGACGGTAACGAGCAGCTCGCCTACCACCAGGACCACTGTCCGCCCAACACCGCGGCGGGGACGGACGTGCCCTGTCGATCGAACCACGGGCGGCATTCTCCTTGGAAGGTGGTGGCCGGCCCCTTCGCAATCGGGGGCGCGGCAATAGCGGCTAGAATTACGTCAAGAATAGCGGCAGTTCAGCGCCTTGGAACAATCCATCCATCCACACCGCGCGCAATGGACGGCCGACCAGCCACGCAGCAAGGCAGCTGCCAGTTCACCAAGCCGAGGAGTGCCACCGTGCCCGAGTCCAAACCGCGCCGCCGCCCCACCAAGGGTCCTGCCCAAACGCCGTCGTCGAAGGCGCAGCAGCCGAACGCGGCATGGTTCCTGCCGGTCATGGTCACCTTGATGCTGGTGGGCCTGTTCTGGATCATCGTCTACTACATTTCAGACGGCAAATACCCCATCCCGGACATCAACAACTGGAACATCGGCATTGGGTTTGCCATTGCCCTGGCCGGCTTCATGATGACCACCCGGTGGCGCAGCTAGCGTCTATTCCGCAACGTCGCCGGCGTCGCCGTAGTCCCCGGTGACATATTCACCCTTCGCATCCGCGGCGCCATGCCCCGGCACACCCCCGGCGGTGCCGTAGTCGGCTTCCACAAACCGTCCTGACGCGTCGTCCGGTCCGGCATCCTCAATGCCGGAGCGCCCGTAGTCCCCCTCGACGTAGCGGCCCTGGCCGTCGGCGGCGTGGTGGCCTGGCTCCCGGCCGGCCTTGCCGTAGGCACCTTCCACGTAGCGCCCGCGGTCCTCCGTCGGATCGGTGCCGTTATTTTGCTGTCCCTGGCTGCCTGCGTTTTCCCCGAACATTGCTCAACCCAACTTCCCACAGTGTGCTCTCGGCTGCCGCACCGGCGGCCTGGATCCTTCCCTGTGCACTTTCAGTCTAGGCTTGACGCCCCGCGGGGAACAGGGCCGTTGCGGGCAGGGACCTGGAACGGCAAGGGCCCCCGCGGGGGAGGCGGGGGCCCTTGCTTCCTTCAACGCGGCAACCGCTGGGGGCATGGCTGCCACATTGTCTCCACCGCACCGGGGCGTTGGAGCATTCCTTTCCCGCCGGGTGCCCGGTGCAAGGCCGGGCAGCTGGCAGGCAGCACGTCCTGCATCCGCCGGACCATGGGGGACATGTGCCGGATGGGGCGTGCTTCTTCAGGGTAATGGGGACCACACCGGTGATTCTCGAGTGGTGACCACTCTATTTTTGCCGGGTTTCGCCTGTTATCCCCCGGGCACCCGGTTCCCCCGCGTCCCTAGCGCCTGGCGTCCTGCCTGGTGCCCCGGCCTTCCCGGACCAGCTCAGCCAGCTGTTCCCGGGACTGCAGGTCCAGCTTGATGAACGTGCGGTACAGGTGTCCCTCGACGGTGCGCAGCGAGACGCCCAGGTGCTCGGCTATGAAATTGTTGGATTTGCCCTCGGCCACGAGTTGGGCGATCTCATGTTCCCGCCGGGTCATTTGGGGCAGGCCGTTGCTTTTGAAGACCGGGGTCACAAGTCCGGGCAGGTTGTCCCGCAGCGACGCAGCACGGGTGCCGGTCTTCCGCCCGCGTTGGACCTTGCCTTCCTCGTCAAAGCCACGCTGGGCCCGGGTTGCCAGTTCTGCGGCCACCAGCTCAAAGCCGTGCCCCAAGGCGGTGGTGCTGGCCTGGTCCAGAAGGGCCGGGTCCCCGGACAGCAGGGCCTGCGCCCACTCCCGGAAGAAGTCCCGGCAGCCGGATTCCATGGCTTCGGCCACTTCCACCATCCTGTGCGGCGCCGAAGTTTCCCCGATCCGGACCAGCAGGGTCAGCACGGTCATTTCCGTTCCCGCGTAACCCTGCTCCTGGCACTCTTTCCGCAGCTCCATCAACCGGCGGGTTCCCTCCTCCGCATTGCCCGCCAGGGCTTGCGCCGCGGCCGCGTAGGCGGCGCCCTCCACGTGGTAGAACCTGCTCCCCCTCCGGTCCAACGACTCGAGTTGTTTCAGCCGGTCCCTGGCGCCGGCTGCGTCGCCCCGCAAGGCCAGGCAGTAGGAAAGCAGCCCGAGTGCGGTGTGCAGGACCAACCACGGGTCATAGTCGTCCAGGGCGGCCACTGCGGGGCGCAGGGCCGCCAGGGCCTCATCCACGCGGCCAACCCTGCAGTGCGCCATGGCCGCGCCCAGGTCCCGCAGCCCGCCGGCGAAGAGCATGAGGTCCGGATTGGTAAAAACAGACGGTTCCAGTGCCTGCCGCACCACGTTCCAATTGCCGTCGTAGATGTACGTCGCCACCGCGCGGGCATAGGCCAGGAGGGCAATGTCGGGCCGCGGGAAGCCGTCGGGGCTTTCCAGCTCCTCGATGACTTCGCCGGCGAGGCTGGTGGCCGAGGTCAGCCGCCCGGTGGTGGTGAGGACTTCACACAGCATGGACTTCAGCAGCGTCTGGTCAATCCTGTTGCTGCACAGGGGGTGGGACAGCAGGGCACGGATGCGCCGGGACGCCTCGTCCGCACGGCCCAGGGTCAGTTCCTTCATGGCCTCCAGGATCAGGACGTCAATGGTGGCGCGGGTGGCTGATCCCGACAGGAGCACCGGCCCATATTTTTGTTCGTAGGCGGCGACCCCGGCATCAAACCGGGATTCATAGTCGTCATCGGCAAAGTAGGCGAGATGGACGGCCCGGAGGGCGGCAGCGCCGACGTCGGGCGTCAGGGACAGCTCCAGGCTCTTGGCGGCCAGCGTACGGGCCTGGTCAGGCCAGTTACGGTTCAAGTGGGCAATGGACCGCTGGGCCAGCAGGGCGGCAGTGTGCTTGGCAGAGACGTGCAGGCTGCTGAAGTGCATGGCGTCGTTGATGCGCAACAGGTGGTTGGACATGACGGCGGCCGAGACAATCTGCGCATCGTCAACCGGCAGCCCGCAGTCAAGGGACCACCGGGTGAAATTGATGACCATGTCCGGTCCGGAGTCCGGTCCCGGGACAATGACCTTGGACACCTCCTCCAGGATCCGCCGGCTGCGGCCCACCGGAATCATGTGCCGGATGGGGCTGGCCGTGGCGGGGCGGGACAGCCCCATGGTCAGGGTGCCTCCGGGGGAGATCTCCACCAGGCCGCGCTGCTGGATGTCATCGATGGTTTCCGTCTCCGCCAGGTCCAGCAGGACGTCCAGCGGCAGCGGGCCGGCCAGCGCCAGGATTTCGACCAGGCGCCGCGACGCGGCGTCCAGCTGGTCGAGGTCCATCTGCAGGAAATCGCTTGATTCGGCGCCAAGCCTGTCGGCAGGATGGTCCAGGACCCAGATCCCGTCCACCTGCTGCAGGGAGCCTTCTTCCAGGGCGCCCGCCACCAGGCCCTTGAGCACCAGCGGGTTCCCTGCCGAGCGGCTGGAGAGGTAGTCCGCAGCAGCGCTGGACACGACGCCGCCCAGCACGTCAGCGATAAAGTTTTGTACGTCCGCCGATTTCAGCGGGGCCAGTTCAAAGCGGGCCAGGTGGCCGTCCCGCCACAGTTCACGAAGGTGGGTGTGGTGGCCGCCGGGATGGTCCACAAGAATAAGCTTCACGTCTGTGGACATGACCACCTGCGTGATGACCGCAGCGCTTTGCGCGTCGAGGTATTCACCGTTGTCCACCAGGAGGAACACCTTGTTCCCGGTGGCAAGGTCCGCCTGGACCTGGTCCGTCAGGCCCTGCAGCACCGGGTAAAAGTCGCTGCTGCGAACCAGGTTCTGGCCGACACGTGCATTGACGGCACCGAAGGGAACGGTTGAAAGGGCGTGGCTGGGAGACAGCCTGATGGTGGTGCACCCGGCACCCAGGGCATCCATGACACGTCCGAGCATCCAGGTCTTTCCCGCACCGTGCGGCCCGACGATCAGGACGCCCCTGGACGAATTGTCCATAAGTTGCACAACAATGTCATTGACGTCAGCACGGCGCGCCATGCTCCCCCTCCCCGTGCCGCTTCCGCGTCAAACCACGGAAACGGCAAGACCCATATGCCGCCGGCTCAATCCCCGGCCGCATGCCCCGCCCCCATTCTAGGTACGCCCCAGCTGTTAGTCGATAGCCCGGCCACGCCCCGTGGAACCTCCCGTCGGGGGCCGGGATGCGTTCCTCACAAGTTTTCCCCAAAGTTCTCCACAATGTGGGTATCTTTCCACAGGGCGTAGAAAACTTATCCACTGGCCTTGACAACTTCATCGAACTGTCCACAGCCCGTCTTCTAAAACAGTGTTTTCTCCAGTTGTTCACAAAGTTATCCACAGACGTGGATAACTTTGCCCGGACTTCCGCTTGAATCCCACAAAATTCCCGCAGGAAAGTAATCCACAGCTGTGGAATTACATGTGTGTAACTTAGACCCAGTGTGAACAACACTGTGGAAAAGAGTCTGTTCGACGAATTTTCAACTACTAGAACTACAGCTCTGTAAGTTATGCCCATGTGTGGACAGAACTGTGGACAAGTTGTCCTGTCTCAATTTAGTTGGCCATTTTCGCAACTTACCTGGCCACCTACGGCTTTCTGGGGTTTGTCTCAGTTAATATGGCCACCATGGATGTTGCTCGCGCGTTGAGGTCGCTGCCTTCGAACA
>NZ_JAKZGX010000043.1:0-16235 GCF_024539665.1 Arthrobacter sp. STN4
CCATCCGACGCTACACCCAGGCCAACGCCGACAGAACCCGCCAACACGCCCTCAACGAGCTGCACCAACTCGGATACCAGGTCACCCTCACCCAGGCAGCCTAACTCACCCTATTTTCGTATCAGATCGTGTTGTGCACGATCCGGTCCATGATTGCGTCAGCCAACGCACCGGCACCCAGGCGGGCGTGCCAGTCCGACTGCTTGTACTGGGTGCAGAAGATGGTTGACGCGGCATCGTAGCGTCGCTCCATGAGTTCGAAGACGAACTTCAAGAACCCTCCGGCCGGTGGATCCAAAAGCCACTCGTCCAATACCAAAACACTGTAATTGGCGTACTTGCGCAACAGCTTATGCTGGCCCAGCGGCTTATCAGCTGCCTGCTGCCACTCTTCTTCGAGATCCGGGATGCGCACGTAGCCGGTACGGTACCGATGAACACATGCCTGCTTCGCCACCGCGCACGCAAGGTATGACTTGCCGGACCCGGTGAACCCCTGGAAGACAAGATTCCTGTTCAACTCGATGAAATGGCAGGTGGCCAGCTGGGCCAGCAGGGGCTGGTTCAGCCCGCGTTCCTCGCCCCGGTCCACGGTGCGCAGGTCAGCCTGCGGATACCGTAGCTTGGCCCGGCGAATCAAGCCGTCAGCCTTCGTGTTCAAGAACGAACCGTGGGCTTGGTCCACGGCCAGTTCGATCCGTGCTTCAACGCTCAATCCCATGCTCACGACATCGTCCTGGGCTTCGAAGGCCGTGAGCAGGTCGCCAGCGGACATTTCGCGTAGTTTGCGTTTGGTTTCGGTGTTCAGGTTCATTGGCTCTTCCTTGAGTAGTAGTCGCTGCCGCGCACGTATCCGGTGCTGTTGCTTTCGGCTGCTGGGGGGAGGGTTGCTTCTTTCCAGTGCTCGTCCTGCCGGTTCTGCAAGATCGGGTGCAAATGTCCATATCTTGGGGAGCGGATCCTGGACTGCAACGCGACGAAACAGGCGTTCTCCAGGCGTTGCGCCCCGTATTTCGACGACAAGCGCAGCACCGCCAAGACAGGGTTGATTCCCTGCTCGGCCACCGACACAGAGGCGAAGACCTTGTCGACAACCTCGACGGTGTTGGGGCCGACGCGGTGGGCCCACCCGCGCAGCCGTTTTGCGTCCCAGGAGCGGTACTTGCGTTTCGGCGGGATATCGGCATCATTGGTCCGGTACTGGTTGACCGTGGCGGTATCGAACAACAGATGGCTGCTGAGTCGTTGGGACTGAAGATAGACTTCCAACGTCTTGGAGGTGATCCGCAGATCCACGGTGGCGCCGACGTGTTTCAGCGGGACGGAGTAGAAGTTCTTCTTCCATGCCACGTAGCTGTTCTTCGCTACCTTGCGACCGTGGACCCAGGTGCTGATCTCGTACGGAACCACCGGAAGCGGGCGCAGCAGCGGGTGCTCCTCCTCCGTGAAGACGCTCTGGCGGGAACCGGCTCGTTTCTGGAAGGGCTGGGCGTTATAGGCTGCCATCTGCCGGTAGATTGCGGCCCGCAGGGCATCGAGGCTGGTGAATTGCTCATGGCGCAGCGAGGCGATCACCCACGTGGCGATATGGCCCACGGTATTCTCTACGCTGCTCTTGTCTTTGGGCCGGCGAACTCTTCCGGGCAGGATGGCTGCACTATAGTGTTCGGCGAGGTGGCGGTAAGCATCGTTGAGGACGATTTCGCCTTCAGCGGGGTGCTTGAGCACCCCGGTTTTGAGGTTGTCGCAGATGATCCGCGGCACGCTGCCGCCGAAGGCGTTGAACATTGATGCGTGGCAAAGCATCCAGGATTCCTGCTTCATATCCAGGCAGGGCTCCACGAACGCGTACCGGCTGAAAGGCAGGGCGGCGACGAACAGATACACGGTGGACCGGTTGCCCGTGACGGGGTCGTGCAGGGCCATGGTGGGGCCTGACCAGTCCACCTCGACGCTGACACCTGCTTTGTGCTCCACCCTTGAGGTGGCTCCGTGTTCCAGGACGTAGCGCTGGTAGGACTTGCAGAATCTGTCGTAGCCCATGAACGCCGCTCCGGTGGCTTTGGCCTGATCGGAGTATTCGGCGTGCAAGAGCTTCAGGTTGGTGCCGACCTTGGCCAGTTCCTTATGAATGCTGGACCAGTCTGGTTGCGTAAATACACTTTCGTGCTCGCTGCGTCCAGGGAACAGCAACTGGTAGACCTTCTCTTCGTTGAGGTCCTTGAGTTCCTCCCAACTGCGGGATGCCGCGTCGGCGGCGTTGATGACTTCGGCGACACTATTGCGGGATACGCCTTGGGTGGACGCGATGGCACGTCCTGACAACCCTTCAGCGCGAAGCTGGAGGATCCGCTTCGCTTTGATCTTTCGTACCATTGAAAATGGCTCCTTCCACCACACAGGCTGTTGCATGGTGGGAGGAGTCTACGCAGGGTGGCTCTGAACGAGAATATCGAATGGCTCTAAAGGGCAATAACGATGCTTCCGGCAGGTGGCTCTAAACCGCAATATTGGCGGCCCTCAAAGAGTCAAATATTCACTTTGACTTTCATTCCAATCAGGCCTGGGCGAACATCGCGACTTTGGCCATGAATCTTGTTTCCTGGCTGCAATTATCCATGCTCCCCACCGGTCACACAGCGAGAGGATGGGATGTGAAGCGGTGGCGCTACAGGCTCTTCGCCACCGCCGGGAAACTCATCACCCGGGCCAGGAAAACGTGGTTGTTGATTCCCGAAACGGCGCCCGAGACCGGCACGATCACCACCGTCCTGAAGGCCATCAAGGAACTCTCACACCAGCGCCGACAACGACTTCCCCTACCGGCCTGAGAACCCAGGACCGGCCCCACCACCAGAAAGAACAACACCACGGAACCGTGGAAACCGACGCCCAACCAGCGACAACAGGCCCATCAAGCATGCCCAAACCACGGAAACCGGCCCGACACGGAATCAGACCCCCGGCGGACCAACCACTCAAGCACCATGCAAAATCTGGGCTAGGGATTGGGCCAGGAATCACGGCCTCCCATGCCTCCGAACGTAATGCCAAACTGCACCGGTCCTACATTCGTACCCGGCTCGGCATAACCTACCGTGCCGTCGAAGTCCGTAAGATCGCTGCTGGAGCAATCGAAGCCGCAGCACGAAGTAAGGACAACCCGGCTGATCTGATCAACGTGGCCCTGGAAGAACTCGTGCGCAAACGTTGTGAGCTGCCCGGCTATTCGACCCTTGACGAGCTCGTCGCGAAGATCCGACAGAGGATCAACACAGGGGTTTACACGACCGTGTCTGGGCGGGTCGACCCGCCCAGCAGGGTCCGTCTGACTCGCCTGCTGAACATCGACCCTGTCACACGACGCAGTGAGTTCGACGGCCTCAAGACTCCTCCGGGCTCGCCGAGTCTCTCTCAGTTCAAGTCCCGGTTGGCGCTGCTGAGCCGGCTAGATGCCTTGGGTGACACCACAGCCTGGCTCGAGGGTGTTTCGGCTCAGAAAATCGGCCACTTTGCCGGTGAAACCCGTGCCCTGGTTGCCTCCGACATGCGCAGGACAGGCGAGGACAAACAACTCACCCTTCTCATCAGTCTTTTACACGAAACTCGTACCACGGTGCGGGACCAGATTGCCGAAATGTTCTGCAAACGCATGGCAACCATCCACAAGAAGGGCCGCGAACGGCTCGAAGAACTCCGCGAAGCGCACCGGACCGAATCCGAACGGCTCTTGGGCATCCTCGGTGATGTCCTCACCGCAGCCCGTGATGCGGACCAAGAAGCAAACGGTGATGCCGACACGGAACGGCTGGCCACGACAGGCTCGGCGGTGCTGGAAGTCCTCGCAGCAGGGGGCGGTATCGACCGCCTCCGGGATTCCCACGAGGCCGTTTCAGCCCATCACGGCAATAACTACCTCCCATTCCTTGAGCGGTTCTACCGCTCCCACCGCCCGGCACTTTTCACCCTGCTTGACGGTCTCGAGTTGGTTGCGACCACCGCAGAGACCAGCGTCCTGGACGCCGTTGCTTTCCTCAAAGCCAACCGGACACGGATCGGCGAATACGTGAGTGACCCCATCACCGTCACGAACCCGGATGGGACACAATCCATCCTGCGCTGCAATGTCGATGCCTTCACATCCCAGGCCTGGCGCAGCATCGTGCGCGAAAAGAACCATCCCGGCAAACTAGTGCGTCGTCACCTGGAAGTCTGTATCTTCTCCTACCTCGCCGCTGAGCTTCGTTCGGGCGATATTGCCGTTGTCGGCGCCGATTCCTATGCCAACCTGCATGACCAACTCATGGATTGGGATGAATGCCAGCCCTTGGTCGAGGACTTCTGTGAGCAAGCCGGAATTCCCGTTACCGCACCTGCTATGACCACTCATTACCGCGAACTGCTGGCAACTGCTGCGCAATACGTAGATGAGGGCTACCCGGTCAACACCGACCTCGTCCTCGACGGCGACCGGCCCGTACTGAAGCGCCGCAAAGGGAACGAGCGCCGAGCTTCAGCGATCAGTCTTGAAGCGGCGATTGCAGGCCGGCTGCCCGAGCGCGGCCTACTGGAAATCATCACCCGCACAGCGCACCTGCTTGGCTGGCACCGCCATTTCGGACCTGCTTCGGGATCAGACCCCAAGATCCGCGATGCGATTGGACGCTATATCCTCACCGTTTTCACCTACGGAACCTTGCTCGGCCCCGCCCAGGTCGCTCGGCACATGAAAGGCCAGGTCAGTGCCCAGGAACTGTACACGGCAGGAAACAAGCACGCTACCGCCACCAAGATTGAACGGGCCTGTGCCGATATCGTCAACGCCTACGCGAAGCTCGATATCAGCTCGGTCTGGGGTGAGGGCACCGCCGTCGGCGCCGATGGTACCCAAATCGATACCTGGGAGAAGAATCTCCTGGCCGAATCCCACATCCGCTACGGGGGATACGGTGGCATCGCCTACCGCCACATCGCCGATAACTACATTGCCCTGTTCAGCCACTTCATCCCCTGCGGGGTCTGGGAAGCCGTCTACATCATCGAAGGACTGCTGCAAAACCTGTCCGACATCCAACCGGACGTGATCCACGCCGACACCCAAGGACAATCGCTGCCCGTTTTCGGTCTCGCAGCGCTAATGGGCTTCGATCTGCTGCCCCGTATCCGAAACTGGCACGACCTCGTTCTCTACCGCCCCGACAAGAAGAGCCGCTACACCCACATTGATGCGCTCTTCGGCGAGGACACCATCGACTGGGAACTGCTCGAAACACACTGGCACGGCCTGCTCCGCACCTCGATCTCCATACGCGAAGGCCAGCTTTCCTCAGTCACTTTGCTGCGCCGCTTGGGCGTGAATTCCCGCAAGAACCGCCTCTACCGTGCCTTCCGCGAACTCGGCCGTGTCATCCGCACCATCACCGTCCTGCGCTACCTCTCCGAACCCGAACTACGCGAGCAGATCCAGATCGTCACCAACCGCGTCGAGTCTTTCCATAACTTCAGCGGCTGGCTCAGGTTCGGCCAGGAACTCATCGGACACAACGACCCTGAGCAACACGAGAAAATCATCAAATTCAACGAACTCCTCGCTAACGCCGTCATCTATTCCAACGCCTGCGACATCACCGCAGCCGCCAACACACTCGCCGCTGAAGGCCACAAGATCGATCCCGAGGACCTCGCCACCGTCTCGCCCTACCTGACACACACTGTTCGACGTTTCGGCGAATACGTGCTCGATCTCGCTCCTCCCACCCAAAAACCCGACACCAGGCTCGACCTCATCCCTGCCGCACTCTTCCCACCAGGAACATAAACAACACCCACCCACCGTGGCACTGCCCCTTTCAGGCGTATCCTGTTCCACCCCCTACAACCTCGACTACACGCCCACCATCCTGTTTCTTGGGGACGGCAACTACTTTCCCAACCTGGCCGCGGCGGCACACCTGACAGGAGACAAATGGGGCGTCATGAACGAAACAGGCAACACACCGGGTCAATCCTGGCTCTGGCTGTTCTCGCTCTTGTACCAAGTGGAACCCTACAAGTCATCACCCAATGCAGACATCCTCGTAGACGCAACAATGCTGGTGCTCTCGCTCCTGCTTTTGCTGCTGCCCTTCATCCCCGGGCTGCGCTCCCTCCCCCGGAAGATTCCCGTCCACCGGGTGATCTGGAAGGACTACTATCGGCAACGATAGGCCGGCAGAGAAGGAACGGGTGCGGTCGCGTTGAGCTGCGAGGACACCTGGTGGCGGAATCCCGGGAAGTTGGGGCTTTGGACCCTGTTTGGACTGGCGGCGGCCCCCTAGGCTCGTTGCATGAGAGAGAACATGGTGGCACCCGAAGCCGGAATCCTTACCGTTGAACAATGTTGGAAGCTCCTTTCAGAAACAACCATAGGGCGCCTGGCAGTCACAGTGGATGGGCGCCCTGACGTCTTCCCTGTGAATTACCGCGTTGACGCGGAATCGCTCATCCTCCGCACGGGCGAGGGAACCAAGCTCAATGCCTTGAAGGCCGACTTCTCGGTAGCACTTGAAGCGGATGCGGTCAGTGCGGAATTCGGCATCGCGTGGAGCGTGGTCGTCAAAGGCAGGGCCGAAATCGCCGGGGATACCGGTCCGGCCCTGAACGACACGTCCCATGGCCTGTTTCCGTGGCAGGGTGTAGGAAAGGATCGTCTCATCCGCATCGTCCCCGCCAAGGTCACCGGCAGGCGCTTCACCCTTGACGCATCCATGACGTGGCGCGTTCCCCTTGACGAAGCCATCCGGGCCGGCCTCGAATAACGATACGTCCCCGAAACACCATGCCATCGCCGCCGTCGGACAGCCGGCAAAGGGAAGGGCCTCCCGGCAACATGCCGGAAGGCCCTTCCCTTCCCATGACGCCATGGCTAGGCGAGCAGTTGGCGCTTCGAGGAGATGACGCCCGTGTCGAAACCGGCCAGGTTGAGCCCGCCGTGGAAGCGGGCGTGCTCAATTTTCACGCAGCGGTCCATGACCACGTCCAGCCCGGCGGACTCCGCCTCCGCGGCGACGCTTTCATGCCAGGAGCCCAGCTGCAGCCACAGCGTCTTGGCGCCGACGGCCAGCGTTTCCTCCAACACCGTCGGGAGGTCGTCGTGCTTGCGGAAGACGTCCACCAGGTCCGGGACCTCCGGCAGCTCGGCCAGCGACTTGTACACGGGCCGGCCCAGGATCTCCTTGGCCACCGGGTTCACAAAATACACGCGGTAGCGGCTGGAGGAGAGCAGGTAGGTCGCGACAAAGTAGCTGGCCCGGGACGGCTTGTCCGAGGCTCCCACAATGGCGATCGACTTGGTCTTGCGCAGGATGGCCAGGCGCTCGGGGGCGGAAGGCCCCTGCCAGGAACGTTCGGCGGTGCTCATGCGCTGGCTCCGATCTGGCACGATGGCGCCACGTCGTCGGCTGTTTCCCCGACTGCCGGCAGGGACTGCGCGGCGGCCAGTGCCTGGTCCAGGTCCCACAGGATGTCGGCGATGTCCTCAAGCCCCACGGAGATGCGGATCAGGTCCTCGGGCACGCCGGCCGCCTCCAGCTGTTCGGCGGAGAGCTGTTGGTGGGTCGTGGAGCCCGGGTGGAGCACCAGGGTGCGGGAGTCGCCGATGTTCGCCAGGTGGCTGGCCAGCTGCAGGGCATCGATGAAGGCCTTGCCCGCTTCCCGGCCGCCGCGCACGCCAAAGGCAAACACAGAGCCGACGCCTTTGGGCAGGTAGTGGCGGCCGCGCTCAAAGTGCGGGTGGCTCGGCAGTCCGGCGAACTGGACCCAGGAGACGCGTTCGTCGGCCTCCAGCCATTGCGCCACGGCCGCGGCATTGCGCAGGTGCTCGTCCATGCGCTGGGGCAGCGTCTCCACGCCCTGCAGCAGCTGGAACGCGGACTGTGCGGACAGGGAGGGGCCGATGTCGCGCAGCTGTTCCGAGCGCAGCTTCGTCAGGAAGCCGTACTCGCCGAAGTTCCCCCACCAGGACACGTTGCCGTAGGAGGCGACGGGCTCGGTCATGGAGGGGAACCTGCCGTTGCCCCAGTTGAACCGCCCGGATTCAACGACGACCCCGCCCAGGGTGGTGCCGTGCCCGCCCAGGAACTTGGTGGCGGAGTGGATGACGATGTCCGCTCCGAATTCGATGGGCCGGATCAGGTACGGCGTGCTCAGGGTGGCATCGACCACCAGGGGGATGCCGGCGTCGTGCGCCACGGCAGCCAGTCCCTCCAGGTCGGCGATGTCGCCGGACGGGTTCGCGACGATTTCCGTGTAGACGGCCTTCGTGTTCTCCCGGATGGCAGCGGCGAAGTCGGCCGGGTCGGTCGAGTCGATGAACGTGGTGTCCACCCCGAAGCGGCGCAGCGTCACGTCCAGCTGGGTGATGGTGCCGCCGTACAGCTTCGAGGACGCCACAATGTGGTCGCCCGCGCCGGCCAGTGCGGCGAAGGTGATGAATTCCGCGGCCATGCCCGACGACGTTGCAACGGCGCCGATACCGCCCTCCAGCGAGGCGATGCGCTCCTCGAAGGCGGCCACGGTGGGGTTGCCGATCCGGGAGTAGATGTTGCCGTACTTTTGCAGCGCAAACAGGTTGGCGGCGTCGTCGGTGTCCTTGAACACGAACGAGGTGGTCTGGTAGATGGGCACGGCACGGGAGCCGTGCACGGCGTCGGGGGTGCCGCCGGCGTGCAGGGCGCGGGTGCGGAAGCCAAACTGGTGGTCGGACATTTAAGCGGCAGCCCCTTCGAGGTTGGTCACGGGAAGGAGGGAGGTGTCCAGTTCGGTGCCGTTTTTGCGGGCCAGGTCCGCCTCCAGCTCACGCACGATCGGCAGCACGTCCCGGCCAAACGCCGCCACTTCCTCCTGGAAGTGCAGGTAGCAGGTGAGCATGAGGTTCACGCCGGCCTTCTTGTATTCCACGATCCGCTCGGCGATCTGTTCCGGTGTGCCGATCAGGCCGGTCTTGAAGCCGTCGTTGTACTGGACCAGGTCCTCGTAGGAGGCGTCGGCCCACATTCCCTTGCCGTCCCTGGTGGAGGCGCCGGCTTCCTTGACGGACGCGGCAAACCCTTCGACGGCGGGGCGGTGCGCCTTTTCGACGATCTCACGCAGCGTGTCGCGCGCTTCCTTTTCCGAGTCGCGGGCAATGACGAAGCCGTTGAGGCCGAAGCGCGGCTTGCGGCCGGCCTCCGCGGCTGCGGCCAGGACCCCGTTGACGTTTTCGGCGTAGCCCTCCAGCGTGCGGCCGTTGGAGAAGTACCAGTCCGCGACGCGGCCGGCCGTGGCCTGCGCGGCTGTGGAGTTGCCGCCGAAGAAGATCTCCGGGTGCGGGCGGCCGGGGACGTCCACCGGGGCGGGGTTGAGCGTGAAGCCGTTGATGTTGTAGTACT
Organism: Arthrobacter sp. STN4; assembly: GCF_024539665.1. NCBI lineage: Bacteria > Bacillati > Actinomycetota > Actinomycetes > Micrococcales > Micrococcaceae > Arthrobacter > Arthrobacter sp. STN4. The sequence continues at coordinate 9,408 of NZ_JAKZGX010000043.1, forward strand.
TGCCGGCCTGCGAGTACTCCTTCTCCGTCCACAGCCCGCGCAGCACCCGGATGAACTCCTCGGTGCGCACGTAGCGTTCATCGTGTTCCAGCCAGTCCAGGCCGAAGTTGACGAACTCGTCCTTGAGCCATCCGGAGACGATGTTGACGGCTGCACGGCCGCCGGAGAGGTGGTCGGCGGTGATGATGAACTTCGCCAGCACGCCGGGGTGCCACATGCCGGGGTGCACCGCGGCAATGACCTTGAGGCGTTCGGTGGCGCCGAGCAGGGCCAGCGAGAAGCTAGTGGCCTCGTGCTGCTTGTCCGCGCCGTAGGAGGCGGCGTAGCGGGTCTGGGTCAGGGCGTATTCAAAGCCGGAGTTCTCGGCAATGCGGGCCAGCTTCTTGTTGTAGTCAAAGCTCCAGTCGGTGCGCTGTTCGATGGTGGAGACCACCAGCCCGCCGGAGACGTTGGGAACCCAATAGGCGAACTTGAGCGGGGTGGAAAGGTCTGCGTGCTTCTGTGGTGCGTTGCTCATGGGGTTTCCTTCTGGTTGTGCTTGGCCTGGTTGTGCTGGGCAATGGCGGCGGCAATTCCGGCCATGGCTTCTTCGTTTTGGAGCGAGGTGGTGTCCCCCAGCGGGGTCCCCTCGTACATTTGGGTCAACAGCCTGCGCATGATTTTCCCGGACCGGGTCTTGGGGACGTCGGGAACCACGACGACGGCGGCAGGCTTGACGATGGGGCCGATCTTGTGCGCCACGTGGGCGCGCAGCTCCTCGCGGATCCCGTGCGCACTGTCCGCGGCACCCGGGCGCAGGACCACAAAGGCGGCGACGGCGTGCCCCGTCAGGGTGTCGGCCACCGGGGTGACTCCCGCCTCGACCACGGCGGGGTGGGAGACCAGCGCGGACTCAATCTCAATCGTGGAGAGACGGTGGCCGGAAATGTTGATGACGTCATCCACGCGGCCCAGGATCCAGATGTGCCCGTCTTCGTCGTACCGGGCGCCGTCGCCGGCCAGGAAGTACCCCTCGCGGGCGTACTTGCGCCAGTAGGAGTCCAGGTAGCGCTGCGGGTTGCCCCACACGGTGCGGGCCATGGCCGGCCCCGTGCCGTCAACCACAATGAAACCCTGCACGTTGGGCCCCACGTCGTTCCCGGCGTCGTCCACGATGCGCACGCTGACCCCCGGCAGGGCGCGGGAGGCGCAGCCGGGCTTGAAGCTGGTGTCGCCCGGGCGCGGGGACAGGATGGTGGCGCCGGTCTCGGACTGCCACCAGGTGTCCACCATGGGGACGGTGCCGCGGCCCACTTCGTCCCGCAGCCAGTGCCAGGCCTGCGGGTTGACAGCCTCGCCCACGGTGCCCAGCACGCGGATGGAGGAGAGGTTGTGGTGGGCGGGGACACCGTCGGGGAACCAGCCCATGAGCGAGCGGACCAGGGTCGGCGCGGTGTAGTAGCTGGTGACGCCGTAGCGTTCGATGATCTCAAAGTGGCGCCCGGGGTGTGGGGTGTTGGGCGTGCCTTCAAAGATGACCTGCGTGACGCCGTTGGAGAGCGGGCCGTAGATCTCATAGGTGTGGGCCGTGACCCAGGCCAGGTCCGCCGTGCACCAGTGGACGTCCTGCCCGCGCAGCGCCGGGTCCGGGTTGCTGAAGAGCATCTCGTGGCTGTAGGAGGCCTGGACCAGGTAGCCGCCGGTGGTGTGCACCAGGCCCTTGGGCTGGCCCGTGGTGCCGGAGGTGTACATGATGAACAGGGGTGTTTCCGCGTCAAAGTATTCGGCGGCGTGTTCGGCGCTGGCGTTGCCGACGGCGTCGTGCCACCAGACGTCCCTGCCTTCGGTCCAGGCGATGTCCGACCCCGTCCGGCGGACCACCAGGACGTGCTCAATGGCGTTCTCGCCCGCAACGGCGGCATCGGCATTCGCCTTCACCGGGACGGCGGCACCGCGCCGGAACTGACCGTCGGTGGTGACCAGCAGCTTGGCGCCGGTGTCCTCCACGCGGAACTTCAGGGCCTCGGCGGAGAAGCCGCCGAAGACGAGTGAGTGGATCGCGCCGATGCGGGCCACGGCCAGGGTGATGATGACGGTTTCGGCGAGCACGGGCAGGTAGATGACCACCCTGTCGCCCTTGCCGATGCCCAGGGCCTCCAGGGCATTCGCCGCCCGGCAGACCTCGTCCTGCAGTTCCCGGTAGGTGATGGCCCGGCGGTCCCCGGGCTCACCCTCAAAGTACAGCGCAACCTTGCTGCCGTTGCCGGCCTGCACGTGCCTGTCCACGCAGTTGACGGCCGCGTTGAGCCTGCCACCGGTGAACCACTCGATCTCGGGCACCTGCAATTCCTGCAGGGCCGGATCCAGCCCGGGACCGGACCCGGGGTCAAGGGCCGGCTTGAAGGCGTGGGTGGTGTGCCACGGTTCGGCCCAGTCCAGCCGGCGGGCCTGCTCCGCCCAAAACTCCACACGGCCGCCGTCGCCGGACGGGCCTGCGGGGAATGCGCCGCCGGAAGGCCGCTGCCCGGCCGAAGGGCTGCTCGTCAGGGTCGCACTCATGTACAAAAAACTCCGTTATTCCGGCCGCGCCGCCGCCGCGCAGCCACGGGCCTGCTGCCGGGTGGTCTGCGGGCAGGGTGTTGCGGGCCGGGTCTCCCGGGCGCGCGTTCCAGCCACCAACTACTAGACCGCACAAGCCTGCCGGTCTTCAAATTTGAGGGTCACAAAAGTTCATTTTGCAAAACAAAACGGCCTCTACGCCATACTTCGTCACTTTCAATCATCCATTAGTTCGTTGTAATGGTAGTTTTCATCAAGACAGCAGCCGCAGTCCGGGCCGCATCCGGCCGCAGCAAAGGAGCAACCATGTCGCAAGCCACCGCCCTCGCCGAGCACCAGCCGGCCAGCCACCAGGGCTTTGCCAACATGCTCAGCGCCGACGACTTCAAAACCGCGTTCCGGAACCACCCCGCCGGCGTGGCTGTCATCACGGCGGACATCGGCGACGGCCCGGTGGGCCTGACCGCCACCTCGGTCATTTCCGTCTCGGCCACTCCCCCACTGGTGGTGTTTTCGCTGTCGTCGGCGTCGTCGTCGACCCCGACGGTCAAGCAGGCCGAGACCGTGGTGATCCACCTGCTCGGGGCCGGGCAGATCGAGCTGGCCAAGAACTTTGCCACCAGCGGCATTGACCGCTTTGCCGACACGTCCATCTGGTCGCGGCTGATTTCGGGCGAGCCGTACCTGCCGTCGTCGAACGCCTGGCTGCGCGGGCGCGTTGTCAACCAAATGGATGCCGGCGATTCCACCGTGGTCGCCGTGCAGGTGCTGCAGGTGGACCTCCCCGGTGAATCCGGCCGGACGGCGCAGGAGTCACGCCCGCTGGTCTACCACAACCGCACCTGGCACTCCCTGAGCGAATCCTCGGTGGTGGCGTAGGGCGCACCCGGCAGGGCCGTTCCGCCCTCCCGAGGCCGGGCGCGGCAACGGATTCCTTGACACCCAAGGCACCCACCTTCATACTTGAACGGTGTTCAAGTATGAAGGTGGGTGCCTTTTGTGCACCACTTTCCCCACGTCAGCCTTGGAGTGCTAGCCATGTCCGTCCCCCCACACACCCCTGCCCGGGGCCACCGCCGGGGCAGTGCCCGGGACCTCGCCCAGATCGCCGTTTTTGCCGCCCTGATCGCGGCCATGGGCGTGCCGGGATCCATAACGCTCGGTGCGCTGCCGGTCCCGATCACCTTGCAGACGCTGGCCGTCATGCTCTGCGGCGCCATCCTGGGGGCCCGCAAGGGCTTCCTGGCCGTCCTGTTGTTTTGCGCCCTGGCCGCGGCCGGGCTGCCCGTGCTCAGCGGCGGGCGCGGCGGCATCTCCTGGTTCACCACGGCCCCCTCGGCCGGATACTTTTACGGCTGGCTGCTCGGGGTGGCCGTCATCGGCTTCCTCACGGCACGGATCCTGCCCCGCTACCGGCCCTGGCTGGCCCTGGCCGTGACCGGCCTTGGCGGCATTGTGGCCATCTACGCCATCGGCGTGCCCGTCACCGCGTTCAACACCCACACGCCCTTGTGGGCCGCCGTCCTCGACTGCCTCAAATTCCTGCCCGGCGACGCCGTCAAGGTGGTCGTCACGGTCCTGGTGGCCCGCCAGGTCCACCGCGCCTACCCCGGCCTCATGGCCCGCCCGGCCCGGACCGCTGCGGCAGGGACCGCCAGCCGCCGCCCCGAACCCGCCGCCCCGGGCCTGCGGCCGTGAGCACCATCCGCTTCACCGGCGTCGGCCACCAGTACGGTGGCAGCACCGTGCTCGAGGACATCAACCTGACCCTGGCCGAGCAGCGCATCGGCATCATCGGGGCCAACGGCTCCGGCAAGTCCACCCTGGCCCGGATGATCAACGGGCTGGTCCTTCCCACCCGGGGCACCGTCACCGTCGACACCCTCGACCCGGCCCGCCACGGGCGGGAAGTCCGCCGCCGCGTGGGCTTCATGTTCACGGATCCCGACAGCCAGATCGTGATGCCCACGGTGGCCGAGGACGTGGCCTTCACGCTGCGCCGCCGCGGCCTGTCCAAGGAGGAAACCACCGAAAAGGTCGACGCCATCCTCTCCCGCTTCGGCCTGGCCGCACACGCCGACCACCCCTCGCACCTGCTCTCGGGCGGCCAGAAACAGCTGCTCGCGCTGGCCGCGATCCTGGTCGGCGGGCCCTCCATCCTGGTGGCCGATGAACCAACGACGCTGCTGGACGCGTTCAACCTGCGCCGGGTGGGACGCATCTTCGCCGCCATGGACCAGCAGCTGGTCATCGTCACCCACCATCTGGAACTGCTGCGGGATTTTGACCGGGTCATCCTGATCCATCAGGGGAAGGTGGCCGCCGACGGCGCCCCCGCCCCCGTCCTCGCGGCCTACCAAAAGCTGTGGGAAACGCTTGACGAGGCCCCGTTACCGGCGGCCCTGTCCGGGGCCGGTCCGCGATGATCGCGCTTTATGCCCCCGGCGTCTCGCTGGTCCACCGGACCCCGGCGGGGCTGAAACTGCCGGCCGTGGCCGCCGGCGTCCTCGCCCTGTCCTCGATGACCGGCCTGGCCCAGCTCGGCACGGCCATCCTCGCCACGATCCTGCTATACGCGCTGGCACGCATTCCCTGGGCCCTGGCCGGACGCCAGCTGCGCCCCTTCCTGTGGGTGTTGGGCGCCGTCCTGCTCTTCCAAATACTCCTCTCCGGCTGGCAGCACGCAGCCATGGCGACCGGCACCCTGGTCACGACCATCGCCCTGGCCAACCTGTTGACGCTCACAACCACCGTCTCCGCCATCCTCGACACCTGCCAGCGCGCGCTCCGGCCCCTGCGGCGCTTTGGCGTCGATCCCGAACGAGTGGGCCTGCTGCTGGCCCTGGCCATCCGCTGCCTGCCGCTCGTGGCCGACATTGTCCGCGACGTCTCCTACGCCCAAAAGGCCCGTGCCGCCCACCACTCCGTCCTGGCCCTGGCCGCGCCCGCCGTGGTCCGCGCACTGCGCACAGCGGACGCGCTGGGCGAGTCGTTAATCGCCCGCGGCTTTGATGACTAAGGACACACCCCGGGACCCGACGAACGCAACGGGCACAGCCCCCGGCGGCACACGGGACCACACAGCAACACCCGCCGTGCCCGTCTTCGGGCAGACGGTCGACAACGAAACACGCTGTGTCCACTACCACACCACCAAGGACATCGTCGCCATCAAGTTCCCCTGCTGCGGACGCTACTACCCCTGCCACCACTGCCACGAAGAAGACGCCACACACCCCGCCCGCCAATGGCCCGCCACCCAATGGAACGAAAAGGCCATACTCTGCGGGGCCTGCCAGACCGAACTCACCATCACCGAATACCGCACCTCAACCCGCTGCCCCAACTGCCACGCACCCTTCAACGAGCGATGCGCCAACCACGCCCACCACTACTTTGGGCAGCCGCCGGACTCGTTACCTGCCGGCGGTGCCGAGGTGCTGGTACGGGACCCGGTCACGGTCGTACGTGATTGACGTGTAGCCGTGGGGCGCCGGCAGGCCGTCGTCGTCCAGGTTCACGAACACGATCTTTTCTATCGTCAGGATTGACTCTCGGGTGAACATGTTGCGCACTTCCGCGCGCATCGTGAGTGAGGTGCGGCCAAAGTGTGTTGCCGTCAGGCCCATTTCAATGAGGTCCCCCTGTACCGCGGAGGAGACAAAATTGATCTCCGACATGTACTTGGTGACCGCGTTGCCGTTGCCCAGCTGGACGATCGCATAAATCGCCACCTCCTCATCAATCCAGCGCAGCAGGCTTCCGCCAAACAGCGTGCCGTTGGCGTTGAGGTCCTCGGGACGGACCCATTTGCGGGTGTGAAAGGTGATGTCGCCGGAAGTCATGGCTTGATCCTAGCGCCCTGGCACCCCGCGGATTCACCGCATCATGAACCACGACCCGTCGACACCCGCAACCGTCTATTTGTTCGACATACGAACCTCTGTACAAAGAGCGAACAAATGCTGTACCGTAATTTGTGTCACCGGCGTGCCAGGTCATGCCCGTCTGGTGGACCAATCCGAATGACCACGGAAGGAAGCGCCACATGCCAGGCACCAGGCCGGAGACGCAGCGGGAGTTGAGTTTGGAGATGGGGGCGATTGGGGGCGCGTATCGGGAGTCGGTGGCGGGTGGCGGGGTGGTGTTGACGCAGCCGAGGTTGGATTATGCGCCGTATCGCAGCAGTGTGTTGCGGCATCCGACGAAGGGTTTGCAGCATGTGGATCCGGAGACGATTGAGTTGTTTTCGCCGGCGTTTGGGCATCGGGATGTGGATCCGTTGGAAGC
>NZ_JAKZGX010000044.1:0-13730 GCF_024539665.1 Arthrobacter sp. STN4
CGGCACTGACGGCCTCCTGCACCACGTACTGGATGGCCGGCTTGTCCACCACGGGCAGCATTTCCTTCGGCATCGCCTTCGTCGCCGGGAGAAAACGGGTCCCCAACCCGGCCGCAGGAATAACGGCTTTACGTACACGTGAAACATCAGTCATGCTCTTAGGCTAGCGGATAACGCCCCCTTCCCTGCCCCGCGTCCTGCTAGTTTGGGCAGGTGAAGCACGCACCGTCCCATCCGAACAGGCCGCCCATGACACCCCGCACCAAGTCCGAGTGGCGTTCGCGCCTGCGCGCCGCCCGCCTATCCATGGACGACGCCGCCCGCCGCCTCGCCGCCGACCGCCTGGCTGCCGCCGGGGCCGGGTGGGCCGCGCAGCTGCGCGGGGGCAGTTCCCCGGGGATGGTTTGCGCCTTCATTTCCTCCGGCAGCGAGCCGGGAACCGGCCCGCTGTTGGAGACGCTCTTCGCCGCCGGTCACCCGGTCTTTGTTCCCGTGTGCGAACCCGGGCACGGGCTGTCCTGGACTGCATGGACCCCCGGCGTGGAGCTGGCCCGCAGCGACCTGGCCCCTGTCATGGAGCCGGTGGGCCCGCGGCTGGCTTTCTCCGAGCTGGGTGCGGTGGACGGCATTCTGCTGCCGGCCCTGGCGGTGGACACGGCGGGCGTGCGCCTGGGCCAGGGGGGCGGCTACTACGACCGCTTTCTTGCCGCCCGGGCTGCCCACGCTGCCGGCGGTGGACGCGCAGTGCCGACGGCCGCCGTCGTCCACGTCGGGGAGGTGTTCCCCGCGGGCGTCCTCCCCCACGACGTGCTGGACCAGCCCGTCGGCTGGCTGGTGACCCCCGACGGATGGAGCCCGGCCCGCCCTGCGACGCGGTAAACCAAGGCTTGTGAAATAAGTAACGTGCCCGGGACGTTATGGTAAGTGGTGCTAGAATTAGCACTCGGGACCTAGGACTGCCAGCCAGTGCAAGCACCACTGCACCGGCAACTGCGGTCCCTTCGCATGCATCCAGGAGGAAACCAGTGCCCACTTACGCGTACGCCTGCAAAGATTGCGGCCATGCATTCGACATCCAGCAGTCGTTCAGTGACGACTCCCTGTCCGTCTGCCCCGAATGCCGCGGAAAACTGCGCAAGAAGTTCAACTCCGTTGGCGTCGTCTTCAAGGGCTCCGGCTTCTACCGCACCGATTCGCGCTCTGGTTCCAGCACTGTTCCGGCCGCCAGCAACGCCTCGGGTGCGGGCAGCACGGCCGCTTCGGGGAGCACCGGCAGCGAGTCCGTTTCCGCGTCCGCCACCTCAAGTTCAACGGCCAAAGCCGCAGCCCCGGTCGCCAGCTAACCGTACAAAACAGGCCGGCTGGCGGTCCGGCTGGACCACTGAGGCCTGGCTGGACCCCTGAGGCCCGGCTGGGCCCGGCAGTCTGGCTGACAAGCTGACCGGCCCTGCGACGCCGGCCCGATGGACTCCGGGACGTGGTGGAATATCCCCCTGCGGCCCGTCTTTATCCCTCCACAGCCGGCGGTGAGGCGCCCGTTGCCCACATTCCCGCAGCGGGCCCCTGCCCACGCATCCGGGGCGCGCCTAGCGTGGCCCCATGAGGTCATCCACCAGCCCCGCACGGCGCAGCCGGCAGCGATACAACGCCCCTCCCTCGTCAGCGCCATGGGGCCGGCCTTGGTCCGCCCGGCCGCACCCCGCCCCAGCACCCCACCGGCTGTGGCGCTGGGTCCGGCGCCGTCGCCGGCTCGCCGCGGCCCTCCTGCTCTGTGCCGCCGCCGCCATCGCGGTCCAACAACTCACACCCGCTCCCCCGGCCACGGCCCCGGTGCTGGTGGCTGCCCGCGACCTCCCGGCGGGCCACGTCCTGGCCTTGGCGGACCTCACGGCGGCCGCCGTCAGCCCGGCCATGATGCCCGCCGGCAGCCTGGCACCTCCGGGCTCGGAAGTTTCGGCAGGCCAGGGCGTGAAGGGGCCGCCCAGCAGCGCCGCCGTCGCTTCCCGCAGCGGGCACGCACCCACGTGGGTCGGCATGCGGCTGTCCGGACCCGTCCGCCGCGGTGAGGTGGTGACGGATGCGGCCCTGCTCGGCGACGGACTCCTGGTGGGCGCAGCACCCGGCAGCCAGGCCGTTCCGCTGCGGCTCACCGACCCCACCACCGTGCAGCTGCTGCGCCAGGGCCAGCAGGTGGATGTGGTGCTCAGTGCAGGAACGGGCCTTGACGGGCCGATGAAGAATGAGCTCCTGGCACGTTCTGTGGCCGTGCTCTGGACCCCTGCCTTGTCCGCCCCTGGTGGCGGGCTGCTGCCGGTCCAGGACACAGAGGGGCTTGTGGTGGTCGCCGCGACGCATGACCAGGCCCTCCAGCTCGCCGGAGCCTCGGCGCGCGGGAAAATTTTCCTGGTCCTGGTCAAATGAGGCAGTGCCGCCCAGGGACCCGTTGCCGGCGCGGATGCAATCGGCGTCCAGCCACCCGGGCAGTGGCCCGCACCGGCACCACTGCCCGGCAGCGCCGCCGCCGTTCCAAACTGCTAGCCCCAGTGCGGGGGCTTGTTCTCGCGCAGCCATTCGTCGTGTCCACGGTCGCGGCGGTCGTCGCCCCAGGCGTGGTCGTCGTCATTCGGTGCCACTGTGGGCAGCACCGGGGCGTCGTCCGCCACGGCCCCCGGAGCTGCATGGGGTGCCTGCGTGCCCGTCGGTTTCTTGCCGGTGTTCGTGTTCTTCCCGGGAGTGCCCACCGTGTCCTTGCTTTCTTCACGTGCCTTTGTTGCTTCGCCGCTTTCGGCTGCGTCCGCGCCGTGGGGCTCCGTTGCCCCGGTCCCGGGGCGCTGCACGGCAGGCGGCGTCTGGTCCCCCGCCCCCGAGCGGCGCCGGGAACGCGGGGAATCGATGACGGCCGTCATCGACGTGTCGAGGGCCGTGCCCATCAGCGAGGGCAGTTCGTCGTCGCCGGCTGTGGACACCAAATCCAGGTACCGGCCAATCTGGTCGGCGCAGCTGGAAGGGTCGGTAAAGACTTCGATGGTCCACAACGGCACATAGCGCCAGCCGAGACGTTCGAGCATTTGCGGGCGCAGCCGGCTGCGCTCGCGCACGCTCATGGTGCGGTATTTGGCCGTGCCATCGGATTCCACGGCCACTGGCACGGGGATCTCGTGGTCCTGGCGTCCCAGCAGTCTCACCGGGTCGGGGGCGGCCACAATGTCCAGGGCGCCGTCGTAGTGGTGCCACACCCTGGCGCCCCGGGCGCGGAGGCGGTCGGCCAAATCCGCCACCAGCGGGTCCTCGCCGGTTTCCCGTTCGCTGTCCTCGGCCCGGGTCGCGGGGCTTCCCAGCAGGGAGTTTCCGGCCAGCTCGCGGTCCAGCAATTCAAAGAAGTCCACGGCTCCGTGGCTGAGCCGGTTCTCGTCCAGGTCCTCAGGGCGGAAGCAGGTGATGATGTGGTTGTGGTGGCGGGCCCGGGTCATTGCCAGCGCAAACTTGGCGCGGCCGTCGGGTTCGGACAGCGGACCGAAGCCGTGCAGGGCCCGGCCATGCGGGGTGCGCCCGTAGCCCAGGGAGAAGATCACGCGGTCGCGGACGAGCCCGGCGGCACGGTCCACCGTGACAACCCGGAACGACTCCGGGCCGGATTCAAAGAAGCCTGCCAGCAGCGGGTGGTTGGCCATTTGCAGGCGGATGGCCTGCGCCACGCGGACGGCGTGGCGGTTGCTGGCGGTGATGACCGCCAGGGACTCCCGTGGCCGCACCCGGGCATGTTCAAAGACCATGTCCACCACGCGGTTGACCTCGGCCACCACGGATTCCACGCCGCCGTCGCCGGTGCCGGGCAGCCCCTTGCCGTCCGGGAGGTAGTCCACGGTCAACGACCGTTCCAGCCCGGTGACGGCGCGGCCGTCGGGCAGGCGCTCGAGTTGGGAATCGTAAAAGCCTCGGCTCAGCTGCAGGACCAGGTCCTCATCAACCGCGCGGTAGGCGACCGTCAGCCGGTGTCGGGGCAGGACACGGGAAAGTGCCCCGAACACGCTTTCCAGCGGGTGCTCGTGGGACCGGTTGGCCGGGCTGCCCACGGCCACCGTGAAGCTGCGGGGGCAGGCAGTTTGTTCGTCGCCAAACGCCACTACCTGCTCGGCCCGGGCAATGGCCGGCAAGGCGGACTGAAGCGAGGTGGACTCCGCGTCGAGGATGACCACCGTGTCAAAGCGGAACCCGGCCGGGATTACCGAGGGCACCACGAGGGGGCTGGCGGTGAACACGGGCACCAGGTTTTTCAGCAGGTCCGGGGCCTGGATTCCGAGGGCTTCCAGGGACACCCGGCCGTCCTTGAGGACGTTGCGCAGCATTTCGCCCTGGCGGTTTCGCCCGGCAATCACCTGGCGCCACTCCTCGGCGAGCTTCCAGCGGATCCGGGCGGGGCCGGAGGCCACGTGCGCCTGGTCCGCCAGGCGGAACTCGGCCTCGAGGCGGCGCAGCTTGTCGCCGTCGGACATGGCCAGGTAGTCGTCCCCGCTGATCATTGCCTCAAGGGCGGACTGCCACCAGGCCAGCTCAAGTTCGGCCCGGGTTTCCGACGGTCCCACCTCGCGGCTGGCGAGGTCGTCAAGCAGTTCCCCGAGTCCTTGTTCGCGCATGCTTTCCAGCAGCAGCGTCCGCTCGGGCAGGGTGGCCAGCGACTCCTTGTCCTGGACGAGGGCGTCCAGGCGGCCCACCAGTTCGCCGCCGTTCGCGTTGGCGAGATCGCCGCCGTCGACGGTGCGCTCCAAGGCTGCGCCCAGCGTATTGAGCTTCCCGCTCAGGTCCCGGTAGCTGCGGTTCAGCTCGGCGAGCCCGGCCGGCACTGTCGGGTGCCGTTTGCTGGTGGCGGCTTCCGCCCAGCGTGCACTTTGTTCGCTGACCTGAATCAGCGACTGGTGCAGGTCGGCAATGTGCACCCCGGGCCGGACAAAGTCCTTGGCGTTGCGGCGGTAGCGGGCCCGTTGCAGGGCGGGCATGTCGATGCCGCGTTCGCGGCGCCAGGCTGCGCTTCCGGTTGCGGCAATCATCTCGTCGATGGGCCAGTCAAAAACGTCCGACTTGAACTTGTCCAGGCTTTCGCGGATGGCCACCAGCATGTCGAGCTGGCGTCCCCACCCGGCAAAGGTGTCCGCGGGGCGGATCTGGCCAAAGTCGGCCACTTCGCGCATCTTCTCCGCGAAGGCGGGGACCTCCTTGAACAGTTCCTCGGCCAGGGCGTACGCAGCCTCGGTTTCCTTGCGGGTCACCAGGCGTGCCCCGTGCCAGGCACTGCCGACGGCCGCCTTGCTGAAGGAGCCCAGCTCGGCGGCGCGGCGCAGGCGCCCGCTGAGTTCGACGCGTTCCTTGATGCTGTCCAGGACGCTGCGCTTGAGCCGGACCGTGGTGGCGGGTGCGGGGTGGATGGAGGTCAGCTCGGCCAGCGACTGCATGGCCTGGTAGGGCGAGCAGCCCCAGCGTTCACGCACGTTGTGCAGGCTCGCCACATGGTCCACCAGCTGGTGCCGGTGGTCCACCAGCGTCTGGTGGAGGCTGGCCAGCCGCGGCTCCTCGGCCCGTTCGTTGCGGGTGATGGCACGGATCAGCTGGGACTTGATCTGCTGCGGGCCGGTCTGCGCGCTCAGTTGCAGCAGCAGGGTGTCCAGGTCCATGCTGCCCAGGATCTGGGCCAGCTCGTTGAGGGTGCTCCGGCGCTCCCCCACCACCAGCACGCTCTTGCCGTCGTGCACCAGCTGGGCGATGGCATTGATGGCCGTCTGCGTCTGTCCCGTGCCCGGCGGGGTGGAGACCAGCACGGATTCTCCTTCGCCGATGAGGTCCAACACATACTGCTGCTGGGGATCGGCGTCGCGGACCAGGATTTCATCTTCCGGCTTGCGCTCGTCAAGCGGCGTGAACCGGGCAAAGTCGGGTTCGAGCTCCACCGGGAGCACGTCGCCTTCGCTGTTGCGCTGGAGCCGGTCCAGAAGCTCGGTCCCGGCAAGCAGTGCCGGGTCGCTGAGGTTCCCGGCCAGGAACGCGAATGTGGACACCAGCAGGTCCGGTTCCACGGTGGCGCCGGCGATGGGGGCCAGCAGGTTGCGCAGTTTGTCCAGCACCGGTGCCGGGTCAAAGCGTGCGGTGCTGTAGGCCAGGCGCCCCAGTGCGGCCGCGTCCACGCAGATGTTGGCGTTCTGGGCAAGGTGGGCCACCAAGGCCGGGTTCAGCTGGGCCTGCTCCATGAGCTGGAGCTCGTAGTCGTCCTGCCCGGCCCGCACGGTAAGTGCGACGGCGGCCAGCAGCACCGGCGCGCAGACCTCACCGCTGTTGGGGCCGCCGACTGCCGACCAGCGGGCCAGCCCGGCGGCGAGGTAGCCGACGTCGATCCCCCGGTCCGTGCTCAGCTCAAAGATTTTGGCGCGGAGCGCGGCGGCGGCCCGCTTCGCGGACGAATAGTGTTCCGGTTCGCGGATCAAGGTGGACAGGCGAGTCTTGCGGCCCGCCAGCAGTTGTGCCAGGCCGGACGGGTGCGCGTGGGTCAGGTCGATGCAGCCGGCTTCAGTCTTCCTGAAGGCCAGGGCGGTATCCGGTCCTGCGTAGCTGTCGAGTCCCGCAAGCCAGGTTTGAAGCTCGATGGAGCCCTCATCGGGACCTGCGACGTCGGACACGGATGCCTTCTTCTCTGCGCTCATTCGGAACGGTCTTGACCATACTGACATGCAATTCAGGCTAGCGCCCCAAACTTGCAATGCCGGTCCGGCACACTGGAGGGCGCCAAATTAAGCCCTAATCCGGACTATCGGAGCCCTCCAGCGGGGCGTAAGGGTGATTACTCCCACTCGATCGTTCCCGGCGGCTTGGACGTGACGTCCAGGACAACCCGGTTGACGCCGTCCACCTCGTTGGTGATCCTGTTGGAGATCCTGGCGAGCAGGTCGTAGGGCAGGCGCGACCAGTCGGCGGTCATGGCGTCCTCGGAGGAGACGGGGCGCAGCACGATCGGGTGGCCGTAGGTGCGCCCGTCGCCCATGACGCCGACGCTGCGGACATCGGCCAGCAGCACCACGGGCATCTGCCAGACCTCGTCGTCCAGGCCGGCAGCGGTCAGCTCGGCGCGGGCAATGGCGTCCGCCTTGCGCAGCAGTTCCAGGCGTTCGCCGGTGATTTCCCCGACGATCCGGATGCCAAGCCCGGGGCCGGGGAACGGCTGGCGTCCCACGATCTCGGCGGGCAGGCCCAGCTGGGCCCCCACGGCGCGGACTTCGTCCTTGAACAAGGCGCGCAGCGGCTCCACGAGTTCAAAGCGCAGGTCCTCGGGCAGGCCGCCCACGTTGTGGTGGCTCTTGATGTTCGCCGCACCTTCGCCGCCGCCGGATTCGACGACGTCGGGGTACAGGGTGCCCTGGACCAGGAACTTGATTTCCCCGCCATCGGAGGCGGCCTCGGCCATGATGGCCCGTTCCGCTTCCTCGAAGGCGCGGATGAATTCCCGGCCGATGATCTTGCGTTTCGTCTCCGGATCGGAGACGCCGGAGAGCGCGTTCAGGAAGCGGTCCTGTTCGTTGGCGACGTACAGCTTGGCTCCGGTGGAAGCGACAAAGTCGAGCTCGACCTGCTCGGCCTCGCCTTCCCGCAGCAGCCCGTGGTTCACAAAGACGCAGGTGAGCTGGTCGCCCACGGCGCGCTGCACGAGGGCCGCGGCGACGGCGGAATCGACGCCGCCGGAGAGGCCGCAGATGACCTGGGCGTCGCCGATCTGTTCGCGGATGCGTTCGACCTGCTCGTCGAGGATGTTCCCGGTGGTCCAGTTGCGTTCCAGCTTGGCGCCGTTGAACAGGAAGTTTTCCAGCACCTTCTGGCCGAATTCGGAATGCTTGACCTCGGGGTGCCACTGCACGCCGAAGAGGCACTTTTCCTCGTTGGCGAAGGCCGCCACGGGGGCTCCTGCCGAGGAGGCCAGCACGTCAAAGCCGTCGGGCGCTTCCTGGACGCTGTCGCCGTGGCTCATCCAGGTGTTTTGCGACGCCGGGGTGGAGGCGAGGATGGACCGGCCTTCGCCACTGAGCGTGACGTTGGTGGCACCGTATTCCCGCGAGCCCGTCTTGGCGACGGTGCCGCCCAGGGCCGCGGCCATGGCCTGGAAGCCGTAGCAAATGCCCAGGACCGGGATGCCGGCTTCGAAAAGGTCCGCGCCGACGCTGGGCGCGCCGTCGGCATAGACGCTGGAGGGTCCACCGGAGAGGATGATGGCAGCCGGGTTTTTGGCCAGCAGCTGCTCAGTTGTATGGGTATGCGGCACGATTTCCGAGTACACATTGGCCTCACGCACACGGCGTGCAATCAACTGGGCGTACTGGGCACCGTAGTCCACAACCAGGACGGGCTTCTGGGAAGTCTGGGCCGTAGCGGGATTAGTCACGGTTCAATCTTAACCCACGGCATCCGGCAGGCGGCCCGTACGGGCCGCCACGTGACGGGGCACTCACACCGGCGCCCGGGCCGCCCTGCCCAGTCCAGGTCAGTACCGCTTGCCGGCCTTGGGGTTGGCGGCCACCTCGGCCAGGACTTCGCGGTGGATCCGGCCCTCGACAATGAAGGACAGGAAGGGGACCACGCCGCCCAGGGCGATGAGGACCAACCGGCCAAAGGACCAGCGCATCAGCGACCACAGCCGGAAGTCGGCAATCAGGTACACCACATACATCCACCCATGCACGATGAGCACCAGGGTGGAGATGTTCACCCCGCCGGCGATGACGCCGTCGGCCCCCACGAAGCCAAAACCGTGCGAGGCGCCCGTGATGGAGTTGGTCCCGCCGGCCATCAGCACGCTGTCAAAGCCGTACCGGACCACGAGTTCGATGCACAGCAGCAGCAACATGGTGCCGGTGGAGTAGGCCAGTACCTTGTAGAACTTCAGTGCGCCGAGGATCTGGGCGGGCGTGCCGCCGAACCTGCGCTTGGGTGCGGCCTTCGGGCCGGTGGTCCCTGCCGCGGCGTCTTTCGGCTGGGCCGGGTTCATTTCGCTCACTTTGCTGACTCTCCTAAGTCTTGTTCCACTGCCTCATCGCCGCGGTCGACGCCGAAGAGTTCGTCTTGTTCACGGCGGTATTCGTCGGCCACCAGGCGCCACCACATGAAGACGGCAAACCCGGCGAATACCACCCACTCGATGGCGTAAAAGATGTTCAGCCAGTTGACCTTGCCGTTTTGGTCGGTCGCCGTCACGGTGATGCGCACCAGGTCGCCGTGGCTGGCGGCAGCGCCGACGTCGGTCCCGTTGACCTTTTCCTGGTAGGACACCACAAAGGCTGCGTACGTGGTGGCCTGCCAGATGTTGGTCAGTTCGGCTGAAGACAGCGCGCTGACCTCCCCCTCCGGCAGGTTCTTGGCAAGGACCGGGCCTTCAGAGTTGAGGAGGCGGCCCTCGAGGTGGACGGTTCCGGCCGGTGGCGCCTTGGCGTCCGATGCGTCCGGAATCCAGCCGCGGGCCACGGGGATCACCACTTCATCCGTGGCGGCCTGGCCCGCGGGCTTCACGGCACCATCGACGACAAACGCCGTGACAACCCAGTACCCGGTTTTTCCGTCCTGCACCCGGGACTGGACCACCACCTGCTTGGAGGCGTCAAAGTGTCCCGTTGCCGTCACCAGCTGTCCCTCCTCGCTGCCGAGCATCGGATGCCCTGGCTGCAATGTCGTCACCAGGGGCTGCACCTTTTCGGTGACGGAGGGCGGGGCAACGTCTGTTTGCGTCGACCGGGAAAACTGCCATTGGCTCAGCAGGACAAAGACGGCAGCCACGGCCAGGGCAAAGACCAGGGCTGCAATCCATTTGGGCTTGACGGCGGTTTTTAACACACTACAACGTTACTTCGTAACCGTGTAGAACAACGAATGCGCCGGCAGGCGACGCCTAGTGGTCAAAGAACACCAGCGTGGAGTTGATCAGCTCGGCGATGACCTCTTTGTCGTGGGCGCGGCGCAGGGATTCGCGGAAGTTCTCCTTGAAGAGGCTGCGGGCGAGGGTGGCGAGGACTTCCAGGTGTTCGGAGAACGAGTTTGCCGGAGTGGCGACCAGGAGGACCACGGTGGCGGGACCGTCGACGGCGCCAAAGTCCAGGCTGTAGCCGAATTTCGTGATGCCCACGGCAATGGACGTTTGCGTGACGTAGTCGCTGCGGGCGTGCGGCAGGCCGATTCCGCCAGGCAGGCCGGTGGCCATCTGGTGTTCGCGCGCGCTGACGTGGCGCAGGAAACCGGCCAGGTCGCTGACCCTGCCCTGTTCGAAGAGCTTCGCGGCCATCTGGGCGGTGGCATCATCCTTGGAGCCGGCTTCCATTTCTAAAATCACCAGGCCGGGGTTGGTCAGTTCGGTCTCATACCGCTCAAGCGAACCGGGTGTCATCAGTACCTTTCGTCTCTGCACTACGACTACGTCAGCGGCACGATCCCCGGGGTTCCCAGGCGTGCCGCGTCGGCTGTGACGTCGTCGGGCTGCTGCTGGCTGAGCCGTTCGGCTTCAACACGCGCCAGGTACTGCGCCACTTCGTTGTCCACGCGGCTTGGGCTCCACCCCAAAACGTCCCCCATCAGTCTAGCGGCGACCGGGGCGGCCGACACCCCGCGGTCCCACGCCTCGATGGAGATCCTGGTGCGGCGCGTGAGCACGTCGTTGAGGTGGAGGGCGCCCTCGTGCGTGGCGGCGTACACAACCTCGGCACCCAGATAATCGTCGGCGCCCGGCAGCGGTTCGGCGAGCTTTGGGTCCTCGGTCATCAGGTCCAGCACGTCCCGGGCCATGGAGCCGTAGCGGTTGAGCAGGTGTTCCACCCGGGCGATGTGGATGCCGGACTGCTCGGCCATGCGGTGCCTGCGGTTCCAGGCCGCCTTGTAGCCGTCGGCGCCGAGCAGCGGAATGGTTTCCGTGCAGCTGTCCGGGACCTTCTCATCGAGTGCCCGGCCGGCTTCGTCCACGGCATCCTTGCCCATGACACGGTAAGTGGTGAACTTGCCGCCGGCCACCACCACCAGGCCCGGCACGGGATGCGCGACGACGTGTTCCCGGGACAGCTTGGCCGTCGAGTCGTTCTCGCCCGCCAGGAGCGGACGCAGGCCGGCATAGACGCCCTCCACGTCCTCCCGCGTCAGCGGGCGCTTGAGCACCTTGTTGACGTGTTCCAGCAGGTAGTCGATGTCCGCACTCGTCGCTGCGGGGTGGGCCTTGTCCAGCTTCCAGTCGGTGTCGGTGGTGCCGATGATCCAGTGCCGCCCCCACGGGATGACGAAGAGCACCGACTTTTCCGTCCGTAGGATCAGGCCCACCGTGGATTGGAACCTGTCGCGGGGCACCACCAGGTGGATGCCCTTCGAGGCGCGCACCTTCAGCTGCCCGCGGTCCGTGACCATGGCCTGGGTTTCATCGGTCCAGACGCCGGTGGCATTGATGACCTGCTTGGCCCGGATTTCAAATTCCTCGCCGTTTTCCTGGTCCTGCACCTTTGCCCCGACGACGCGCTCGCCCTCGCGCAGGAAGTCGACCACCTTGGTCTGGTTGACGGTGTGGGCGCCGTAGCTGGCGGCCGTGCGGATGACGTTGGTGACCAGGCGTGCGTCGTCAACCTGGGCATCGTAGTAGCGGATGGAGCCGATCATGGCGTCATCCTTCAGGCTGGGGGCCGCGCGGAGGGTGCCCCTGCGGGTGAGGTGCTTGTGCATGGGGAGGCCGCGGCTGTTGCCGCTGGTCAGGCCGAGGGTGTCGTACAGCAGGATGCCTGCGCCGACATAGGGGCGTTCGAAGAAGCGTTTGGAGAGCGGGTAGAGGAACGGCACCGGACGGACCAGGTGCGGCGCGATGCGCTGAATGAGCAATCCGCGTTCCTGCAGGGCCTCCTGCACCAAGGCAAAATCCAGCATTTCCAGATAGCGCAACCCGCCGTGAATCAGCTTTGACGACCGCGACGACGTGCCCGCCGCCCAGTCGTTGGCTTCCACCAATCCGACGGTCAGCCCCCGGGTGATGGCGTCAAGGGCCGCACCGGCACCCACCACGCCGCCGCCAACGATAAGTATGTCCAACTCCTGGCCGGGGTCGGACGAGCCCTTCAGCGCCAAGAGGTTCGCTTCGCGTGCTGCCGGGCCCAAATTGCCGTTGGGATGGGCTGAAACGGACATTGCGGACCTCCTGGAGATACGACTAGCTGACACCAAAAACCTTACGCGGTTGCCGCCAAGAAAGGCAGGGGGACCAAACCCGCTGTGGACCCGCCCCCATCCCTCCCCCACTACCAGCCACTACCGACGCTCGGTTGCAATCGGGGGCGTTTCGGCTGACGCTCGGTTGCAACCGGGGCTGTCTCCGGGAAGGCTCCGGCAGCCGGGCGGGGCTGTGGATAACTTATAGCCGGGCTCGAGGATCTGGGGTAGCTTGTTGTCTAGCTGAAACGGGGCTCCAGCAATGCAGGGTCCCTCCTCAACGCACCCGGGGGTCCGCATGACGACCAGCAAGCCACACTCGCATCACCGCGACGAGCACCGACAGGCAGGGCGAAAACTGCGTGCAAGGCCTTTGCTGCGGCGTGGGCGCCGACGAGCCACCCTGCCGGCCGTGGCCCTTGCCGCAGTGCTCGCCCTCGCCGGGTGCGGCACGGACTCGCCACCGAACAGAGCACCCAGCCCCGCCAGCGCATCGGCCACAGGTGCGGCTCCTCCAACCACGGCGGCGCCGACGGCGTCGTCCACCCCGGTGTACAAGCCCGCCACCGCCAACGGACCGGCGCAAAACGTCCCCGTCCCGGTGCTGCCCCCCAAGGCCAAGGAATTCTCCAAGGCCGGACTCGAAGCCTTCGCCACCTACTGGTACTCCACCCTCGGCTACGCCTTTGAGACCGGCAATGCCGACCCGATGATGAAAATAAGCGACGCGGGCTGTGAAACTTGCACCTCAATGAAAAACGTCGTGATTCCATGGCATTCAGAGGGTCGCTGGATCGTAGGCGGCCAAATGTTTGTATTGTCCTCCGAGAGTTCATTTGTCGAACAACCCGACCACAGCTACCAAGCGATCACAGAAGTCCGACAGCAACAGGTCAAGTTCTTTAGGGCAGACAAGTCCCTCGCAAAAAACATGGGCGTAACCAAGGCGGTCGCCGACATCGTAGTCGCCATACACGACGGCGAGCAATGGCGCGCATTGACCGTTGAGCATCTTGCCGGCAGTTCAAAATGAACCTCAGACTGAAGACTCAACGGCTATACGGGGTATTCATGATGGCTCTATTGTTGTCCACAAGCGGTGCGAACTCCACGGTTCCGAATGGTAAAGATGACCCTGCGACAGCGGACTGGAACCGTGGTGGCATTGACACCCGAGCATGGGTGCCATTGCCCGGAAACGAAAAGTCGTGGGGCCAACCGCCCTCGCCCGGACCGCAAGACCCGTACATTTACGATTTTCGCCTTGCTTGCCTTGCCGGCGATGACGGGATCTACCCCGAATGTGCCGCGAGCCTGCCGGACTGCTCAAAAGCTAAAGGTGGTGCCGCCATTTGGTGGTATCACTCACTGAGAAACGCTAATCCACCGAGATGGCGCTTTGACTCGGGCCCTGCCTGCATCTACACCGAAAAACCCCGCGACATCCTGGCCGAGATCGCCGCGCAGATCAGCCACGAATTCCAAAAAACACCCGTCCAACCCGCCACCGTCGGCTCCCAACCCGGCCCCCACACCCTCCG
>NZ_JAKZGX010000045.1:0-13484 GCF_024539665.1 Arthrobacter sp. STN4
ACCGGACGACCCCGCGAGCTGATGGCGACCACCCGCCAGCCACTCAACCCTGCCCAAAAACAAGGACGAAAGAACCTTCAAAGAAAACCCGCCCAAACCCTTGACGAAAAACATAGGGACACCCCCCTGCCCAGTCCCGTCTGCCAGGGCTCCGCTCCGTCCAATGCGCCGCAGCCGGGGCCCCGATCAGCCCGCCAGCACTCCGGCGGCGGCACTGGTCTCGCCAACGGTGCCGCCGGCAAGCCTGAGCCAGGTGTCCACCACGGTGTCGGGGTTGAGCGAGACCGAATCGATGCCCTCCTCGACCAGCCACTCGGCGAAGTCCGCGTGGTCGCTGGGGCCCTGGCCGCAAATGCCGACGTATTTGCCGCGCGCATTGCAGGCCTTGATTGCCATGCTCAGGAGTTTCTTGACCGCCGGGTTCCGCTCATCGAAGCCGCCCGAAACAATGGCGGAGTCGCGGTCCAGGCCCAGGGCCAGCTGCGTCATGTCATTGGATCCGATGGAGAATCCGTCGAAGTGGTCAAGGAAGCCATCGGCAAGCAGCGCGTTGGACGGAAGCTCGCACATCATGATCACCTCGAGTCCGTCTTCTCCACGGCGCAGCCCGTTCTCGGCGAGCAGATCGATGACTCCGCGGGCCTCGTCCAGCGTCCGCACAAACGGAATCATGAGCTTGACGTTGGTCAGTCCCATCTCGTTGCGGACAAACGCCAGTGCCTCACACTCGAGATCGAAGCAGTCCCTGAAGGAGGGCTCCAGATACCGTGAGGCGCCCCGGAAGCCAAGCATCGGGTTCTCTTCATGCGGCTCGTAGGCGGGCCCGCCAATAAGGTTCGCGTACTCGTTGGACTTGAAGTCAGACATCCGCACGATCACCGGCTCCGGCGCGAACGCCGCCGCGATCGTGGAGACCCCTTCGGCCAGGCGCTTGATGTAGTAGTCACGCGGCCCGTCGTATGCGGCAATCCGCTCCCGGATTTCCGCAGCGACGTCCTCCGGCTCGCTGTCCAGGTTCAGCAGCGCCTTGGGGTGGATGCCGATCTGGCGGTTGATGATGAATTCCAGCCGGGCAAGGCCCACACCGTGGTTGGGCAGCTGGGCGAAGGTGAACGCCTGTTCGGGTGTGCCCACGTTCATCATGACCTTCACGGGCGCCTCGGGCATCTGGGCAATCGAGGTTTCCTCGACGCTGAAGTCCAGCAGTCCGGCGTAGATGAAGCCTGCCTCGCCCTCGGCGCAGGAGACGGTGACGTCGACGCCGTCGGACAGGGCCTCCGTGGCATGGCCCGTTCCGACGACGGCGGGAATCCCCAGTTCGCGCGCGATGATCGCGGCGTGGCAGGTGCGTCCGCCGCGGTTGGTGACGATGGCGGAAGCGCGCTTCATGATCGGTTCCCAGTCCGGGTCCGTCATGTCCGCCACGAGGACGTCGCCGTTTTCAAAGGCTGCCATCTGGTCGATGGAGGTGAGGATCTTGACGCTTCCGGCCCCGATCCGCTGCCCGATGGCGCGCCCTTCGGCCAGGACCTCGCTGGAGCCGTTGAGGCGGAAGCGGCTCTGCGTGCCGGGCGCCCGCCGGGATTGGACCGTCTCGGGGCGCGCCTGCAGGATGTACAGGCCGCCGTCGAGCCCGTCCTTGCCCCATTCGATGTCCATGGGGCGCCCGTAGTGCTTTTCGATGGCGACGGCGTGCCGGGCGAGCTGCTCGACGTCGTCGTCGGTGAGGCTGAAGCGCTTGCGCAGGGCCGGCTCGACCGGGACGAAGTCGATGGTGCGCCCGATCTCGCGGCAGTCGGTGTACGTCATCTGGAGGGCCTTCCCACCCAGCCCGCGCTTGAGGATGGCGGGGCGGCCAGCCTCCAGTGCGGGCTTGTGGACGTAAAACTCGTCCGGGTTGACGGCGCCCTGGACCACTGCCTCGCCGAGGCCGTAGGAGGAGGTGACGAACACTGCGTCCTGGAAGCCCGATTCGGTGTCCATGGTGAACATGACGCCGGAGGCGCCGACGTCGGAGCGGACCATGCGCTGGACCCCGGCGGAAAGTGCCACCTCCGAGTGCTCGAACTGGTGGTGCACGCGGTAGGCGATGGCGCGGTCGTTGTAGAGCGAGGCGAAGACGTCCTTGATGGCCTGCAGGATGTTTTCGATTCCGCGGACGTTCAGGTAGGTCTCCTGCTGTCCGGCGAAGGAGGCATCCGGCAGGTCTTCCGCTGTCGCGCTGGAACGCACGGCCCAGGACAGGTCGGCGTCGGCTCCGTGCTTCTGGACCAGCTGCTGGTAGGAGTCGCGGATTTGCGCTTCGAAGCCGGGCGAAAACGGCGTTTCGCGGATCAGGTGCCGGATCTCCTGGCCGGCGGCGGCGAGCGCCGTCACGTCGTCGGTGTCCAGGCCTTCCATCCTGTCGATGATCCGCTGGCCAAGGCCCGAACCGGCCAGAAACTGCCGGTACGCGTCCGCCGTCGTGGCGAAGCCGTCGGGCACCCGGACGCCGGCCGAAGTCAGGTTCTGCACCATCTCCCCGAGGGAGGCGTTCTTGCCGCCCACCCGGTCCAGATCCTTGAGGCCGAGTTCGGAAAACCACAGGATGTCTGTCGTCATGTTTGCTACTCCTTTGTAGTGTGTTGCCGCAGGCGCACGGCGCCGGTGGCGGGGGGCCGGCGTTGCGCGTCCAGTCCACAGTGACAGGTCTGCAAAAGGGTTTCCACATGACATGCGCCACACCCCGCATGTGAAATTTTTCCCTAATGCTTGAATTGCATCTTTTGCAGTATTGTGGCCGCCATTTCCTCCACGGAGACCGTGGCCGAATTAATATACGGAATCCCGTGGGACTCGTACAATCGCTCGGCGCTGCGCAACTCGAACCCGCACTGCCGCAGGGACGCGTAGGAGGAGCCGCGCCGTCGTTCCGTGCGGATCTGGCTCAGTCGCAGTGGATTGGTGGTCAGGCCGAAACACTTCGACACAAACGGTGTCAATGGCTTGGGGAGGCCTTCGTGCTCAAAGTCCTCGTCCACCAACGGGAAGTTCGCGGCGAAGATGCCGTGCTGCAACGCCAGGTACATCGTGGTGGGCGTTTTGCCACAGCGGGACGGGGCCACCAGGATGATCTGCGCTTTTTCCAGCGCGCGCAGGCTCTGGCCGTCGTCGTGCTCCATGGCGTACTCGACCGCCGTCATCCGCGACTGGTAGCGGGCGGCGTTCCCCAACCCGTGGGCCCGCCCGGGCTCCCCGCTCGCGTGCGCCCCAAGTGCCTGCTCCAGCTGGCCGACATGCGTGCCGATGAGGTCCACGAGGATTCCCTGGCAGGTGCCCAGGGCCTGGCGGATGTCACTGCCGACGGCGGTGGAAAAGACTATCGGCAGCGGGCCGGTGGCGGCGAGCCCATCGATGGTCCTCACGACCGAGCGCGCCTGTTCCGCGGTGGTGATGAAGGGGATGGTGTTGCGGTCAAAATTGTTCGCCGGGAACTGCGTCAGCAAGGTGTTGCCGAGCGTCTCCGCGGTGATGCCGGTGCTGTCTGAGAGAAAATAGACGGGCCGGGGAACGTCATTGGTCATAAGGCATTGTGCACCACGGACGTCACGGGGAGGAATTTGGACGGCATGCGTGTTTCCTCGGGCCGGCGCCCCGGGGCAGGCGGGCCGGAGGAGTTGCCGCAGGGGCAGCCGCAGGCGCCGCATTCAACCACTACCGTTCATCGGGTCAGACACAGACCCGTCTACGGGCAGCGGGCAGGTTCCCGCCGCCGTCCTTGTGGCGATTCCACGGTGTGGACTGGATCCGGAATGGGGAATACTTAGGTAGTGGCATCGGGTTGTCACAATTGGTTTGACACGTCGTTCGCACATCGTCGGGCCCCACAGCGCGTCGCCTGGTGCCGTCACGAAAGAAGCAATGCAAACAGTCCAACCATCCGCCATCGTCCGCCGTTCGTGGCCGCTCATCGCCGTCCTGGCAGTCACCGGCGCCTGCGCATCGTTCATGTTCACGCTGGTGGTGCCGATCCAGGCGCAGCTGCCGGAGCTGTTGAATGCGCCGCGGGGGGCCACGGCGTGGGTCGTGACCATCACGCTGTTGACCTCGGCCGTCGTCACACCGATCGCCGGCCGTTTGGGCGACCTTTACGGCAAACGCAAGATCATCTTGGTGCTATTGGTGGCGCTGGTCATCGGCAACATCCTGGCCGCCGTCTCGACAGGCCTGTCCATGCTGCTGGTGGGGCGCGCCCTGCAGGGGCTGATGAGCGGCGTCATCCCGCTGGGCATTGCCGTGCTGCGCGATCATTTGCCGGCAAAGCGGGTTGGCGGGGCGGTGGCGCTGATCAGCGGCTCGTTTGGCTTCGGAGCCGCGCTGGGCCTTCCCATCAGCGCGTTTATTGCAGAAACCCTGGACTGGCACGCCCTGTTTTGGACGGGCGCGGCGATGGGTGTGGTGCTGCTGTTCCTCGTGGCGTTGATCGTGCCCAAGGACGCCGAGTTTGCCGTGGGCAGCTTTGACTACGTCGGCGCAGCGGGCCTGTCGGCCGGCCTGTCCGGCATCCTGGTGGCTGTTGCCCAGGGCAACGCGTGGGGCTGGGCATCGCCGGCCACCCTGGCCACGGGTGCGGGCGGCATTGTGCTGCTGCTGGCATGGGGCGCCTTTGAACTGCGGCTCAAGGACCCGGTGGTTGACCTGCGTGTTGCTGCGCGCCCGGCCGTCCTCATGACGAACCTCGCCTCGGTCGCCCTGGGCTTTGCGTTCTTTTCCTCGCAGGTGCTCTTTCCCCAGTTGCTTCAGCTGCCGACGGGCACGGGAGTCGGACTGGGCCAGACCCTGATCTCGATTGGCCTGATCCTTGCCCCTGCTGGCGTGGTGCAGGTCGCCATGGCACCGGTGGCCGCCCGTCTGAACCGGACCGTCGGCGGCCGTGCCACGATGGTGGTCAGCGTCATTGTCATTGGCTTTGCCTACGCACTGGCGTTGCTGGCGTCTTCAGAGATCTGGCAAATCCTGGTGGCCAACGCCTTGGTGGGGGCCGGCATCGGCATTGGCTACGCCTCCATGCCGCTGTTGATCATGGGCGCGGTGGAACCTACGGAAACAGGTGCAGCGAACGGGTTGAACTCCCTGATGCGCTCCCTGGGCACAAGCAGCGCAGCCGCCGTCATGGGCGCAGTCCTGGCGGCATCCAGCGTTGGCCACCAGGCACCGACGGCGGACGGCTTCCAGCTGGGTTATGTCATCGCCCTCGGCGCCACCGTGGCCGCCGGCGTGCTGGCACTGTGCATCCCCCGGCCCCGCCGGCAAGCTGCCCACATGGTCGTCCTTTCCGAGCCCGACTTCGAGCTCGACGCCGACGCGCCCCAGCGCTGAGGCGCCCGGCGCTGAGGCGCCCTCCGGCGTACGACGGCGGGCGCCCGCCGTGCGTTTGAACGGCCAGCGGGAGCCGGGCCCTCCCTGGTCCTTGACTCCCGGCAGGCCGTGATGATCGACTGATCCGGCGTGCGCCGCAAGTCCTGCGCGAACGCGACTGGATTCCGGGCGGCCGCTTCTTGGCCTGCCCGGTACCCGAAACGAATCCGTCTATCTCTGCCATTCGGGTCAGCGGGGCACCGGCACCCGCGCGCTTGTAAACGTCGGTGAGTCGCCGCCTTTTTAAAAGGTCCTGCAGGTCCTGCGTCATCGCACAACTGCCACCTGAAGGCCCAAAACATTGGCCGCGGGGGCAGCCGAGCGCAAGGACGGGTTCCCCTGACCGGTCTCGATGGCACGAATGGTGCGTTCCGGCATTTCGGCAACCCATTGCCCAAATGCCGTTTATTCGCGGGCCTTGGTGCTCATGATCCATGAATCGGCAAAATCCTGCCGGTCCAGCGCCACGGGTCGACGGAACGGCTCAACCCTCCCCCGCCGCGCGGAGTGCCACATAGGCAGGGCCCAGCACCTCCGCCAACGGCCGGGACCGGACCGTGACGTTGAGCGCCGGCGCCTGGTCAAGCAGCAACCCCCGGGCATTGGACCCGCGCCGCAGGGGCACCGGAACGGGCGCCGCAAAAAAGGTCTCGAGCACTTCCGTCAAGGGCGCACCCGCCCGGGCCCCGGAATCACCGTCCGCCGTGTGCAGGCGGCCCAGGAGGTCCTCACGTTCCCGCCCCCGCCAGGCAAGGATCCGGAACGGGTCCTCATCGAATTGTTCGGCCAGCAGGTAAAACACGGCGGCCAGGTGCTTGCAAGGCACCTCCCAGTCGGGGCAGGAGCAGTCCATGCCCAGCTCCCGTGCACTGCCTGGGAACAGGGACAGCCCCGCCGTCGCGAAGACATCTTCAATGTCGGCCGGCATTTCCCCGGACAGCAGCGTTGCCACATACCAGGCGTTGCCGGCGAGCGCTTCCTCCACGGCGGTCCACTCGGACTTGCCGAAGGCGGAGATGCCGATCCGAACACGGTAGGGTTTCGACCGTGAGCCCTGGACGCTGGCGGTGACGGTGCCGGCACCGACCTCCAGGGAAATCACCTGCCCGCGCCTGGCGTAGTTGCGTCCGCGCTGCAGCCGCCCGCCCACGCCCAGCCCTTCCAGCACTTCAATGAACCGGCCCGACCACCAGGTGGTGCCGATGGCGCCGCGGACGCTTTTGGCCTTGACCCCGCCTTCCACGCTGCGCGGGACCGTGTGCGGGTAGAACGGGGACTCGTAGCGGCGCCTACTCATTGACGGCCTCCTTGCTCAGTGCGAACAATTCACGCAGATTCTCGGTGGACAGCTCGGTCAGCCAGCCTTCGCCGTCACCCACCACCATGTTCGCCAGCGAGGCTTTCTCCTCGATCATGGCGTCAATCCGTTCCTCCAGCGTGCCCCGGCAGATGAACTTGCGCACCTGCACCCGTCGTTTCTGGCCGATGCGGAAAGCCCTGTCCGTGGCCTGGTTCTCCACGGCGGGATTCCACCACCGGTCCAGGTGGATGACATGGTTGGCGGCGGTCAGGTTCAGGCCGGTGCCGCCGGCCTTGAGCGAGAGCAGGAAGATGGGCGGGCCGTCGGAGGATTGGAAGCGGCGCACCAGCTCGGTGCGGTTTTGCCGGGAGGTCCCGCCGTGCAGGTAGGCCACATCGGTGTCGAACCGGGCGGCCAGGTGTGGCAGCAGCATCTCGGCAAATTCGGTGTACTGCGTGAAACACAGCACCTTGTCGCCCTCGGCAAGGATCTCCTCGAGTATTTCCTCCAGCCGTTCCACCTTCCCGCTGCGTTGGCCCACAACCGAGCCGTCGTGTAGGAGTTGGGCCGGGTGGTTGCAGATCTGCTTCAGTTTGGCCATTGCGGCCAGCACGTTGCCCCGGCGTTCAATCCCGTCCGAGCCGTCAATTTTCTCCATCATGTCGTCAACCACCGACTGGTACAGCGACGCCTGTTCGTTGGTGAGCGTGTAGTACTGCTTGATCTCAATTTTTTCCGGCAGGTCGTCGATGATGGACGGATCGGTCTTCACCCGGCGCAGCAGGTACGGCCTGGTGACGGCGCGCATCCGCTCGGCGGCACCTTCATCGCGGTGGCGTTCGACGGGGATGGCATAGCGGGTGCGGAACAGTTCCGGCGTGCCCAACAGGCCGGGGTTGAGGAAGTCCATGATCGAGTACAGCTCCCCCAGGCGGTTCTCCACAGGGGTGCCGGTCAACGCAATCCGCTGTGCGGCGGTGAGCCGCTTGACGGCCTTCGCGGCACGGGAGAGCCGGTTCTTCACCGCCTGCGCCTCATCGAGGACCACCCGGTTCCAGGACACCGCCTCAAACACCTCCACATCACGCGTCAACGTGGTGTAGGTGGTGACCAACAAGTCAACGCCATCCAGACCGTCGTCGAACTCCTCACCACGGCGCCGCTCCGAACCATGGTGCACCCGCAGGCGCAGGGCGGGCGCAAATTTTGCCGCCTCGGCCTCCCAATTTCCAATCAGCGACATGGGGCACACGAGCAGGGTGGGGCCGGCGTCGGGCTGCCGTTCGCGGTTGAGCGCCTCCAGCGCCAGCAGCTGGATGGTCTTGCCCAGCCCCATGTCGTCCGCCAGGCACGCCCCGAGCCCCAGCGAGCCAAGGAAGTCCAGCCAGGCCAGCCCCCGTTCCTGGTAGGGGCGCAGTGTTGCCGTGAAATTCGACGGCGGCGCAACCGTTTGGAGGCTGGCCTCCGCCGAGCCGTCAAGCAGCGCACCCAACCAGCCATCGGCTGTGACGGCGGCAATTTCCAACGGCAGCCCGGCGTCGTCGGGGTGCGCACCGGCCAGGCGGAGCACGTCCGCCACCGTGCCACGCTGCAGGTCTCCGCGGCGCAGGAAGTCGATCCCGCGGCGCAACTGTTCGGGATTGACGCTCACCCACTGGCCGCGCAGCCGGACCAGCGGAGCCTTGGCCTGCGCCAGCGCGGCGATCTCCTCGTCGCTGAGGGTGTGCTCCCCCACGGCCAGGCTCCAGCGGAAGTCGCACAGCTGCTCCCGCCCGAAGGCGGCAGGCTTGCCGGTGTCGTCGCCCATCGGCGTGGCCGCCGAAAGCTTCAGGCCCAGCTTCGATTGCCTGTCCCACCAGGCGGGCAGCTGCACACCGAACCCGGCGCCGTCCAGGGCAGGTGCCCCGTCCTGCAGGAACGCGAAGGCCTGCTCGCTGGTGAGTTCCAAACCTGTGGGCCGGCTCTGCCGAAGCCCCGTTTCAAGGCCGGGATAGGCGCGTGCGGCCTTGCCAAGTTCCGCCAGCAACACCTCCTGGGGGCGGCCAAGCCACCGGGCGAGGGCGTCGCCGTCACGCCACACCTGGTCGGCCGCCACCAACAGGCTGGGATCCGCTGCGGATTGGAGCAGGAAATCCACCTTCCAGGGGTGGGTTTGGGCTGCGGCGTCAGGCGTGTCGAGGATGTCCTGGGCGTCCGGGCCGCCAGAATTTTCGGTAAGCCGGAAGGTGGCCCGTGCTGGCGCGTTGGCCTCCCTTGCATAGCTTCGCCAGGGGGCGAGTTCGTGCTCCAGCTCAGCGATCATGGTGGACGGCACGCGGATGCGGGCGTCCGGCCCTTGCAGGGCTTCCACCCAGGCCTCGACGGCGGGCACTTGGCGGTTTGCGTCCGCGGCGGGGCGGCAGCATGGCCATTCCCTCAGGCAGCCGGCCCCTCACCGTGGCGTCAACAAGTGCATCAAGGGCCAAGGCTGCCAGCGCACCCGCGTCCTCCGAATCCGGTGCGGACCGGAAAGACGGCGGCATGCCGACAATGAGATCGCCGAAGGCCAGTGCATCGGGGCCGCGCAACACCGCCCGCCACCGGGCCTCGGCCGCGAGGCCGTCGCCGGCGGTGGGACCGCCGGGGGTGGGATCGCCGGGCGTGGCGTCAGCGTCGTCGTCGTGCCCGGCGCCGGCCACCCAGACAATTCCGGGAAGCACCCGCGCGCGCCCGGCCAGCTCACCGGCAAATCGGACCAGCTCGGCCAGGTACCGCACGGAGGCGGCAATGCGGACATCGCCCAGCTGTTCCGAGCCGTCCCTGAGGGAGAGCTTGGGAAAGAACAGGGCGGCGGGGTCCGCGCCGTCGTCATCGTTGATGGTGGCGGCCAGATCCTGCGGATCGACCCACAGCACGGGAACCGTCCAGGGCAGCAGCGACGGGACCGTTGAACTGGTCGGCCGGGGGGCGATGCGCACAATCTCCGGAGAGTCCAGCGGCGAGCGTCGCAGGGACGGCAGCAACAGCGTCGTCTGGCCAGGCTCCCCCGCCTGCAGTTTCATGAGCGTTTCCGCAGATGTCGCAAAGGGGTGGGGCCGGGCCGACTTCAACCCCTGCTGGGCGCTCGTCACCGGCTTTTCGGAATCTTCGGACCACAGGCCCGGGCCGTGGTCAAGCGACCAGAATGCGTGAAGCACCAACAATGGTGTTGCCTTTCTCGCCGGAAAATTCGACAGCCCAGACTACCACCGCAGACCGCGCTCCGGGCGCGGGCTTCGGACCATGGAAAAACCGTGGCAGGGCCGTTCAGCTTGTCCGCCGGGCAAAGGAAACAAAAAAATTACACCACGTAATGGGACTTGACTTCGCTTTCCCAGTTCGAAGCGCAGTCAGCTGGCGTTGCCATTCTTTCGGGACAATGCGACAGTTCCCGCAACAAAGCCGGTGCCGTTCCGGCCCAAGGCGGAACCAGCTGGTCGGTCTGTGCCGATGGTGCGCAGGGCGCCAGCCCTCCGCGGGGGATTTTCCGCTGCAATGGCGTCGGACCTTGTACCCGGTTCCAGAGTGTCCGAAGCCGAGTCGAAGCCGTGGCCTGGCCATGCCCAAGGGAACGAACCGCCTCGCCCCGGTTGTCAGGAGGCGCACCCAGGCTGCACATGTGGTCTTGCCCCAATAGCTGCCGGCACCGGCTGCAAGCCGGTGGAGCTCCGCGATTTCCCGCATCGAACCGTCCGGGTCTGGGCTTCCGGGCAGGAAGCCAATGTGGCTAGGTGTCGGGAGTGTGGCAGCTGGCCAGCTCCTTGATCAATTCCTCGGTCTTGCCGGCTCGGGCAAGGCCCAGCAACCGCCGGTGCTTGGCCGCCACACCGGCGGCCTTGGCGCCGTCGTTCTTGTAGGAGCGGATGATCCGACGCTGAACTGGATTTTCCCAAATACCCTGCAGGGAATGCAGCATGTACTTGTTGGGGCACGGCGCCACGAGGGCCAGGTGAAAATCGGTGCTGGTGCGGAAAATCTCGTCAAAATCCGCATCGGTGACAGCCTCCGCCTCCACCAACGACATCTCAAGCCGTGCCAGTTCCATTGGCGAGTACCTGCCCTCGAAGCGGCGGATGGCCAGGGCCTCCACCTCGCGGCGGACCTCGTACACGTCAATCACGTCCGCATAGCTGAGGACCTTCACAAAGTAGCCGCGCCCGGGAATGAAGTCGGCCATGCCTTCATGCACCAACCGGGTCAGCACATCCCGGACCGGCATGCGCGAGACCCCATAGTCGGCGGCGAGCTGGTCCTGGACCAACTGCGCACCGGGGGCGAGAGTCCCATTG
This sequence comes from Arthrobacter sp. STN4, assembly GCF_024539665.1. Taxonomy (NCBI): domain Bacteria; kingdom Bacillati; phylum Actinomycetota; class Actinomycetes; order Micrococcales; family Micrococcaceae; genus Arthrobacter; species Arthrobacter sp. STN4. The sequence continues at coordinate 11,005 of NZ_JAKZGX010000045.1, forward strand.
ACGATGTCGTCGCACACCAAGTCATAGACGCGTTCGGCCAGCGGCCGGGCATCCCTGACGGCCGTTCCCTTCACTTTTTCTCCCATCGCTTCCACACCGATACATGGACTTTTTTAATATTACTTTTGGCCAAAGTATTGCACCCAACCGTATCCCCTGGCTACGCTGTATCCAATCTTAGAGATTGGATACAAACATAATGAGTTCCCACACCATCGACGCGATAGTCGGCATTGACTTTGCTGCTGCGGGCAGGCAGCTTGGCCACCTGGCCGTCGTGCACTCCGACAACGAGCACGACGGCGCCGTCATCCCGGTGCCGATTGCCGTCCTTTCCGGGCCGGCAGAAGGCCCCACCGTCCTGCTGACGGCCGGCACACATGGCGACGAATATGAGGGCCAGGTGCTGCTCCATGAACTCATCCGGGAGCTTGATCCGGCACGAGTCCGGGGCCGCATCATCGTCCTTCCGTCACTGAACCTGCCGGCCGTTCGCGAGGGACGGCGCGTTTCAGCCGTTGACCGCGCCAACCTCAACCGGGCGTTGCCCGGCGACGCCGAGGGCGGACCCACGGCCCAGATCGCCCACATCGTCGAGGGCGTGCTGCTTCCCATGGCGGACTTTGTCCTGGACATACATTCGGGCGGGTCGGTCAACGAATACGTTCCCTCCGCTTTTGTCTATTCCGGACCCACTGAAACGGACTGGTCCCGCAAGGTGGCCGCCGTCGAGGCCTTCGGACAGCCGTATTGCGTCATCGTCTCACCGGACTTCGTTTCCGGCTCCATCAGCGGCGCCGCCGACCGGGCCGGCGTCACCATGATCTCCACCGAACTTGCCGGCCGCGGCACCATCAACCGCCGCGTCCTCACCGATGCCCGCGCCGGGCTGTACCGGCTGCTCGCCCAGGTTGGCGTCATCGCCCCGCCATCGGGAACGGACGACGCCGGCCCCCACCGTGGAATCGACCCCGAAGCTGACGCCGTGGCCGGCCCTGGCATCACATACCTCGAACTGGGTCCCCGCTCGGCTGTCATGGCGCGTGCGGCAGGCCTGTTTGAACCCTCCGTCGACCTCGGCCAGCCGGTTGCCGTCGGCGACCTCATCGGCCGCATCCACTTCATCGAAGAGCTGGGGCGGCCCTGGCAGGAGTACCGCGCACACATGGAGGGACTTGTCGGCACCCTGCGCCACCCAACCCTTGTCCAAACCGGCACCACCTTGGTGAACATCGTCGTTCCCCTTGAATCCTCCTCACGAATGGAAAGCTGACATGAGAACATCCCGACGGATCCGCCTTGCCCTCGTTGCCGTTGCCGCGCTCGGCGGCATGGTCACCGTCAGTGGCTGCACCACCGCCTCCCAGGCCGTGGGAACGCAGGGAACCGGCGCTACATCTGGCACGGCCGGCTTTGACGTGGCGTCGGTCCCCAAGGATGCCGCCCTGGCCGCACTGGTCCCGGCGGCCATCAAGTCCGTCGGGACATTGACGGTGGGCTCGGATACTACCTTCGCCCCTGCCGAGTTCCTGGGCGGCGCGAACGGTCAGACCCCCATGGGGTTCGATGTGGACTTTGCCAACGCCATCGGGGCCACGTTGGGCCTGAAGGTCGATTTCGAGACGGCCGGCTTCACCACGATCCTGCCGTCGCTGGGCGCCAAGTACGATCTGGGGATTTCTGCGTTCTCCATAACCAAGGAGCGCATGAAGGCCGTGAACTTCGTTGATTACTACGCTGCGGGTTCCGTCTTTGCCGTACAGAAGGGCAACCCCCGGAACATCTCCGTCGATGACCTCTGTGGGAAGAACGTGGGAGTCCAGACCGGCTCCACCCAGGCGGACCCGGACCTCTCCGGCCGGTCCGCCGCGTGTGTCAAGGCTGGCAAGCCCGCCATAGTCGTCACGAGCCTGCCCACCCAATCGGACATCACCACGCGCCTGGTCAGTGGTGGGATCGATGCCATGGTCTCCGGCAGCACCACCATTGGTTACGCACTGACCCAGACCAGCGGCCAATTGGAGCTGCTGGGCAAACAGTACAGCCCGACGCCGGTCGGCATCGCCGTGGCCAAGAACGACATGCCGCTGGCGAACCTGGTGGCAAAAGTGATGAACAAGTTCATTGCCGACGGCACGTACGCCAAGATCATGGACCGGTGGGGCGTCGGAGTGCTCGCCATCAAGACGGCCGTGGTCAACCCCGAGGCAGCCCAATGACACAGACTCTGGTCTCAACGCGCCACTCATACACCGCCATGGACGAAATCCCCCTCATCAAGGCAATTCCGGTTCGTCATCCAGGCCGTTGGCTGGCCGCGGTGGTGATCGTTGCGGCGGTGCTGGCCGGGTTGCAGTCGATTTGGACAAATCCGCAGTTCCGTTGGGGCACGGTCCGTACCTATCTTTTTGATGTCCTGGTGATCCGGGGCATTGGCTGGACGTTGCTGCTGACGGTGACCTCGATGGTGATCGCGATCG
>NZ_JAKZGX010000046.1:0-12146 GCF_024539665.1 Arthrobacter sp. STN4
GTTCGAAGGCAGCGACCTCAACGCGCGAGCAACATCCATGGTGGCCATATTAACTGAGACAAACCCCAGAAAGCCGTAGGTGGCCAGGTAAGTTGCGAAAATGGCCAACTAAATTGAGACAGGACACCCGCCTCCGAGTTGCCGAAGGCAAAAACCTCCCCGGCAACAGCCTCCTGCAGGACGTAGTGGAGGGAGTCGTCGCCGCGCTCGTGCAGCAGGTGTGCGACGCCGGTCCACACCAGGTGCATGTTGACCGCCAGTGCGGTGGCCGGGGCGGCGGTCGCCAGGCGGCGTTGCGCCGCGGCGGCCTGTTGCAGCCCGTAGCCGAGCCCGCCGTCGCCGGTGGCGGCGAACATGCCCAGGTAGCGGCGTTCCTTCAGCTCGGCCAGGTCCTCGTGGAAGAACTCGTTGCGCTCGTCGTAGCCCTTGGCGCGGGCACGGAAACGCTCCAGCAATTCCTCGGACAGCAGCTGTTCCGGTTCCATGGCTGGGCCTAGTAGCTGCTGAGCAGGCGGTCGAGCACCCGGGCGCCGAACTTCAGCGATTCCACGGGCACCCGTTCGTCGACGCCGTGGAACATGCCGGTGAAGTCAAGCTCCGGGGGCAGCTGCAGCGGGGCGAAGCCGTAGCCGGTGATGCCCAGGCGGGACAGCGACTTGTTGTCGGTGCCGCCGGAGAGCGTGTACGGCAGCACGGTGGCGCCGGGGTCCTCGGCGTGCAGGGCGTCCACCATGGCGTCCACCAGGTTTCCGGCGAAGGGCGTCTCCAGGGCGACGTCGTCGTGGATGGTGCTGATGTCGATGCCGTCCCCGGCAAGGTCCCGGACCATTTCCAGGACCTGTTCATGCTGGCCCGGCAGGGTGCGGATGTCCACCATGGCTTCCGCCGTCGCGGGAATCACGTTGGCCTTGTAGCCGCCGGACAGCAGGGTGGGGTTGGACGTGTTTTGCAAGGTGGCGCCCACAAAACGCGACACGGTGCCCAGCTGGTCCAGCAGCGCCTGCGGGTTTCCCTCGTCAAATTCGACGCCGGTCAGCTCGGAGACGCCCTCCAGGAACGCCCGGGTGGTGTCCGTGTATTCAATGGGCCATTCGTGCCCGCCAATCCGGGTCACGGCGCGCGCCAGCCGGGTGACGGCGTTGTCGGTGTTGATCTGCGAGCCGTGCCCGGCCCGGCCGTGGGCGGTCAGGCGCAGCCAGGACAGCCCCTTTTCCGCCGTCTGGAGCAGGTATGCGCGCTTGCCGCCAATGTCCGCGGAGAAGCCGCCCACCTCGGAAATGGCCTCTGTGGCACCGTCAAAAATGTCGCGGCGGTTGTCCACCGACCACCGGGCGCCGTAGGTGCCGCCGGCCTCCTCGTCGGCGAAGAACGCAAAGACAATGTCGCGCCTGGGCTTGCGCCCGTCCAGTGCCATGGAGCGCATGACGGAGAGGATCATGGCGTCCATGTCCTTCATGTCCACGGCGCCCCGGCCCCAGATCAGGCCGTCCTTCTCCTCGCCGCCAAACGGGTCGACGCTCCATTCGTGCGCCAGGGCCGGGACGACGTCGAGGTGGCCGTGGACCACGAGCGCCGGCAGGGAAGGGTCGCTGCCCTCGATACGGGTCACGACGTTGGCGCGCCCGGGATCCGACTCGTAAAGGTCGGCGGGGAGCCCCACCTCGGTGATCAGTCCGGCGACGTGTTCGGCGGCGGCGCGCTCCCCCGGGCCTTCGTTGGTGCCAAAGTTGGTGGTGTCGATGCGGATGAGGTCCTGACAAATGCCGACGACTTCGTCTTCCGGCCGGACGGTGTTCACGAGGGGCTCCTTCGGGCTCTTCTGGTGGTCACTTCAGCCTACATCCGAGGCCCCTCTGGGCCTTGCTTGGCGGAGGCGCCGGCAGGCCGCTGGCCCGATTGTTGTTTGCGGCAAAAGCTGTGCTATCGTATTTCTCGCTGCTTCGGGGGCGAACGGTTCATCCGGATGGATGGCCGGTCCTCCCGAATTCACCTTGCGCGGGTGGCGGAATGGCAGACGCGCTAGCTTGAGGTGCTAGTCCTGGAAACGGGGTGGGGGTTCAAGTCCCCCTCCGCGCACATGATGGCCCGGAAGACCTGAAACGGTCTTCCGGGCTTTTTTGTGTTTCGGTTTGTGTTTCTGCCGGCGGAGCGCGGCCGGGCGGGCCCCGGCCCCTGCCCCTGCCCAGCCGCGACGCTATGCGGCGGCGGCGCGAAAACCGGTGCCAGAGCCAGGCAGCCAGGGAGGCGCCGAAGAGGGCCCCGGCGCATGGCAGCAGGGTCCTGCCGTCACGGGCGTGGGCCGGCACTGCCCGGGTCTGCACCACCCGCAGCAACAGCCACTCCCCCGCCCGCTGGGTGATGAACACCAGGGCCAGGCCCGGCAGGCGGAGTGCGGGCGTGGCCAGTCCCGGTCGGCGGCGGACGGCGGGCCAGAGCGTCGTGGCGACTGTGCACAGGGCGGCCACGGGAAGCGTGACGACCACGGCCTGGACGAGGAGAATGTGTAGTGGAAGGCCACGGAATTCATAATTCATGCAGGCGTCCCTGGAGGGGAGGGACGGCAGGGCCTGGGTCGGTGGGGCCTGAAGAGGTGGAAGCGGGGGCCGTAGGGCCTGCGGCGGGCGGGATGGCCAGGAACCGGCCGCCGGCCTTCAGGTGGGGGGTGAACCTTTTGGGCATGGCCTCCGTTTGTAGGGGTAGGCCGGTGCCGCCGGCAGCCAAAGCGCGAAAGGGGGGTGGAGATGGACCAGCAGGCCCGCACGGGCACGCCGACGCGCGAGGAAGCCATGCGCGCCCTCCACCGGGACTATGCCGTCCAGCTGACGCGCTTCGTCCAGCGCCTGACCAGTGAAGGCACCGTGGCGCAGGATGTGGTGGCCGAGACCTTGCTCCGTGCATGGGAGCACCCCGACGTCCTGCAGCGCACGGAGCCCGCGCTGCGGGGCTGGTTGTTCACCGTGGCGCGGAACCTGGTCATCGACGACTGGCGCAGCGCCCGGCACCGCCGTGAGATCGGCACGGACCAGCTGCCTGAGCATCCGGGGCCGGACCAGACGGACCGGATCCTGGATGCGTGGCTGGTCGAGGACGCCTTGCTCACGCTCACGCCCGAACACCGCGAGGTCATCCGACTCGCCTACTTCGACGGGCAGGACACGCGCAGCATTGGTGCCGCACTTGGCGTCCCGGACGGAACCGTCAAATCGCGGCTGCACTACGGCCTCCGCGCCCTGCGGCTGGCACTCGAGGAAAGGGGCGTGAGCAGCCGGTGACCACCACCCCTTCTGCCGTGGACCCCTATTCCGCCTGGGACGCGGCCTATGTCCTTGGCTCCCTGACGGCAGCCGAGCGCCGCGAATACGAACAACACGTGGACGGCTGTGACGCGTGCCGCAACCGCCTGGCCGAGTTGTCCGGCCTGCCCGGACTGCTTTCCCTGGTGGGCCGCGACGCCGTGGCCCCCGGGGCACCCAAGCCGTTGCCCAGCGCCGCCCCCTACGCCGTCTTTGCCCGGAAGGTACGACGCCGGAGGGCCGGCCTGGCGGCCGCGGCGGCTGCCGCTGCCCTGGTGTTGGGCGGCGGGACGGCTGCTGTCACGGCGGGCCTGATTCCCCCCGCTGCGCCGCCTGCGACACAGGCCGGCCACGCTCCGGGCCGGACTGGTACCGCAGCCTTGCAATTGACCTTTGCCAGCACCGGGCAGCGGTTGCTGGCCGCACACGGCCAGGCCAGCCCGGAGCCTTGGGGAACCCTCCTCTCCTGGACGTGCAATTACAGCACCGGAACAACGGGCGGGCCGGTCTACGGGAACACGGGCAGCCCGGTGGTGCCCACTGCATATGAACTCGTGGCGGTCACCACCACGGGCAACCGGGTGACGCTGGCCACGTGGCGCGCCGCACCGGGAAGCAAAGTGTCTCCCGTGGCGACCACCACGCTGGCCGTGGGCTCCATCAAGGAACTGCTAATCCGGCAGCAGGGCGCCCCGGCGACGGGGGTTCCGCTGCTCCGGGCACGGCTTTAGGGCGGCCCCTGCGCCGGGCCGGCGGACCGGCGCAGGGGCCGCCAGCGGGTCCGGGAAGGGATCAGTAGCCCTGCCCTGAATAGGGACTGGGCTTCATAGACGGTGCGGAGGACAACTTCCTGCCGTTGGGTGCCACCACCCACCACCCGGCACCAAATCCCTGGCTTCCCTGCCCCGTGGTGTCCCCGGGCCCTATTTCGCCGGTTCGGGCGTGCCAGGTTCGGGAGTACCGGGGGCGTCCGCCACGGCGTCCGCGGGCCTGGTGTCCACAGACCCACCGGCCGCCACGGCGGCACCCCGCCTGCCGGCGTCGACCATGTCTATGGTGCGGCGCAGGGGAATTTCCTTCATGGGCAGCACGGCGGCCAGGGCCACCAGCATGGTGATGGCGCCGATCATGAAAATCAGGGCCGGCCCGTCGCCGCAGGCAGCGCGGACAATGACCTTGACGGGGTCAGGCAGGCTGGCCAGGTCCATGGTGGCGTGCGGTCCGCCGGCAGGCTTGACGCCGGCCCCGGCGAGGCCGGCATTGACCACGCTGGTGACGCGGGTGCCCATGACGGCGCCCAGGATGGCCACGCCGGCGGCCCCGCCCACGGTGCGGAAGAACGCCGCGGACCCTGACGCCGAGCCGATGTCCTTCACTGCGACGGTGTTTTGGACGGCCGGGAGCAGGTTCTGCATCATCATGCCCGGGCCCAGGCCGAAGACAAACGTGTAGCTGCCCACCAGGGCCAGGTTGGTGTCGTGGGTGATGGTGCCGGTCAAGCCAAGGCCTGCGATCAGCAACAGCGCACCGCCCACCAGGAAGCGCTTCCACCTGCCGAACCGGGTCACCATCTGGCCGGAGTACCGTCCACGTTCGCGCGGGGAGATGATGGTGCCGATGATCGCCTGAGCGAGGGCTGTCAGGCCGCCCATGGCGATGCCCTGGATGACGCGGGCCGTGAGCAGCAGTGGAATGGTGGTGGCGAAGCCGGCCATGGCGGAGCCCGCCACGAAGATGATGATGCTCAGCTGGACCAGCAGTTTTTTGTCAAAGAGGTCGGCCAGCCTGCCCCACATCGGGGTGGCGGCGGCGTTCGCGGGCAGTGCCGCCATGATGACCCAGGCAAAGTCGGTCTGTGTGCAGTGGAGCTGGTCCATGATGGTGGTCAGCGCGTTGGCCACGATGGCGGTGAAAAAGGCAGCCAGCAGGCCGGTGAGTGCCTCCAGCACGTGGCGGTGGGTCATGCCGGCACTGTTGGTGCCGGCCGTGGGCCCCCACCTAAAAAAGCAGCCCGCCATCGGAATTCGATGGCGGACTGCTTCCCGGCGGGGGTCCCTGGACCCGGCGGCAGCGGGGCCGCGGCCCCGGCGCCGGACCTGCCCCGGTGCCCGTCAGGGCTGGGTGGTGCCGGCCGTGACGCTCCCGCGGAAATGCACCCTGGCGCTGCGGGCGTTCCAGGCGGTGAACTCGCTGCCCAGCCAGCCGCCGTCGTCCGCCCGGGTGTCCGCAATGTGCAGGGACACCGTCGCGGGGAGGAAGATCGGCGCCTCGAAGGCAATGTCCCAGCTAAACGCCTCGGGCTTGGGCGAACCGATGTCGGAGACCACGCGCGAGGCCGCATACATGCCGTGGGCGATGGAACGCCTCAGCCCCAGCGCCTTCGCGGACAGCACGCTGAGGTGGATGGGGTTGAAGTCCCCGGAGACCGCGGCATAGGCGCGGCCGGTGTCGACGCCCAGCCGCCATTGCGCGGTGGGCTGCGGCGCGGAGAAAGGTTCCCGCTGCGCCCCGGCCGGCCTCGGCGACGGCTTGTCCAGGCCCGGAAGGTAGATCCCCTTTGCCAGATAGGTGGAGACGCCGCGCCACAGCAGCGCCGTGCCGTCGCTGCTTCGCACCTCCACCACCAGCTGGACCTGGGTGCCGGCGCGGTGCCCGGCCAGGTCCCTGGCCCAGGCCCGGATGGTCAGCACGTCGGTAAAGCGCACGGCGGCGTAGTGGTCCACCTGGTTGCGCAGGTGGACCATGCCGAGCAGCGGCAGCGGGAAATCGTCCTGCACCATGACGCCCATCGCCACCGGAAACGCCAGCGCGTGGATGTAGCCCGACGGCAGGACGTCCCGGGCGGGCTTGCCCAACAGGTGCGCGAAGGCCGTGAGCTTTGCCAGGTCGGCGGTGACGCCCCGGACCTCCAGGGCCCGGGTGGGCAGTGCCACCACGGGGACGGAACGCGCCAGCCGCTTCATGGCGGCCGTCGCCGCGGCGTTGACATACTGCTTCGACAGCGACGGCATCTCCGTCAGCACGTTTTCCATGCTCACTGCCCCACCAGGTTCTGCCCGCACACGCGCAGGATGTTGGCCGTGACCCCGGCCGAGGCCTCCGAGGCGAAATACGCGATGGCCTCGGCCACGTCCTCCGGCCGCCCGCCCTGCTGCAGGCTGTTGAGGCGGCGGGCCACCTCGCGGGTGGCGAACGGGATTTTCGCGGTCATGGCGGTTTCGATGAAGCCCGGCGCGACGGCGTTGACCGTGCCGCCTTTTTCAGCCAGCAGCGGCGCGGTGGCACGGACCATGCCGATCACGCCCGCCTTGGACGCGGCATAGTTGGTCTGGCCGCGGTTGCCGGCAATCCCGCTCGTGGAGGAGACACTGATGATCCGTGGGTGGTCCGCGAAGTGGCTGCTGGCCAAAAGTGCCTGGTTGATGCGCAGCTGCGCGGCAATGTTGACTGCAATCACGGAGTCCCAGCGGGCGGCGTCCATGTTGGCCAGCAGCTTGTCCCGTGTGATGCCGGCGTTGTGCACCACGATGTCCAGCCGGCTGTGGCGCTGTGCCGCATGGTCCAGGATGCGGGCGCCGGCTTCGGTGGCGGTGATGTCCAGCTGCAGCGCGGTGCCGTGGACTTCATTGGCAACGGCTGCCAGCTGGTCCCCCGCGGCCGGCACGTCCACGGCCACCACCTTGGCGCCATCGCGGGCCAGGGTGCGGGCAATGGAGGCGCCGATGCCGCGGGCGGCGCCGGTGACGACGGCGACCCTGCCTTCCAGGGGCCTGTCCCAGTTGGGTTCCGTGGCGCTTCCCTCGGAGGAGGCGGTCAGGAACTGGCCGTCCACGAAGGACGAGCGTGCGGAGAGGAAGAAGCGCAGGGCCGACATGGTGCTGGGTGCGTCTGCGGCGGTGCCGTTGGCCAGGACCACGCCGTTGGCGGTGGCGCCGGCGCGCAGTTCCTTGGCCAGGGAACGCAGGATGCCGTCCACGGCGTTGCGTGCGGCGGCGGCCTCGGGGGTGTCCTGCGCGTCGGCCCGCCGTGAGATGCCCACGATCCGGCCGTTGCGCTGGAGGTCACGCAGGGCGCCGCCGACTTCCCGCAGCGGCGCGGACAGCTGGTCCGGATGGGCCAGCTCGTCCAGCACCAGCACGATGGCGCCCAAGGTGTCCCTGGGTGTGGCGTGCCGGCGCACGTCCTGGCCCCAGGACAGCAGGACGGCCGAAACGGCGTCGGCCCCCGCGGAGTGGCCCACCACCAGGATGGGGCCCTGGACCAGCGGGGCGCCCGGCGTGAAGCGGCGCAGGACGGCGGGCTGTGGCAGGCCCAGGCGCTTGGCCAGTTCCCGGCCCAGGCCGCCGGAAACTAGTTCCGTGTACTTGTCCGAGGACACCTTCTGTTGTGCTGCCATCGCGGCTACCTGGCTTCCAGCAGTGCCACGACGCCTTGGCCGCCGGCCGCACAGACGGAGACCAGGCCGCGGGCCGGGCGGCCGTCCACCAGGCCGCGCTCGCTGAGCATCTTGGCCAGGGTGGCGATCAACCGGCCGCCGGTGGCGGCGAAGGGGTGGCCGGCGGCAAGTGAGGAGCCGTTGATGTTGAGCTTGCGGCGGTCCACCGTGCCGAAGGCGCCGTCCAGGCCCAGCCGCGTCCGGCCGAACTCCTCGTCCTCCCAGGCCGCCAGGGTGCTCAGCACCGTGCCGGCGAAGGCCTCGTGGATTTCAAAGTAGTCAATGTCGTCAAAGGTCAGCCCGTTGCGCGCCAGCAGGCGCGGGACGGCAAACACGGGGGCCATGAGCAGGCCGTCCCTGCCGTGCACAAAGTCCACGGCCGCGGCCTCGCCGTCCACGACGTTGGCCAGCATGGGCAGCTCATGGTCCCGGGCCCAGTCCTCGGAGGCGAGCAGCACGGTCGAGGCGCCGTCGGTCAGCGGGGTGGAGTTGCCCGCCGTCATGGTGGCGGCGTCGCCCAGGTTGCGGCCGAAGACGGGCTTGAGCCTGGCCAGTTTTTCCAGCGAGGAGTCTGCGCGCAGGTTTGAATCACGGGTCAGGCCGCGGAAGGGCGTCACCAGGTCGTCAAAGAAGTGCCGGTCGTAGGCGGCGGCGAGATTTTTGTGGCTGGCCAGCGCCAGTTCATCCTGTGCCTGGCGCGTGATCTTCCATTGGGCGGTGGTCAGCGCCTGGTGCTCACCCATGGACAGCCCGGTGCGGGGCTCTCCCGTGGACGGGGTGTCCGGGGCAAGGTCCCTGGGCCGGAGCCGGCCGAGGATCTTCACCTTGCCGGCCATGGTCTTGGCCCGGTTGAGGTCCAGCAGGATGGCACGCAGGCCTTCACTGACGGCAATGGGGGCGTCGGAGGCGGAGTCCACGCCGCCGGCAATTGCGGAGTCGATCTGCCCCAGCTTGATCTTGTTGGACAAGCCGATGACGGCCTCCATGCCCGTGGCACACGCCTGCTGGAGGTCATAGGCAGGCGTGGTGGCGAGGAGTGCGGAGCCCAGCACGGCCTCACGGGTGAGGTTGAAATCGCGGGAGTGCTTCAGGACGGCTCCAGCGGCCACCTCGCCGATGGATTCGTCCTGCAGCCCGAACCGGGCCACAAGACCATCAAGCGCCGCCGTGAGCATGTCCTGGTTGGAGGCGTGGGCATAGGCGCCGCCGGAGCGGGCGAAGGGGATGCGGTTGCCGCCAACCACCACCGCCTTACGGATGGTGCCGGCGCTCGCCGTCGTGTTTTCTGCCGTGGGGGAACTCATGGAGCGGTCTCCTTAGATGTGGCGTGAATTACTGATACCCAGCGTACCTGATACGCTGGGTATCGTGAACTCGCTACCAACAGGGCAGGCCGCGCCGCCGCCCCTCCCCGTCCCGGGCGGCACGCCTGTCGACGGGCGCTCGGTGAGGTGGGAAGCGCACCGGGAGGAACGCCGTCGTTCGCTTATCAGGGCGGCCCGGCGGGCCATCCACCACCTGGGCCACGACGCCTCCATGGAGGACATCGCGGCCAACGCCGGCACCTCAAAGTCCGTCTTTTACCGCTACTTCGGTGACAAGGCCGGACTCCAGCAGGCCGTGGGGAGGGTGGTGATCGGGCAGATGCAGGCCACGATCGTCGCCGCCGGGAGGACCGCCAAGACCCCGCGCGGGGGCCTGGTGAACATGGTGACCGCGTACCTGCAGATGGCTGAGACGTCGCCCAACGTGTACACCTTTGTGACGTCCCCACCCGACGCCGGCCCGCTCCCCGAGGGGGACCTCAGCGGCTTCTTTGAGGCCGTCACCGCCATGATTTCCGAACCGCTGCGGGAGCTGCTGGGCGATCCTGACTCCCCCCTGCTGGGCTACTGGCCGACGGCGGCGATCGGGCTGGTGCGGGCCGCGGGCGAGCTGTGGCTGAAGACTCCCCCATCCGCGGCCAAGCCCGACCACCGGGCCATGGCCGAACAGATTTCTGCGTGGCTGTTCGACGGCGTCGCCCAACAGGTCGCCCCGGCTCCACGCCCCACCGACAATCCAAAGCAAGCAGAAGGAACCCGATGACTGACGTACTAAGCCGTTCAACCAAACACACCCACGACGACGGCGCACGTGTTGACGTTGCCGCCCTGGGACAAGCGCTGCTGGGCAAATGGGCCGAGGTGCGCCTCCAGGCACGCGAACTGGCCGGACGCCCCGAGCTGCACAAGGTTGAGGGGCTCTCCCATACCGTGCATCGCGAACGTGTCTTCCGGCAGCTTGGACTGCTGGTGGAAAACAACGGCGTGCACCGCGCTTTCCCCGTGCGGCTGGGGGGCACCAGCGACCATGGCGGCAACGTGGCCGGTTTTGAGGAGCTGGTGCTGGCTGACCCGTCCCTCCAGGTCAAGGCGGGCGTGCAGTGGGGCCTGTTCGGCTCCGCAGTGCTGCACCTGGGCACGCAGGAGCACCAGGACAAGTGGCTGCCGGGCATCATGTCCATGGAGATTCCGGGATGCTTCGCCATGACTGAAATTGGCCACGGCTCCGACGTCGCCTCGATCGCCACAACGGCCACCTATGATGCCGTCACCCAGGAGTTCGTCATCAACACCCCTTTCCGTGCTGCCTGGAAGGAGTTCATTGGTAACGCGGCCGTGGACGGTCTGGCTGCGGTGGTGTTTGCGCAGCTCATCACGCGTGGCGTGAACCACGGTGTCCACGCCTTCTATGTGGATCTGCGGGATCCGGAGACCAAGGAGTTCCTTCCTGGAATCGGCGGGCTGGACGACAACATCAAGGGCGGCCTCAACGGGATCGACAATGGCCGCCTGCACTTTTCCAATGTCCGCATTCCCCGCACCAACCTGCTCAACCGATATGGCGACGTGGCCGGGGACGGCAGCTACTCCTCCTCCATTACGAGCCCGGGGCGGCGATTCTTCACCATGCTCGGCACCCTGGTGCAGGGACGCGTATCGCTCGACGGTGCAGCCGTGGGCGCCTCCAAGGTGGCCCTGAAGATTGCCATTCAGTACGCGACGGAGCGGCGTCAATTCAACGCCGCGTCGGACACGGAGGAAGTGGTGCTGCTGGACTACCAACGCCACCAGCGCCGTCTCCTGCCGCGCCTCGCGACGACCTATGCCGCGGCTTTTGCCCATGAGGAGCTGCTGCAGAAGTTCGACGGCGTCTTCTCCGGCACCCACGACACGGACGAGGACCGCCAGGACCTGGAGACGTTGGCCGCTGCGTTGAAGTCGCTGTCGACGTGGCATGCCCTGGACACGCTGCAGGAGTGCCGCGAGGCGTGCGGGGGCGCCGGATTCATGGTTGAAAACCGCCTCACCTCGCTGCGTGCCGACCTGGATGTGTATGCCACGTTTGAGGGCGACAACACGGTCCTGCTGCAGTTGGTGGCCAAGCGCCTGCTGGCGGACTACTCGAAGGACTTCCGCAACCTGGACTTCGGCGTCCTCGCCCGCTTTGTGGTGGGCCAGGCGGCTGACCTCACCTGGAACAAGTCCGGTCTGCGCCAGGTGGCGCAGTTCGTGGCCGACTCAGGATCCGCCCAAAAGTCGGCCAAGGCCCTTAGGGACGAGGACACACAACACGAGTTGCTTGCCGGCCGCGTCCAGTCCATGGTGTCGGACATTGGGGCAGCGCTGAAGGACGCCGGGAAGCTGCCCAAGGATAAGGCGGCCGAGCTGTTTAACAGTAACCAGAATGCGTTGATCGAGGCAGCCCGGGCCCATGCTGAACTGCTGCAATGGGAGGCGTTCACCGAGGCGCTGCGCCGCATTGGGGACCCGGGCACCAGGAAGGTCCTGGCCCGGCTGCGCGACCTCTTTGGCCTGACACTCATCGAGAAGCACCTCGACTGGTACCTGATGAACGGGCGGATCTCCATGCAGCGTGCACGCACGCTGGCACCGTACATCAACCGCATTCTGACGAAACTGCGGCCCCACGCACTGGACCTGGTGGACGCGTTTGGCTACGGGCCGGAGCACCTTCGGGCCACGATTGCCACCGGGATTGAGCGCGAACGCCAGGACGAGGCACGGGACTACTACCGCAAGCTGCGTGCCAGCAAGGACGCCCCGATGGACGAGAAGGTCATGGTGCAGAAGGCCAAGGCCCGCAGGTAGGGGCGCTTTTGGGGCTTGTCCCATTCGTTCAACTTCAATGTATTCGACGGCGGCACCCGGCGGAGGGAATTTTCCCGCCGGTGCCGCCGTCGATTAAGGGTTGGGCCCTGGATCCGGTTGCGGGGTATTTCTTGGCCGACGGCCTTAGCAGCCGGTGCCGTGGGGGTTTTCGTTGCAGTTGTCGGCGTAGTTGTGGGTGACGGCGCGCCAGACGGTGAGGGGCAGGGGTGGTGAGGGGATGTGGCCTTGGCCGGGGATGGGGAG
>NZ_JAKZGX010000047.1:0-11914 GCF_024539665.1 Arthrobacter sp. STN4
CTCCCCATCCCCGGCCAAGGCCACATCCCCTCACCACCCCTGCCCCTCACCGTCTGGCGCGCCGTCACCCACAACTACGCCGACAACTGCAACGAAAACCCCCACGGCACCGGCTGCTAAGGCCGTCCAGCCACCGCCGTCCGTGGGAAATTTTGGCTGCAAACGCAAAAAGCGCCCCGGTTCTCAGGAGAACCGGGGCGCTCAAAACCACTAAAAAGCTACGGCGAAACCAGCACCTCGACGCGCTGGAACTCTTTCAGGTCCGAGTAGCCGGTGGTGGCCATTGAGCGGCGCAGCGCACCGATCAGGTTGGAAGCGCCGTCGGCCGTGTGGGCCGGTCCGTGCAGCACTTCTGCCAGCGTGCCCACGGTGCCCATCTTCACGCGGTGTCCGCGAGGCAGTTCCTGGTGGTGCGCCTCGGCACCCCAATGCCATCCCTGGCCTGGCGCCTCTGCCGCCCGGGACAGCGCGGCGCCGAGCATGACGGCGTCGGCACCCATGGCGATTGCCTTGACGATGTCGCCGCTGGAGCCCATGCCGCCGTCGGCGATCACGTGCACGTAGCGGCCGCCGGACTCGTCCATGTAGTCCCGGCGCGCCGCGGCAACGTCGGAAATCGCGCTGGCCATGGGCGAGCGGATGCCCAGGGCGCGGCGGGTGGTGGTGGATGCCCCGCCGCCGAAGCCGACCAGCACGCCGGCGGCACCTGTGCGCATCAGGTGCAGCGCCGGCGTGTAGCCGGCGGCGCCGCCCACAATGACCGGCACGTCAAGTTCGTAAATGAACTGCTTGAGGTTCAGCGGCTCAGTGGATTTCGAGACGTGCTCGGCGGAAACCGTGGTCCCGCGGATCACGAAAATATCGACGCCGGCCGCCACCACGGTCTTGTAAAACTCCTGCGTGCGCCCCGGCGTTAGCGAACCGGCAACAGTAACGCCCGACGCACGGATGTCCGCCAGTCGCTGCGTGATCAGCTCGGGCTGGATCGGCGCGCTATACAGCTGCTGCATGCGCAGCGTGGACTCCGGATCGACAACAGAGCCTTCAAGTTGGGCAATCTCGTCCAGCACCGGCTGCGGGTTCTCGTACCGCGTCCACAGGCCCTCGAGGTCCAGGACGCCCAATCCGCCGAGCTTGCCCAGCGCAATGGCGGTTTCCGGCGACATGACCGAGTCCATGGGCGCGCCGATGACGGGCGTCTCAAACTGGTAGGCGTCGATCTGCCACTTGACGGAAACATCCTTGGGGTCGCGTGTCCTTCGCGACGGGACAATCGCAATGTCATCCAACGAGTAGGCACGACGCCCACGCTTGCCACGGCCGATCTCAATCTCATAAGTCACGTCCCCTAGCCTATCCCAGCCCGGCCCGCCGCCTTCAAAGCCCCCTTCAAAGCCTCCATCCCTTCACCGGTCGTCCGGCCCGACGGCGGCGAACCGTGAGCAGCCGCTGGTGGCACCTCCCCTTCGCACACGGGCGGATGCCGACATGCGCTGGACCTAATCGCATGCACGACTCCAACCAAGACTTCACGAAGGCGGGGCCCAACATGACTGGCGGCATGGTCGGCGCGGCGCCGGAAGAACTCCGTTCACTGGCCACGACCATGGAATCCTCAGGTCACGTTGAAGAACCTGCCCTCAACCCTGGCCACCGTCATCTCCCATGCCCGGTGGAACGGCCCCGACAGTGACAAATTCCGTTCACAATGGGACAGCGCGATGCGCCCGCAGCTGCGTTCCGCGGGGAACTCGCTAGCCAGCTACCCGTCGACCCTGGTGGCCCAGGCGATTGAGCAGGAATAAGCCAGTGCGGCCTCCGGTGCGGGCGTGCCCGGCGCGGGTGGACCGGCTCCTGGCGGCCGCCCCTCCATCTGGGATCCTTTGGTTCCGGGCTGGACCTTGGGCGGGGCCCCGGAGAACCAGCTGGGCCTGAACTTGGCCTCCTGGAACACCGGAGCCGGCCTCACGGCCAGCGCACTGGGCCTCGCCAGCGGGCTCAAGATTTATGAGGCCGGCCCGAAGGGCCTGCTGTCAACCGCACCGAGGTTCATGAGCTGGCTGCGCCGTGCCAAACTTGCCGAAGGCGTGCGGGGCCGGGCCAGCCCCGCACCGTGACTGATGGCGCCTTTCGGCCTCCCCGCCCGCGCTCCGCTCGGCCGGGCCCCTCGGCCGATAGGCTTAGGCGCATGAGCGAATCCGAACTGCGCATGACCGACCACGAACTGCTCGCCCTGCTGTCCATGACGCCCACGGAATCAGCGGCCACCACCATGGAACTGTTCCGGCTGGACCAGCACGCCGGCAATGAACTGCTCCAAAATGCCGGGCTGACCACCCTTTTGGTTCGCGGGCTGGCCGAGGCGCAGGGCGAACGCATCGTCCCCGTCGAACGGTGCGCCGTCGTCGGAACCGTGTTGTCACAGGCCCAGGAATGGCTGGAAATCGCCCTCACGACACCCACCACCGAGCATGTGCTGTTTACGGCCGGTTCGAACGTGGGTGCCGTATTGCTGACCCTGAGCCCGTTCGGCGTGCACGAGATCCAGCCCATCGAATCCGGCCCCGCCATGCTGGCCCTTGGCCTTCACCTGTGCCGCGAATACCTGGCCGGCGCGGCCGAAGGCCTGCCCGCCACGGCCGTCGTCAAGCGTGTCCGCATCGGCCAGGACGCGGTCATCGCCCAGCTGGCCGCAGCCGAATCCGGCGACTGGACCCTGCGTTCCGGCGGCGAATCCGAATTCACCGAAGAAACCGTTGCCTCCGACGCTGCCCTGCAGCGGTTTGAGGCCGCCCTCGGCGGCTGAGCCTGTCCGTCCAGTCGAGGAGGCAGTTGTTGCCCCAAAACCCTTGGGTTTTGGGGCAACAACTGTAAGCCCAAAGCGGCAGGTCCCGTCCGGGACTGGCGCTACTTGGTGAGGTAGTTCGGGGCCTCGACGGTCATCTGGATGTCGTGGGGGTGGGATTCCTTCAGGCCGGCCGCGGTGATGCGGACAAACTTGCCGCGCGCCTTCAGCTCGGGGATGGTGGGTGCACCGACGTAGAACATGGTCTGGCGCAGCCCGCCCACCAGCTGGTAGGCCACGGAGGACAGCGGCCCGCGGTAGGCCACGCGGCCCTCGATGCCCTCGGGGATGAGCTTGTCGTCACCCGAAACGTCCGCCTGGAAGTAGCGGTCCTTGGAGTAGGATGTGTTCTTCCCGCGGGACTGCATGGCGCCCAGCGACCCCATGCCACGGTACGTCTTGTACTGCTTGCCGTTGACAAAAACCAGCTCGCCCGGGGATTCGGCGGTGCCGGCCAGCAGCGAGCCGAGCATGACGGTGTCCGCGCCGGCCACCAGCGCCTTGCCGATGTCGCCGGAGTACTGCAGCCCGCCGTCGGCGATCAGCGGAACGCCCGCGGGAATAGCAGCCTTGGCGGATTCGTAGATGGCGGTGATCTGCGGGACGCCCACGCCTGCCACAACGCGGGTGGTGCAGATGGAACCGGGCCCGACGCCGACCTTGATGCCGTCGGCGCCGGCGTCAATCAACGCCTGGGCACCTTCGCGGGTGGCGGCCTGGCCGCCGATGATTTCCACGTGGGCGGCGGCGGGGTCGGCCTTGAGCTTGGCGATCATTTCCAGCACGCCCTGGCTGTGGCCGTTGGCCGTGTCCACGAACAGGGCGTCCACGCCCGCGTCGACCATCGTCATGGCGCGTTCAAAGCCGTCACCGAAGAAGCCGATGGCAGCGCCGACGCGCAGGCGCCCGCCGTCGTCCTTCGTGGCCATCGGGTACTGCTCGGCCTTGGCAAAGTCCTTCACGGTGATCAGCCCGCGCAGGAAGCCGGAATCGTCCACCAGGGGCAGCTTTTCAATCTTGTTCTGGCCCAGCAGCTTGGACGCGTCCTCGCGGCTGATGCCCACGCGGCCAGTCACCAGCGGCATCGGCGTCATGACTTCACGGACGCGGCGGCTCGGGTACTCGCTGTCCGGGATGAACACGGTGTCGCGGTTGGTGACGATGCCCACGAGGCGGCCGTCGCGGTCGACCACGGGCAGGCCGGAGACGCGGAAGCGGGCGCACAGCTCGTCGAGTTCCTCCAGGGTGGCGTCCGGACCCACCGTGACGGGGTTGGTGATCATGCCGGACTCGCTACGCTTGACCAGGTCCACTTCCTCGGCCTGGCGCTGAATCGAAAGGTTGCGGTGGACCACGCCCAGACCCCCCTGCCGGGCCATGGCGATTGCCATGCGGGACTCCGTCACGGTGTCCATGGCCGCCGAGAGCAACGGTGTTGCCACGGTGATCCGCTTGGAAACGCGCGAGCCCGTGTCTGCCTCGGACGGGATGACGTTCGTGTGGCCGGGAAGGAGGAGGACGTCGTCGTACGTCAGGCCAACAAAGGCGAAGGGATCATGAATTTCAGGCTGGGACACGAAGGCTCCTTGGCGGGGGTAGAACCGGTGGGGTGTGCATCCGATGGCCAGCCCGTGATTACGGGGCTGGTCTGTGCGTTGTTTACAGTGTAAAACGAAACAGTCCACGGCCCTATTCCCCGCCGATGCAGTGGACTGGGGCACACCCGGACTGCCCTGTCCCGGCAGGGTGGGGGACCCCGGCGCGGTCCGGCCCCGGAAACAAAAAATGACACCGTCCCCCGTTTCCGCGCCCGGTGGAACGGGCGCAAAAACGGGGAACGGTGTCAGATGCCGTCAGGCCCGGGTCAGTGGCTGTGGCCGGCTTCCTCGTCCTCGGCCGGCTTGTCCGTCACGAGCACCTCGGTGGTGAGCACCAGGGCCGCGATGGAGGCGGCGTTGCGCAGTGCCGAGCGCGTGACCTTGACCGGGTCAATGACACCGGCGCCGATCAGGTTCTCGTACTCGCCGGTGGCCGCGTTGAAGCCGGAGCCGTCCTCCAGCTCGCCCACCTTGTGCACCACAACGTAGCCGTCGTGGCCGGCATTCTGGGCAATCCAGCGCAGTGGCTGGGCAACAGCCTTGCGGACCAGCTCGATGGCCGTCGCGGCGTCGCCGGTCAGGGCGGCAACCGCAGCGTCATCGTCAAGGGCCTTGGCGGCCTGCACCAGGGCGGAACCGCCACCGGCAACAATGCCTTCTTCCAGGGCCGCACGCGTTGCGGACACGGCGTCCTCAATGCGGTGCTTCTTTTCCTTCAGCTCGACCTCGGTGGCAGCGCCAACCTTGATCACGCCGATGCCGCCGGCCAGCTTGGCCAGCCGTTCCTGGAGCTTTTCCTTGTCCCAGTCGGAGTCGGTGCGCTTGAGCTCGGCGTGCAGCTGGGCCACGCGGTCGGCGACGTCCTGGGACGTGCCGGCACCGTCAACGATGGTGGTGTTGTCCTTGGTGACCGTGATGCGGCGGGCGGTGCCCAGCACTTCCAGGCCAACCTGGTCCAGGGACAGGCCGATCTCCGGGGAGACAACCTGGGCGCCGGTGAGGATCGCGATGTCCTGCAGCATGGCCTTGCGGCGGTCTCCGAAGCCGGGCGCCTTGACGGCCACCACGTTCAGCGTGCCGCGCAGACGGTTGACGATCAGCGTGGACAGGGCCTCGCCGTCCACGTCCTCGGCAATGATGAACAGCGGCTTGCCGGCAGCCAGCGCCTTCTCCAGCAGCGGCAGGAATTCCTGCAGGTTGGAGATCTTGCCCTGGTTGATGAGGATCAGCGCATCTTCCATGACCGCTTCCTGGCGTTCCGCGTCGGTGACGAAGTACGGGGACAGGTAGCCCTTGTCGAACTGCATGCCCTCGGTGAGGACCAGTTCGGTGGAGGTCGTGGAGGACTCCTCGATGGTGATGACACCATCCTTGCCAACCTTGTTGAAGGCCTCGGCGAGCAGGTCGCCGATTTCCTGGCTCTGCGCGGAGATGGCGGCAACCTCTGCCACCTGTCCGCCCTCGACCGGGCGTGCGTTTTCCAGCAGGCGCTTGGCAATGGCTTCAACCGAAACCTGGATGCCGCGCTTGAGCTCGCCCGGGGCCGCGCCCGCGGCTACGTTGCGCAGGCCTTCCTTGACGAGGGCCTGTGCCAGGACGGTGGCCGTGGTGGTGCCGTCGCCGGCAACATCGTTGGTCTTCGTGGCAACTTCCTTGGCCAGCTGTGCGCCAAGGTTCTCGTAGGGGTCTTCCAGCTCCACCTCGCGGGCGATCGTGACGCCGTCGTTGGTGATGGTGGGGGCGCCCCATTTTTTGTCGAGCACCACGTTGCGGCCGCGCGGGCCGAGCGTGACCTTGACGGTGTCGGCCAGCTTGTCGATGCCGGCCTCCAGCGCCTTGCGTGCGCTGTCGTTGAATTCAAGCTGCTTAGCCATGTGTTTGTCCTTTCACGCAAATGCCCCGCACCCAGACCCAATGGATCCAGACAGGCTCGATCCCCGGGGGTCCCGGGTGCGGGGCTTTCACAAAGTGGTTACTTGACGACGATGGCCAGCACGTCGCGGGACGAAAGCACCAGCAGCTCTTCGCCGCCGGTCTTTACTTCGGTTCCACCGTACTTGGAGTAGATGACGACGTCGCCGACGGCAACATCGATCGGAACGCGGTTGCCGTTGTCGTCAACGCGGCCGGGGCCCACTGCCACAACTTCGCCCTCCTGGGGCTTTTCCTTGGCGGTGTCCGGGATGACCAGGCCGGAAGCGGTGGTCAGCTCTGCTTCGAGCTGGCGGACAACAATACGATCCTCAAGAGGCTTAATAGAGACCGACACTCGGACCTCTCCTTCACATGAGTAAATTCTTTGGATGGCTCAAGGACGCCTGGCCCAGGCGGGATACCAACCGTCGTCGCGGTGCCGGTGATGATCCCCAGGCCAAGAGTCCAAGGTGCTGGCACCCTCAGGGTGAGAGTGCTAACCCTGACTCTATTGAATGAGTTAGCACTCGGTCAAGGCGAGTGCCAGCAAACCGTGTAAAAGTACGACGCCGGCAGGCCGGGTTTCGCTGTGGGCGCACCCCGGGCGGGCGCGCCGGCAGGCGCAGGGTGCGGCTGGCGTGCCGCCGGGTCCGCAGGGACTGCCGGCAGTAAACGGCAGGCGGGACTGGTTCGGCGCCTGGTCCACGTTGGTGCTCCGCCGGCTTTCCGGCAGCGGATTCCTCCATTTACAAGTGGACGCCATGCAACGCCCAGGATCATGTTTCCGCGACGGTGTCTGGGCACCCCTCATGGCCGCACTTGTCCGTGCCCCATGGCCGGCGGTGACCACCACCCCGGCCCCGGCGGATACGATCTACCCATGGCCACCGACGCAATTTCACCGCTCCTGACCGCCGACGGCTGGGAACTGCTGTCCTCCCTTGGCCCGTATTCCGACGCCGATGCGCTCACGCTCAACGAGTCGCTGAGGAAGGCCGGACACTCCCCGGGACTCGTCGCCGCAGCGCTCACGCAGTCCCGCCTGCGGGCGAAGGCCGAGCCCAAGTTCGGGGAATTTGCCCGCCAAATGCTCTTCACCCAGACAGGCCTGGAACAGGCCACCCGGCTGGGCATTGCCGCACTCCACGCGCAGCGGTTTACGACGGCGGGGATCACCACCGTGGCCGACCTCGGCTGCGGCATCGGGGCCGACTCGCTGGCCATGGCCAGCCTGGACCTCGCTGTCACGGCCGTGGAAATGGACGAGCTCACCGCCGCCTGCGCCACCGTGAACCTCATGCCGTTTCCGCACGCCACCGTGGTGTGTGCCAAGGCGGAGGACTTTGGGCTGGACGGGATCGACGGCGTCTGGCTGGACCCGGCCCGACGCACCACCAGCACCTCCGGCACCACGCGCCTGTTCGATCCGGAGGCCTTCTCCCCGCCGCTGTCCTTTGTGGAACGGCTGGCCGATTCGGGCAAGGCCGTGGGCGTGAAGATGGGGCCGGGCATTCCCCACGACGCCGTGCCCGCCACGGCGGAAGCCCAGTGGGTCTCGGTCAACGGCGACGTGGTGGAGGCCGGCCTGTACTTCAACGCGTTGGCCCGCCCGGGCGTGCGCCGCGCCGCCCTGGTCATCGGCCCGCACGGCAGCGCAGAGCTGACCAGCGGCACGGCCTTCGACCCGGCAGCGCAGGACGTGGAAACCGGCCCGGTGGCCGGCTACCTTTACGAGCCCGACGGCGCCGTGATCCGAGCCGGGCTCGTGGCGGACCTGGCCGGCACCATCGGCGCCCACCTGCTGGACCCGCACATCGCCTACCTGTGCGCCAGCGAGCCCGTCGAGACACCTTTTGCCCGCGCGTACAAGGTGCTGGAGGTCAGGCCGTTCAACGTCAAGGCGCTCAAAAGCTGGGTGAAGGCCAACCGGATCGGTGTCCTGGACATCAAGAAGCGCGGCGTGTCCGTCACCCCCGAGGAGCTGCGCCGCCATCTGCTGACGGGTTCCGGCAAGGGGCCCAACAAGGCCACGCTGGTCCTGACGCGGATCGGCGAGGAGAGGGTCGCCGTCGTGGTTGAGCCGTTTGGTCCCGTGGACAGCGCGCGCACCCGCTAGCCCACGCCGGACCAACAAACGCTCCCGCGCAACCGGGGCACCAAACCCCAATGCTCCCCCACTTCGCGGAAATGAAGCCCTACACAACTTCCAGGCACTCCGTGTGCCACGGCGGAACTGCGAAAGGGTTGGTGAAAAGGCCCCCGGTTGCAACCGAGGGTCCGGCCAAACAGCCCCGGTTGCAACCGAGCGTTGGGTGGGGGTGCCGGACTTGCGGGCGTGGGCTTGTTCACAATCGGCATCCAGCCCTTGCGCCCGGCCGCCTGAACTACAATCGTAAAGGCAGCCGGCACCCTCGCCGCTTTGCGCACACTTCCACCACATGCCAAAAGGGGGCGCCCGAAGTGAAAATAAATTTCGCACAGTCCGAGCAGTCTACGCTGGGCCTGGAATGGGAAATTGCCTTGGTGGACAAGGAAACGGGCGAACTGGCCGCCCGCGCCAACGAGGTCTTTGCCAACATCGAAGCGGCCCACCCCGGGACGATGGACGGCGGCGAGCACCCCCACATCAAGGGCGAGATGCTCCAAAACACCGTGGAACTGGTCACCGGCGTCAGCCACACCGTTGCCGAGGGCTGCGAGGACCTGCGCGGAAACCTGAACGTCCTGCGCGATGCGGCGGCGCCGCTGGGGCTGGAACTGCTCAGCGCCGGCACCCACCCGTTCAGCAACCCGCGCAAGCAGCCGGTCACCGACAAGGAACGCTACGCCAAGCTCGTGGACCGCACCCAGTGGTGGGGCAGCCAGATGCTCATTTACGGCGTACACGTCCACGTCGGCCTGGACCATGTCTCCAAGGCCATGCCCGTGCTGGACGGGCTGGTCAACTACTTCCCGCACTTCCAGGCGCTCTCGGCGTCGTCCCCGTTCTGGAACGGCGAGGACACCGGCTACGCCTCGCAGCGGGCCCTGATGTTCCAGCAGCTGCCCACCGCCGGGCTGCCGTTCCAGTTCCCGGACTGGGCGGCCTACGAATCCTATGTCCAGGACATGTTCACCACCGGGGTCATTGACGCGGCCAATGAAATCCGCTGGGACATCCGCCCCGTGGCGGGCCTGGGCACCATCGAGATGCGCATCTGCGACGGCATGTCCACCCTGGCCGAAATCGGCTCCATCGCGGCACTCACGCAGTGCCTCGTGCATGATTTCTCCACCACCCTGGACGACGGCGGCACCATCCCCACCATGCCGCCCTGGCACGTGCAGGAGAACAAGTGGCGCGCCGCCCGCTACGGCCTGGAGGCCATCATCATCCTCGACGCCGCCGGCCGCGAACAGCTCGTCACCGAACACACCGTGGAATTGCTGAACAAGCTGGAGCCCGTGGCTGCACGCCTGGGCTGCGCCAAGGAACTTGCCGGCGTCGAGGACATCATCGCCCGCGGGGCCAGCTACCAGCGCCAGCGCCGCGTCGCCGAGGCGCACCGGGGCGACCTGCGCGCCGTCGTGCGTGAACTCGTGGCGGAGATGGCCGGGAACTAGTCCCCACCGGGGCCCACCCGCCGGGCCTCAGCCGGCCGGCAGCACCACCAGCTCGAGGTAGTCGCGCAGGCACCCCGCCATGTCGACGCGCTCGGGCGCCATCAGCCACTGGGTCTGGATCCCGTCCCACAGGGCGATCAGGCTCGCGGCGGCGCGTTCAGGGTCGACGCCGGGGCGCAGCCGCCCTTCGTCTGCGAGCGCGGAAAACGCGCGCAGGTAGCTGGCGCGCAGCTTTTCGTAGCGCCCGGTGAAGTATTCCAGCCCGGGATGGTTGTCCGTGATGGACTCGGCACACAGCACCGTGTAGAGCTCGATGACGCCGGGCACCGTCTCATTGAAGCGCGCCTGGCGGACCACGGCGTCCACCAGCGTCTCCTCCGGGTCCCGGGGCTGCCCGTCGCCGGTGATTGAGTCGCGCCAGTGCAGAACGGCCAGCAGCAGCTCGCTTTTGGAGCGGAAGTAGTGCAGCAGGCTGGTCTGGCTCATTCCCACCTTGTCCGCCACATCCTGCAGGGACCCGCCGCGGTAGCCGTGCGCGGCAAACACCTCGTGGGCGGCCTGGACAATGCTCTCCCGCCGCTGCCTGGACTTCGCATAGGGGCCGCGCTTGGCCGGGCGGGCCGCCATTGGGGTGCTCATGGCATGTCAGCTTAGCCCACGCGGCGGTTCCCCCACGTCAAATTCGAGTAACTACTCGAAATTTATGGTAGTTTTTCCCCAATCCCCCCGAAAAGGATGCGCGGACACCGGCCCGAAGGCCGAAAGGCCCGAAACATGCCACTGCCGGCCCGTGCACCCACATGACGAAGTGAGGTGCCACGACGATGAAGCAGGCAACACGACGGCAGCTGTTGCGGGCCGGTTTGGGAACTGCCGCACTGGGCCTGTTGTCGGGCTGTGCCACGCCCGGAACAACATCCATCAATGCCGCGCCCGCCATTCCCGCAGCAGGCGGCACGGTGACCATTGAATATTGGTCCTGGCTCAAGGACCTCCAGCCCGTGGCGGACCTGTGGAACGCGGCCAACCCGCGCATCCAGGTCAAGACCGTGTGGATCCCCAGCGGCAACAGCGGCGGCTACCCCAAGCTGTACTCCGCCCTGGCGGCCGGCGGCGGGCCGGACCTGGCCCAGGTCGAGTTCGGCGTCATCCCGTCCTTCATGATGGTCAACGGCCTGGTGGACCTTAACCGCTACGGGGCCGGCGACTTTGCCTCCCGGTATGACAAGACGTTGTGGAACCAGGTCAGCTACGCCAACGGCGTCTACGGCATCCCCCAGGACTCCGGCCCCATGGCCTTGTTCTACCAGCCTGCCGTCCTGGACAAGGTGGGCGCCACGGCGCCGGCAACGTGGGAGGAATGGGCCGCCGTCGCCGCCGAGCTGCGCAAGGCCAAGAGCTACCTGGACTGCTTCCCGCTGGGCGACGCAAGCTTCTTCACCTCCCTGGCCCAGCAGGCCGGGGCCCGGTGGTTCCGCGCAGACCAGGACGGCTGGGTCATCAACATGACCGACGACGCCACGTTGTCCGTGGCCCGGTTCTTTGACGCCGCCATTGACAAGGACCTGGTCCAGACCGGTTTTGGCGCCTACTCCCCCGGCTGGTTCGCGGCCGCGGGCAGCGGCGGCATCGCCTCCCTCACCTCGGCCAGCTGGGCGGATGCACTCATTGAAGGCATCAGCGGCGGCAAGGGCAAGTGGAAGGTCGCCAGGATGCCCACCTGGGGCGCCTCCGGATACGGCTCCAGCTACCTCGGCGGCTCCACGGCGGCCGTGCTCGCCAACAGCAGGCACCCCCGCGAGGCCCTCGAGTTCGCCGTGTGGCTGACTGTCCTGTCTCAATTTAGTTGGCCATGTTGACGTGGGAAGAGGCCAGATAAATTGAGACGGATGGGGTAGGAACTGTCTCAATTTTGTTGGCCATTCCGTATGGAACGTTCCGCCTCCTTGTCCCA
>NZ_JAKZGX010000048.1:0-11541 GCF_024539665.1 Arthrobacter sp. STN4
AGGATGTGGGAGAGTAGGACACCGCCGGACAACACCAAGGGTAGAGGCCCCAACACACCCGTGTTGGGGCCTCCCCACACTTAACCACCACAACCACACGACAAACCCCGCCCCCGACACCCGGCCCGCCGCAATGTAGTTTCCCGCGCCGGGAACGGTACATTGTGAGATGACGAGGCACACGGCGGCATTGAGGGGCAGTGACATGGCAGGCAGGCGTCCACACCACGACGGGTCAGTGCTGTACGTGGATGGTGCCTCCGCGCGCCTGGGCGCCCGTGCCGTCCTGCGGCTGCGTGTTCCCCGTGAATGGGGATCAGCCTCCCGGGTCTGGGTGCGCAGCGTCCAGGACGCCGAGCCGCGCTACGACGAGGCCGTGCCGCTGCATCCGGCGGAGGCTGCCGGCAACAACCCTGGTGACGGGTCCGGCGTCGGACGTGCGGAAGACGCGCACGACGGCTGGGCCTGGTGGGAGGCTTCCATGCTCGTGGCCAACCCGGTGGCCAGGTACCGCTTTCTCATTGAACTGCCCGGCAGCGGCGGTGGCCCGGACATCTACTGGACACTGAACAACGAGGGGCTGTTCGCCCGCGATACCTCCGACTACAGCGATTTCCGCCTCACGACGGCCGTGCCCGCGCCGCCGTGGTCGCGCTCCGCCGTCATGTATGAGGTCTTTCCCGACCGCTTCGCACGTTCCAGTGCCGCGGCGGAATTGCCCGCTCCGGAATGGGCCATCGCCTGCGCCTGGGATGAACCCGTCCACGGCGTAGGCCCGGACGCCGCGCGCCAGCTCTATCGCGGGGACCTCATCGGCGTCAGGGAGAAGCTGGGGCACCTGGAGGCCCTCGGCGTGGACATCCTCTACCTGACGCCGTTCTTCCCGGCGCGTTCCAACCACCGCTATGATGCGTCCACGTTCAGGCATGTCGATCCGCTGCTGGGCGGGGACCAGGCGCTGGTCGAGCTGGTGCAGGCCGCCCACGCCCGCGGCATGAAGGTCATGGGCGACCTGACCGCCAACCACACGGGGGACTCCCACGAATGGTTCACCAGGGCCCTGGCCGATCCGCAGTCCCGCGAAGCGGACTACTACTACTTCAGCGCCGACCACACCAGCTATGAGTCATGGTCGGGCGTAAAGTCGCTGCCCAAACTGAACTGGGCGTCCGAGGGGCTGCGCGAAGCCTTCGTGACAGGGGAGGACTCGGTGGTTGCGCACTGGCTCAAGCCACCCTTCAACTTGGACGGCTGGCGGATAGACGTCGGCAACATGACCGGCCGGCTCGGTGCCCAGGATGTCAACAAGGAAGTGGCGGCGCTCGTTCGAAGGCGGGTGCTGGAGATCAACCCCGACGCCCTCCTGCTCGGGGAGGAAACCTCCGACGCCGGGGCCGACGTGGACGGCTTCGGCTGGCAGGGCGCCATGACCTATTCGAACTTCACGCGGCCCCTGTGGCAGTGGCTGGCCAGCCCCGGGGCCCGCGTCGACTTTTTCGGCACCCCGCTGCCCGGCGTCGCCCGCATTGACGCCGGCACGGTCCTGGACACCCACCGGGACCTCACCAGCGCGTTCAGCTGGGGCGTCCGCAACGCCACGATGAACGCCGTGAACACCCACGACACCGCACGCGCCGCCTCGGTCATGGTTGCCGGCGGACCCCTCGTGGCCGCCACGTTGTCCATGATGCTGCCCGGCATCGCGGTCCTTTTCGCCGGCGACGAGTTCGGCCTGGAAGGCGGACGGGGGGAGTCCTCGCGCACGCCCATGCCGTGGGCCGAGCCGGCACGGATCGTCACCGACCTGGAGCCGTCCTACGCGGAGCTGGCGGCCTTGCGGCACAACAGCGCCGCGGTCCGCCACGGCGCGCTGCGGTGGCTCATGGCCGACGGCGATGTGCTGGCCTTTGTGCGCGAGTCGCCACAGGAGTCGCTCCTGGTGGTCGCCGTGCGGGCCGACATCCAGGGGCTCCCCTTTGGGGACATGGGCCTCTCCGCACGCGAACGGGCGGCCGTGTGTGCCGCGCCCGTGTTCCACACGGGCGGCTACCTCGTCTACAGCGACTTCAACCTCAACGGGCCCGGCGCCTACATTTGGAAGCTGCCCGGCGTCCGCGTGCCCGGTGCCTAACCGCGTGGCGCACGTCTCATAGACTGGAGTGGCCCATCCCGGGGCCGCGACGAAAGGTATGCGCCACCATGTCAGCCACGAATGCCCCGCTGCCCCACGGCTTTGAACAGGAGCTGCTGCAAGCACTCCGCAGCGGCCAGCTCAGCCGGGGCGCCGGCGACGTGAAGAAGTTTGCCAGCGACCAGGGTCCGGTGACCGACTACCGGGAGCCGGCCGCCGTCGTCTGGGCCGAGAGCGTGGCGGACGTTCAGGCAATCCTGCGGCTGGCCTCACGGTACCGCGTGCCGGTGGTGGCGCGCGGGGCGGGGACGGGCGTCTCCGGCGGCGCCCACGCCACGGCCGGCTGCCTGGTGCTGTGCCTGGACCGGATGGACAACATCCTTGAGCTGAACCCGGAGGATGAGGTGGCGCGGGTGGAACCGGGCGTCATCAACGCGGACCTGAACGCCGCAGCCGCCGCGCACGGGCTGATGTATGCGCCCGATCCGGCCAGCTACAGGATTTCCACCATTGGCGGCAATGTGGCCACGAATGCCGGCGGCCTGCGGTGTGCGAAGTATGGGGTGACGCGCGACGCCGTCCTGGCCCTGGATGTGGTGCTGGCAGACGGCACGCTGATCCACACCGGCCACCGGACCTTCAAGGGCGTGGCCGGGTACGACCTCACCGGCCTTATGGTGGGCTCCGAGGGGACGCTGGGGATTGTCGTGGGTGCCACCGTGCGGCTGAAATACCTGCCCACGGACATCCGGACCCTTGCGGTGTTCTTCCCCGACATGCGATCGGCCACGGCCGGCGTGTTGGCCCTGGGCAAGGCGCGGGTGCAGCCAAGCATCCTCGAACTCATGGACGGCTCCTCGCTGGACGAGCTGGACCGGCGCCAGGGCAGCAACCTGGCTGGGAGGGGAAGCGCGCTCCTGCTGGCCCAGTTCGACGGGCTTGCCGCCGCCCAGGAAGCGGAGATTGCCTCTGCGGCCTTGGCTGCCCTGGGCGGGAACGCGACCCTCGAGGAGCCGGGGGAGGCCGAGCGGCTCGTGGACCTGCGCCGGCACAACCGTGGCATGGACGCCGACTCCGAAACGACCGTCGGTGAGGACGTGGCCGTGCCGCGCTCCCAGCTGGTCCACTATGTTGACGCCCTGGCGGAAATGGCCGGGCGCCACGGCGTGGGCGTGCGCATCATCGCCCATGCCGGCGACGGCAACCTGCACCCGACCTTCTGGGTGGGCGACGCCGACGCGGCGAAGGTCGTGGCGCTGAACGCCGCCCTGGACGAATCCATTGACAAGGCCCTCGCCCTGGGCGGCACCATCACCGGCGAACACGGGGTCGGCCAGTACAAGCTGCGGTGGCTGCCGCTGGAGCAGGCCGGGGAAGTGCGGGCCCTCCAGCGGCGCATCAAGGAACTGTTCGACCCGCTGGGCATCCTCAACCCGGGAAAGGCCATCGCGGACGACTGAACCGGGTGTGGGCCACTTGACGGGGCAGCGCCCGTCGGGCATCGTACTATGCGGGGGAAAAATGATCCGCAACGTGGTAACAAACAGCCGATCCGGAAGCACCTTATGAAAAATTATGGCCAACTGCTGCCTGCCGTGCGCCGGAAAGCGTTCGCCGGGGCGGCCGCCGCCGTGGCCGGATCGTTGCTGCTGGCGGCGCCCTTGTTCCTGGCAGGGCCCGCGCAGGCAGCGTGGAATTCCTCTCCCGGGCCCGCTTCGGCGGCGGGCACCGTCCTGCAGGCCGACGCCCTTCCCTCGCCGACTGCCACCGAAACCCTGTTGCAAACCACCACCCAGCCCCAGCCGTCGCCAACGTCCACGTCGACGCCGGTCAGGACTCCCGCCGTCGTGCATGCGCCGGCACCAACCGTGGCGCCGACCACCCGGGCGCCCCTTCCGGCACCGACCACCCGGGCACCGGCTCCCGTGCCCACCCCTGCACAGGTTGCCACCGCAGTCCAGCCCACCGCAGTCCAGCCGGCGCCCAGCACTTCCGCCGTGCCCCAGCAGAGCACGGCGGCCCCGGCCTCCGAAGCGCCGTGGCCCACGTTCGACAACACTGAAACAGCCTCCACCCTTGATTCCGCCGGTATGGGAGGGACTGCCGGCAGCGACACCTCCGGACCGACCGCGGGAGCCAACATGGCCCTTGCCGGAAACGGAAGCACCGGCCACGGGATGGTGTGGGGGATCCTGATGGTGCTGGGGTTGACAGTGGTGTGCGGCGTTGCGGTCGGCATCTACGCGATGTCGAAGCTGGCCGGCCGCGGCGGTGGTGCCCACCGCCATGCCCGGTAGCCGGACGGCGCCCCGGACTGCGGGCAGCCACGGCGTGCCAAGCAGTCGGGGGCGGGTGAAATTTCACACGCCACGGACAGCATGGCACGCCGCCGGGGGAGGTGGCGCGGGCGTCAGTCGTCGATGTCGCTGTCCGGCAGGACCCCGCCCTCGAGCATCTTGATGGTGGCCGTGTCTGTGCTGAGCATGATGGCGTCCTCGTCCCGGCGGTAGCGCAGGATCGTGTCCACATAGGATTGGACGGCCTCGGCCAGCGGCACGTTGCGCTCTTCCTCCTGGGACATGTACCAGCGGTGTTCCAGGACCTCGTGGACCACCTCGGCAGGTTCCAGCTTGCTGCCCAGCTCGCGTGGGATGGCGCGGACAATCGGTTCGAAGATGGTGCTGACCCAGTTGTGGGCACTGATTTCCTCATCCATGCCCGGCATGGCGTCGGCGCGGAATGAGTCCATGTCGTTGAGCAGGCGCCGGGCCTGGTTTTCCTGGGCGTCGATCCCGGTCAGGCGGAGCAGGCGGCGCTGGTGGTGGCCGGCGTCGACCACCTTGGGCTGAAGCTGGATGGTGGAGCCGTCCGGGGTGGTCTTGATGGCGTACTCCTCCACATCGAAGCCGAGTTCATTGAGGCGGCGGATGCGGGCTCCCACGCGCCAGCGGTCCTCCAGCTCGAAGGATTCCTTTTCCGTCAGCTCGGCCCAGAGGCGGCGGTAGCTCTCCATGATGAGTTCGCTGGTGGCGAGGGGATCCACCTTTTCCTCGATGAGACCGCCCTCGAGCAGGTCCATGAGCTCGCCGGCAATGTTGACCCGGGCGATTTCCAGGTCGTATTCGCGCTGCCCGGTGGACAGGTCCGGGTACAGTTCACCGGTTTCGGCGTCAACCAGGTAGGCGGCGAAGGCGCCGGCGTCGCGCCGGAAGAGGGTGTTGGAGAGGGAGACGTCGCCCCAGTAAAAGCCGACCAGGTGCAGGCGGACCAGCAGCAGCGCCTGGGCATCAATCAGGCGGGTCAGGGTGTCGCGGCGCAGCTTCTGTGAAAAGAGGGCACGGTAGGGCAGGGAGAACTTCAGGTGCCGGGTGACGAGCACGGGGTCCAGCGGCGCACCGTTGGCGGTGGTGCGCCCCGTGATCACGGCCACCGGCTCCACGCACGGCACGTCCAGCCGGGCCAGCTTGCGCAGCATATGGTATTCGTGCCGGGCCACGTGCTCGGAGGTTTCCTTGATGGCGATGACGGAGCCGTCCAGGTGGGCGAAGCGCACCACGTGCCGGGAGATTCCGCGGGGCAGTGCAGCCAGGTTTGCCGCAGGCCAATCCTCCAGCCTGATGTGCCAGGGGAGGTCGAGCAGGCCGGGATCGGCGGTGGCCGCCGTGATGTTCAGCGACCCCAGGACCTTGGCGGGCGGGGCGGGCTGGCGCGGCAGCTTCCCGACCTCGTCAAAGTCCGTGGGCTCGTTGTTCCACTGTGCGCCGGGTGCATCTGTCATGGGGCAATTCTCTCTTAAAGGGTGAAGCGCGGCCGCCTGCCGGAAAACTCTCCGACAGGCAGCCGCGCCTCAGCTGTCAGTCAACGGGGCCAGCGGCGGTCCCAACGTGCCCGCAGGGCCCGCAGTCCAAACACCGGCCGGGCGTCAGTGGCTGGCCACGGCCTGTTCGCCCAGGCGTGCGCCGGAGGTGGCGTCGAACAGGTGGACGTGGCCCACCTGCGGGCGGACGTGGATGGTGTCGCCCTTCAGTGGTGGGCGGCGGCCGTCAACCCGGACCACCATGTCGCGCTCGGCGCCGTCGATGGAGGTGTGGCCGTACACGTAGGCGTCGGCACCCAGCTCTTCAACGACGTCGGCCTCGACGGCCAGGCCCTCGCCGGCACCGACGATCTCGAGGTCTTCCGGGCGGACGCCGACCGTGACGGTGTTGCCGGCGGCCTCGCCGAGCACGGCGGAGGTCACCGGGTACACGGACCCGCCGAACTTCACGCCGCCGTCAACCACGGGCAGTTCGAGCAGGTTCATGGCGGGGGAGCCGATGAAGCCTGCGACGAAGACGTTCTGTGGGCGGTCGTACAGGTTGCGGGGGGTGTCCACCTGCTGCAGCAGCCCGTCCTTCAGCACGGCGACGCGGTCGCCCATGGTCATGGCCTCGACCTGGTCGTGCGTGACGTAGACGGTGGTGACGCCGAGGCGGCGGGTCAGGGAGGCGATCTGCGTGCGGGTCTGCACACGCAGCTTGGCGTCCAGGTTGGAGAGCGGCTCATCCATGAGGAACACCTGCGGGTTGCGCACAATGGCGCGGCCCATGGCGACACGTTGGCGCTGGCCACCGGAGAGGGCCTTCGGCTTGCGGTCCAGGTAGGCCTCGAGGTCCAGCAGCTTTGCGGCCTCCTTGACGCGCTTGGCGCGTTCTTCCTTGGAAACGCCGGCGATCTTCAGGGCAAAGCCCATGTTGTCGGCAACGGACATGTGCGGGTACAGCGCGTAGTTCTGGAAGACCATGGCGATGTCGCGGTCCTTCGGCGGGACGTCGGTGACGTCGCGGTCGCCAATGAGGATGCGCCCGGAGTTGACGTCCTCGAGGCCGGCGAGCATGCGCAGGGAGGTGGACTTTCCGCAACCGGAAGGTCCGACGAGAACAAGGAACTCGCCATCGGCGATGTCAATGTTGAGCTTGTCAACAGCGGGCTTGGTGGTGCCCGGGTACAAACGCGTAGCGTTGTCAAAAGTTACTGTAGCCACAGTATTAAATCCCTTCATCGGCAGGTACGTGCCGAACGATCCTCAAGTGAATGGTTTTGTGTATTTAGTTGCACAGGGCAGACCCCACCCAGGGTGGAATCGGCGCCGATGTATGAATTATGACACATTTAGTGCGCGCGCCGCGTTTGCCGCGTCATGGTCCGGGAGCGAATGCCCGGAAGCCTGGTCAGGAGCGGGCGGCCACCAGCAGTTCCAGGACCGCCGGGACCTGTGCCGGCGAGTCGATCCGGTACGCGGCGGCGGTTTCGCCCGGGCCCACCTTGATGCCGAGGTCCCCGGGTCCCAGTGCGGCAAAGCCGTGTTCGTCGGTGACGTCGTCACCCACAAACACGACGGCGGTGGCACCGGTGGTGGCCCGCAGCATGGCCAGGCTTTCGCCCTTGTTGGCCTTGACCACGGAAATTTCCAGCACCATCTTGCCCTCGCTGACGAACACCCCGGGGCTGTCCGCCAGCCCGGCCCGGACCTGCGCCACGGCCGACTGCCCGTCCTGGGCGGAGGCCCGGCGGTAATGGAGGACGACGCCGGCCGGCTTTTGTTCGGCGGCCGTGCCGGGGAACGCAGCAACCGCCGAGTCCACTGCCTGGCGGGCCCGCGTTAGGGCCTGCTCCTGCGCGGGCGTGAGGGACAGTGCGGGGGAGTCCGGCCCCAGCCAGACTTCCGCGCCGTGGCTGCCCACCAGCAGGGCCTGCGCGGGGGGAGAGGCGACCGCCCGCAAACTGGCCAGGGCGCGCCCGGAGACGAGTGCCGCCGTCGTGCCTTCCAGTGCGCTTAGCGCCTCCAGGGCCGCGGCGGCGGCGGGAAGGGGACGGGCGTCTTCGGCGCGCGACACGAGGGGGGACATGGTGCCGTCGAAGTCCATGGCGACCAGCAGCCGCGCCGTCTGGGCCACGCGGACGACGGCGTCGCGCACCTCCGCGGGCAGCTCACCTGTCGTCACGGATGGCCTCGTTTTGCAGCGTGGTCAGGAAGTCCTCACTCCAGCGCTGGACGTCGTGGGAGAGGATCTGCTTGCGCATGGCACGCATCCGGCGGCTGGACTCGACACGGGGCAGGTTGATGGCGCGCACGATGGTTGCTTTCAGCCCGTCGATGTCGTGCGGGTTGACCAGGAGTGCCTGTTTGAGCTGGTCGGCGGCGCCGGTGAACTCGCTCAGGACCAGGGCGCCGGTGTTGTCGCTGCGCGCGGCCACGTATTCCTTGGCCACGAGGTTCATGCCGTCGCGCAGGGAAGTGACGAGCATGACGTCCGAGGCCAGGTACAGGGCGACCATTTCCTCCACGGGGTAGCTGTGGTGGAGGTAGCGGACGGCGGTGTTTTGGATGGTGTCGAACTGGCCGTTGAGCCGGCCCACCATGCCTTCGACGTCTTCGCGGAGCAGCCGGTAGGACTCGACGCGTTCGCGGCTGGGGCTGGCAACCTGGATCAGGGCGGCGTCCTCCACCTTGATGACGCGGTCCTTGAGGAGCTCGCCGTAGGCCTTGAGCCGGTGGGTGATGCCCTTGGTGTAGTCGAGCCGGTCCACGCCGAGCAGGACCGTCTTGGGGTTGCCGAGGTCCTCGCGGATCTGCTTGGAGCGGGCGATGATGTCCGGGCGGGCGGCCAGCTCCCGGATTTGCATGGCGTCGATGGAGATGGGGAACGGCTCGGCGCGGGCTATGTGGCTGATGGTGCCGTCGTCCTCCTTGACGTGCACCTGCTGGGCCTTGACGCTGGCGCCGAGGAAGCGGCGGGCCGAACGCAGGAAGTTGGCCGTGTCATTGGGGCGCTGGAAGCCGATGAGGTCAGCGCCGAGGAGGCCGTTGATGATGGGCTGGCGCCAGGGCAGCTGGGCGAAGATTTCCGGAGGGGGGAACGGGATGTGGTTGAAGAAGCCGATGCGCAGGTCCGGGCGGATCCGGCGCAGGTAGCGCGGGACCATCTGGAGCTGGTAGTCCTGCACCCACACGGTGGCGTTTTTGGCAGCCGATTTTGCCGCGGCCTCGGCGAAGCGCATGTTCACCTTGCGGTAGGCGTCCCACCACGTGCGGTGGAACTCCGGCGGGGCGATGACGTCGTGGTAGAGCGGCCACAGCGTGGAATTGGAGAAGCCTTCGTAATACAACTCAACGTCTTCGCTGGACAGGGTGACCGGGATCAGGTCCATGTGGTCGTGGCGGAACGGTTCCAGGGACTCGTCCGGGGCGCCGTGCCAACCCACCCAGGCGCCGTCCCGGGTGGCCATGACGGGGGCCAGGGCGGTGACGAGGCCGCCGGGGGAACGCCGCCAGCCGTCGTCGGACTGTTCCAAGGGGACACGGTCAACGGGAAGCCGGTTCGAAACCACTACAAAGTTTGAACTGCCGTAGCGGGGGTCATGGACGTGGCCGGCCTGTTTCCTGGGCTGCGTGTTCTCCGACAAGGGGGCTCCAATGCTCAACGGCTCGTTTTGTGCCAGCTTAGCCGTTGCGCTCCGGCGGGCTGCGGTTCGGGGCCTTCCATGACCGTCCCGAAGGGCATCCTCCAAGCTTTCCCGCCTAAGATGGATGGAAGTTGCCGTTGCGCGGCCGTTTTGTTGCGCCCACCTACCTGAGGAACTATGAGCCCCAAGAACGAACCACGGATGACCAAGGCCGAACGCACCGCGCAGGCGCGCGAAAAGGCGAGGCTTATTCGAGAGGCCCAGCAAAAGAAGGAGAAGCGCAACAGCTGGCTGATCCGGGGCGGCGTGCTCGCTGCGGCAGTGGCCATTGTGGTCATCATTGCGCTGGTGGTCATCCAGACGCAGAAGGGCAACGAACCCATTCCCTCCGCCGGCCCGGTGCCGGCGAACGCGAACTCCTTCGGCGGCATCACGGTGGGCAAGGCCGGGGCCATCATCGCCCCCGTCACCACCGCGAAGACTGTTGATGTCAACAAGGTGCCGGCCCCGCCCAAGAACGCAACCAGGGCCGTGGCGGATCCCGGAAAGATCGGCATCCAGGCCGCACCGTCCGGCAAGCCCGCCGAGGTTGTGATGTACCTGGACTTCATGTGCCCGGCCTGCAACAACTTTGAGAAGACGTACGGGGCGGGGCTGGACGCGCTCCGCAACGAAGGCAAGATCACGGTGCAGTACCGCCCGCTGCCGTTCCTGGACCGCTTCTCCTCCGGCACCAACTACTCCTCGCGTGCGGCCGCCGCTGCCGCCTGTGTGGTGGACCAGTCGCCGGACAAGTTCAAGGCCTACCTGGATACGCTCTACGCCAACCAGCCGGAGGAAAACAGCAAGGGTTTGGACAACGCCACGCTGGAAAAGCTTGCCACCGAAGCTGGGGCCGCAAACATCACCAGCTGTGTTGATGCCAAGACCTACCGGCCGTTTGTTGCCTACACCGGCGCTGTGGGCGTCGGTGCCGGAATCAATGCCACACCCACTTTGTTTGTCCAGGGGCAGCAGTGGGATCCGAACAAGGTGCAGGACTTCAACGCCTTCCTCAACAGCGCGCTGACCGCCAAGAAGTAGCCGTCCTTTCTGGATGCATTAGGAGTGCTTTGCGAGTTCTTCCTGAGTGCCTTCTGCGTTCTTTCTGCGTGCCGGCCCCGGGGGCATTGCCCCGGGGCCGGTTTTCATTTTTAGGGCGGACCTACGGTAGCCTTGTCTAGCGCTTGACTGCGCCTGCCTCCTTAGCTCAGCTGGCCAGAGCACCGCTCTTGTAAAGCGGGGGTCGTCGGTTCGAATCCGACAGGGGGCCCAGAAAGCCCGGAATGACGGGGATTTTGACAGCTTGGATGGCCCCGTGAGGGAGCGTTGTCGGCTTAAGCCATGCGTAACTCGTCATTTTGATCATTCTCTGTCCGGTCCTCTTCGGCTGGTGGGGCTTGTTGAGGCTCTGGCTGCTCCCCGATTGGAGTCCCTTCACTCACTGCTGATAGAGCTTGTCAGTAAAAGCTCAGTGGGTCAGTGCCGCTCGTACTTACAGCCGAAGGACCTGGAATTCTCGCTGACAATTGAACCGCTGTGGAACCGCCAGTCAGGTTGGGCGTTGAGGATATTGACGAAGAGGTCTCCTGTGAAGGCAGGGCCGGTTCCTTCAGTTTCGATCCTAAGACAACGTCATAAGATAGAAACAGCCACTTATTGAACGCCTCCAGTGTGCGAGCGCTCTCGATCCCGATGAACTCGCCGTTCGAAGCCCCGCCCAGACGCTCGTCGAGCTGCTTCGTGGAAAGGTACGTATAACCGCTAAGCGCACCGAAAGCGCTGCGGACGGCAGAAAGTTACTTTGGTACGCCGCATGGGGTGGACTTGTGCGCGCTGGCTGTTGCGTATGGTTGGCGCTATGTGCGGGCCGGGACTGTGGCGGGGCTCGGTGCTGCGCTGGCCGTGCCGGTGCGTGGGCGCAG
>NZ_JAKZGX010000049.1:0-10487 GCF_024539665.1 Arthrobacter sp. STN4
CCCCTCCACCACCACCTCATCCACCAAGGCCTCTGGACCGTCCGCCTCCACAACGGCACCGCCCTCTACACCCCCACCAACACCCAAGACCCCCACCAAAAAGACCAATACAACCCCTACCACCACAGCCTCCCCCACCCCTCAACCGAGCCACCACCTTCGTTTCATGCATGAAGATGACAACAGAACGGCACCCCTCCTACGCCTGTTCAGGCGTAGGAGGGGTGCCGTTCTGTTGTCATCCAAGGAACGTCGAGGAAGCGTGTCCTGCCGCCTCAAGGCGCGTCCCCTCTCCTGGCAACCGTCGGTCGGGGCGCGTCAGCGTGCTTAGCATGTCACCGTCTTGAGGGGACCATCTTCCCTGTCAGGCGAACCATGGTCCCGGCTTCGGTGCGCGTTCGGGCCTCACTCACTTGTTGGTCGGCTGGGACTTGGGTCCATGCTTCGGTGCGGTTGTGGTTGGACTCGTCGTCGCAGGAGGGTTCGGGACAGCCTGCGTGCTCGGCTGGGGCTGGGGTTGCGCAGTGGAGGTGCCACTATCCGGCTGCTGGACCGGCACACCGCTCCCCGCCATGGGGTCGTTGGTTCCCGCAATCAACGGTGCAGTCTGGCTCAGCATGCTCGCCGGCGGCTTCGTCAACGGGTTGACCTGGTAGGCCGGGTTGCCTGCTGCAGCGTTCATGACCGCGGCCCAGTTCGAGCCTGCCAGCTGGTTGCCGTCGATGCCCGGGTAGTAGACACCGTTGATGGTGATGTCCTGGTTCACCCATTGCGGCCCGTTGCCCTGGTAGCTGCCGAACCAGGCTGCCGTGGCGATACCTGAGTTTGCACCCACGGTCCAGGTTTCGACGTTGCCGTCCGTCGTTCCGGTCTTGGCGAATGCTGTGGCCTTGTCGTTGAGCGGAATGGCGTAGCCGGAACCGTGCACCAGCATGTACTGCAGGGCGTACGTGACACCTGCAGCAACTTCCTTGGACATGGTCCGCTGGCAGTTCGCCGAGGGCACCGGATAGCTCTTGCCCGTGGAGTCCGTAACTGAGGTCAGGGCGATCGGCTCGCACCGGATGCCGCCCGCGGCAAAGGTGGCATAGGCCGTGGCCAGGTCAATTGGCGCCACGTTGTCCGAGCCAATCAAGTTGGAAATGTTCGACACGTTATAGGGCTTGTTGGTGGAACCCTCCTTCAAGCCGGCGGCCGTCGCCATTTTTTGGATGTTGCAAAAGTCCAGCTGGGTGGCCGTCTGGAAGGTGATCGTGTTGATCGAGATGGCGAGCCCAAGGTAGGCGGTCATCGGGTAGTAGTGGTTCGGATCATCATTGGGGAGCAGGTTGGTGCCGCTCGCCGGATCATAGGAACCCGTCGTGGTCCCGCAGGAATTCTTCCATGGGTAGCCGATGGGATAGTCCTGGACGGCGCCGTTGATCATGGTCATCATCGAGTGCCCGGTCCTGAGCCATTCGGCAAAGACAAAGGGCTTGAAGGTGGAGCCGATCTGGAAGCCGCCGGAGCCGTGCAGGGGCAGGCCGTTGGCGTCCTTGAGTGGAAGGGAAAAGTTGCCCATGTAATTGCCCGGCTTCGTGGCCGGGTTGTATACGGTGTTCTGGGCCATGGTCAGGACCTTGCCGGTGCCCGGCTGGACGCTGACGACGTCGGCACCGCGCTGCAGCGGGTCGGTGGGGCTCATCGTGTTGTTCACCCGGTCCTGGGCGACCTGTTGCAGCTTCGGGTCCAGGGTGGTCTTGATGGTCAGCCCGCCCTGGTAAAGGAACTTGGCCCGGTCTTCCGGCGTGGCTCCATAGGCGGAGTTGTTGAGCACCAGCTGCTGGACGTAGTCGCAGAAGTACGGGGCCATCTTTGCTGCAACACAGCCCTGCGCCGTCTTGTGCAGGTGGACTACCAGCGGTGCCTTGACAGCGGCGGCGTACTGCTTCTGCGTGATCTTCTTTTGCGCAAGCATCTTTGACAGCACCTGGTTGCGGCGGGTCACCACGTTGTCCGGGTGCGCCACCGGGTCGTACACCGTGGGGCTGTTGACCACACCGGCCAAGGCTGCTGCCTGCGGCAGCG
The DNA here is from genome assembly GCF_024539665.1 of Arthrobacter sp. STN4. Classification (NCBI taxonomy): domain Bacteria; kingdom Bacillati; phylum Actinomycetota; class Actinomycetes; order Micrococcales; family Micrococcaceae; genus Arthrobacter; species Arthrobacter sp. STN4. Next base: position 2,068 of record NZ_JAKZGX010000049.1, read on the forward strand.
TCAGGTCCTTCGCGTCCGTGTCAAAGTACAGCTTGGCGGCCGCCTGGATGCCGTAGGCGCCGTTGCCGAAATAGATGAGGTTGAGGTAGCCCTGAAGAATCTGGTCCTTGGACATCGTCTTTTCCAAGTCGATGGCCTGCTTCATCTCATTGATCTTGTCCGTGATGGTCTTTTGGGCACCGAGCTTTGCCTGGTCGGTTTTTCCGGAGGTGACCAGGTTTTCAATGATCACGTTGTTCACGTACTGCTGGGTGATGGTGGACGCACCCTCACGCCCACCATGGAGTGTTGCGGCCACGGCGCGCAGGATGCCGGTGGGGTCGATGCCGCCATGCTGATAGAACCGGGCATCCTCAATGGCAACGATGCCGTTCCGGATGTACGGCGACATCTTGGCAAGCGTCACGGCCTGGCGGTCCTGCTCATAGAACCGGGCGATCACGGAACCATCGCTGGCGAGCACGGTGGTGCCCTGTGCAGGCGCGTTCAGCTTGAGCGTCCCCGGGTTGCTGTTGACAAAGGAATCCGTGCCGGACACGGCGGCAGTCGCGACTGCCCCCGCGGGGATCAGGAGCCCCGCAACCAGGACACCGGCCACGGCGCACACCACAAGGAGGGTCAGCAGGTTTCCCAAGGTGGAACCCGTGTCCCTCCAAATCGAGGGAATTCGTGGTCCTTGCGTTCCTCTGGGCATCCGGGGAAGCCTTCCTGTGCTAACTGGCGGTACTCTGCTGAATGGCAGCACCGGGCGGCGGGCAGACATCTGCTGACTCGCCGGCACTGGCGCCGATGAAGCGTTTATGGCGTGGTGTTGCTGGGCGGCGGCATCGGGAAAGATGGCACAGGTGAAGTCTCTACCATCTTGGTGGGAATTTCCTGAATGTCGCGGCGAAACGTTCGGGCGAACACCTTTGCACCGGCGTGCCCGGAAGTAAGCTTACGTGCATGGCCAAGTTCTTTGACATCCATCCCCACGACCCGCAGGCGCGTTCCGTGACCCAGGTGGTGGCGCTACTGCGCGACGGCGGTCTCATCGCCTACCCCACGGACTCCTGCTATGCCTTGGGCGCACAGATCGGCAACAGGGATGCGCTGGACCGGATCCGGGCCATTCGCCATCTGGACAGCAAGCACCATTTCACGCTGGTCTGCAAGGACTTTGCCCAGCTGGGCCAGTTCGTCATGATGGACAACGACATCTTTCGCAGCATCAAGGCCGTGACCCCGGGGCCATACACGTTCATCCTTCCCGCCACGAAGGAAGTTCCGCGGCGCATGGCCCATCCGAAAAAGAAAACGGTGGGCGTGCGCATTCCGGATAGCCGCCTTATCCACGCCATACTCGACGAACTGGGCGAGCCGCTGCTCTCCAGCACCCTGTTGCTGCCGGATGAGGAGGAACCGCTGACCCAGGGCTGGGAAATCAAGGAGACGCTTGACCACGTGGTGGATGCGGTGATCGAATCCGGCGACGTCGGGGCGGAGCCCACCACCGTGGTCGATTTTTCCAGCGGCTACGCCGAGGTCGTCCGACGCGGCATGGGCGATCCCTCCCGTTTCGAATAGCCGCGAAGGGTACCCGCCGGTGCTGTGGCGGGCCCGGCAACACAGTGCTTTACTGGAGCCTAGACACTGGCTGCGAGAGAAGCCGTAAGAGATGAGCACCCGTCCTGGCGACCGCTGTTTAACCGCGACGACCCGGCCACGCGCCGGGCGGAGACTGCGCCGCCCAGTGCCGGCCATGGCCGCCTGCGCCGCCCTGGTGCTGGGCCTGCTGGTGTCCGGGGTTTCCTTCGCCATCCCCGCACGGGCCGCATCCCTCTCCGGGAACGACGTGTCCTGGCCGCAATGTCCGACGGCGGCGGGCGGATACGGCCTGCCCCTCCCTCCCGATTCGGCCCAGTTCGTTGTCATCGGCCTGACAAGGGGGCTGCCCTTCACCGCCAATCCCTGCCTGGCCTCCGAAGCCGGCTGGGCGGCCGCCCGGAACAAGCCGGCCCACGGCTATGCCATGGCCGCCTTCCCCACCGCCGCCCAACTCCTTACGTACAAGGCCCGCGGCCCGTGGTCGGCCGCCACCCGTGCCGGGCAACTCTCCAACGTGGGGTACGCAGAGGCGGCGGCCGCTGTCAGCGCCATGGCCGGCGCCGGCTTCCGACCGCCGGTGGTCTGGATCGACGTCGAGCCCCGGCCCGCGCAGCCGTGGCCGGCCACGACAGCCGCCCAACAGCGGGAAAACCGGCTGGTGGTGGAAGGCCTCATGCGCGGGCTTCACGATGCCGGATTTGCCTACGGCCTGTACTCGTTTACGTCAGGCTGGGCAGCCATTACGGGATCCTGGCTGCTGCCCGGCGTCCCTGTCTGGGCGACCGCGGGCCGCCTTGACTACCCCACGGAAGCCCTGGACATGTGCGCACGGCCGGCCTTCTCCGGCGGCCGCGTGTACCTTTCCCAGTGGTACGACGACGTGTACGACCATGACATCACCTGCAGCCCTTACACGTTCACACCGCTTGCCATGCCCGGCTCGTCGCCGTCCGGCTCAACCGGCGACTTCAACGGCGACTGGAACAACGACGTGCTGGCCCGCGTGGCGGCCACCGGAGCCCTTCGTCTCTACCCGGGCAACGGCCGTGGCGCCTTCACCGGGGCATCCACAATTGGAACCGGATGGCAGGGCATGAATGCGCTGGACACCGTGGGAGACTTCAACGGGGACGGGCGGGCTGATGTGCTGGCGCGGGAAAGGTCCACAGGCTACCTCTGGCTTTACCCCTGCAACGGACGTGGAGGGTGGATGCCACGCACAAAAGTGGGCAGCGGATGGAACACCTTCAGCATTGTCCTTGGTCCCGGTGACTTCAACGGCGACCAAAGGGTCGATGTCCTGGGCCGGGATGCTGCCGGGGAGCTGTGGCTGTATCCGGGCAACGGACGTGGAGGGTGGCTGGCGCGAGTGAGGGTGGGCAGTGGCTGGAACGCCATGAATGCCATCCTGGGCCCCGGCGACGTCAATGGCGACGGTACGGCGGACCTTTTGTCCCGGGAAACCGCCTCGGGCACGCTGTGGCTGTATCCGGGGAACGGCCGCGGAGGATGGCTGCCCCGGGTCAAGCTGGGCACCGGCTGGAATTCAATGACGGCACTCGCATCCGCCGGTGATTTCAACGGCGACAGGACCCCTGACGTGCTGGCCCGGGATCCAGCCGGCAGCCTATGGTTGTACGCCCTGGGCGGCAACGTCTCATGGCTGCCGCGCACGCTCGTCGGATGGGGCTGGAATTCCATGAACACCATTTTCTAGGACGATTTTCGGGACTATGCCGGGGCAAGGCTGGCGGCCGTCCCAGGTCCTTGGCGGCGCACGGCACTGGACGCGGACGAAGGTGGCCGTTAGCGTGGTGCGGGCACCGGTCAATGGACTGGCGCACGTACCTGGAGCAAGGGGTCAGGAAACGCAGCGTGAACGGGACGACGTTATGAGGCCGGGCGGTCCGATGTGCCGCGTTGCAAGGCTGCTGGCGGGGATGGCGGCCTGCGCCGCCCTGCTGGCCGGTTGCGCGCCCGGCCCCCAGCCCCACGCCACGCCCGCGGTCCCCACCGCACATTCCGGCAATGACATCTCGTGGCCCCAATGTCCGGCTGCGTCAGGTGGCTACGGCCTCCCACTGCCGCCGGAATCAGCGCAGCTGGCGGTCATCGGAGTGACCAACGGCCTGCCCTTCACAGTCAACCCGTGCCTGGCCTGGCAGGTGGGCCGGGCCTCGAACATGCCCGTGCCGCGCCATGCCTACGCCATGGCGGCATTCCCGACGCCCGCCCAACTTCGCGGCAACAAGGCCCAAGGCCCGTGGCCCGCCGGCACCCGGGACGGTCAACTGTCCAATGCGGGATACGCCGAGGCTGTCGCCGCCGTGGCAGCCATGGCCAAGGCCGGCTTCTTGCCGGGGATGGTGTGGATTGACGTGGAGCCGCACAAGCCGCAACCCTGGCCGACGTCGTCCCCCACGCACCAGCGGGAGAACCGTCTGGTCATTGGCGGGATGATGCGCGGGTTTCACGACGCCGGCCTGCCCTACGGTTTGTACTCCTACCACCGCGCGTGGGCGGACATCACCGGGTCCTGGCAACTGCCCGGTGTGCCGGTCTGGGCCACCGCGGGGCAGGACACCCCCGACAAGGCGCGGGCCAAGTGCGGAAAGCCCGGCTTTTCAGGCGGGCACGTGTACCTTGCCCAGTGGTACGACGACGTGCGCGACTACGACATGACGTGCGGCACGTACGCGTTCACGCCGCTGCCCATTCCGGATACCCCGCTGCCGGCCCCGGGCCCGGCAGACCAACCCCAGCACCACTAACCGGCAGCCGCCCTGGCGGGGGAACGCCAGCTGGAGAGGCGGCACACCGGGCGCTCACATCCGGCGCTTCACCTTCGCAGTGGCGGGTGCTGTCCACGGGTCTTCGGGCCATGGATGTTTCGGGTACCGTCCCCGCATCTCGGCCCGCACCTGGGCATAGGGGCCGGACCAAAAGGACGCGAGGTCGTCCGTGACGGCCAGCGGGCGCCCGGCCGGGGAGAGCAGATGGAACAACACCGGGACCCGGCCGCGGGCCAGCCGCGGCGTGGCAGCCCAGCCAAAGCATTCCTGGAGCTTGACGGCGACCACCGGCCTGCCGCCGTCGGACTCCACGTCAGGATAGTCAATGCGCGCCTGGGACCCGCTGGGCACCGCGAGCCGCTCCGGGGCCAGCTCCCCCAGCTTCGCTGCTTCCGGCCAGGGCAGGAGCCGCCGCAGCGGATCGGCCAGGCCGATGGAGGAAGCAGCCTTTCCCTTGGCCACCGCCTCCAATTCCGGGGCCAGCCACTCATCAAGTCGGTCCAGCAGGGCGGAGTCGGAAACGTCCGGCCAGGGCTCCCCCAGTTCGCGGTGCAGCAGGGCCATCCGGCGCCGCAGCGAGTCCGCCGGGCCGCTCCACGTGAGCAGCCCCAGCCCCGAGGCGCGCAGCTCTGCGGCCACTGCTGCACGTCCCTGTGCCGTGGTGGCCTTGACCGGCGTGGAGGAGAGCACGATGGCCCCCAGCCGCCGCTCCCTGCGGGCCGTGACGCGCCCGTTGCGGAATTCGGCCAACACTTCTTCGGAGGCAAGGTGGCGGGCCGCGGCCTGCACCGTGTCCAGGCTGACGGCTGCCGCGGAGCGGATGACCGCCCCGGTGCCCGCGGCATCCCGCCCCCGGGCACGCGCGACCTCGGCCACCGCCACCCAGTCCTGGCCGGTCAGCGCGCTTCCGCCCGGCAGGCCCGCGCGTGTGCCCGAAGCCAGGAGATAGGTGTCGGTGCCCGGGACGCGGCGCGCCACCCTGTCGGGATAGGCAAGCGCGACGACGAATCCCGTCACGTCCCCGGCAGGGATCCCCTGCCCGCCCGCGTCGGCGGCCGGCGGCGCGGCCTGCTTCGCGTCTGCCTCCCGGCGCGCGATCCCTTCCATGCGGCGGGCGTCTTCCCGCCACCGCCCGGCCCCCGGGTCCCGGCCGGAACGCAGGGACGCCAGCAGCGCCGCCAGGTCTGCACCGGGCGTTCGGTGGTCCCCCGCCACCAGGGCAACAGCCTCGGCCGCCTTCCGGGGGCCGACGGCGGCGGCACCGTCCAGGAGGGCACGCGCCAGACGGGGGTCGGCCGGGACCCTGGCCAGGATCCTGCCGAAGGGGGTGGCCAGGCCGCGGGCGTCGACGGCGCCGAGTTCGCGCAGCGTTTCCACGGCGCCGGCCATGGCAGCCTGTGGCGGTGGTGTGGGCAGCGCCAGGCCGAAGCCTTCCGGGGCGCCCCAGCAGGCCAGGATGAGCGCGGCCGGGGACAGCTCTGCGACCAGTATTTCCGGCCGCTGGTGCGCCGGTGCCGCCGCGTACGTCTTTTGGTCGTAACAACGGACCACGATTCCTGGTCCCAGCCGGGCGGCACGGCCGGCCCGCTGGTCGGCCGAGGCACGCGAACAGGAGGCCGTGACCAGGCCGGACATGCCGCGGGCCACGTCCCGGCGGGGCTCACGCGTCAGGCCGGAGTCGATGACCAGCCGCACCCCCGGCACGGTCAGGGACGACTCGGCCAGGCTGGTGGAGACGATGATGCGCGGCAGCCCGCCGGGCAGGCGCCCGGAAACGGCCCGGTCCTGTTCGGTGGCCGCCGCCTGGCCGTGGAGTTCGAGCACGTCGGTCCCGGCCCGCCGGAGCCGGGCGGCTATGTACCCGACTTCCCAGGCGCCGGGGGCGAATACGAGGGCATCCGTGCCGGCATCCCGGCCCAGCGCCTTGGAGTGGGCCGCTGAAGCCGTGTCCGCCACATGGTCCAGGAAGGCCCGCGACACGCCCCGCCCGTCAATCCGGGGCCCCGGCGCGGGCGCCCAGACCGTTTCGAGGGGGAACAGCACCGACGGCGAGTCGACCACGGGCGCCGCGGTGCCGGCGTCGTCCGCCAGGAGCGCGGCAAAGCGTGCCGCCTCCACCGTGGCCGACATGGCGACGAGGACAAGGTCGCCGCGGAGCTGCCTGACCTCGGAGAGCATGCCGGTCAGCAGGTCCGTCCCAAGGCCGCGTTCGTGCACCTCGTCGAGGATGACCGCGCCGGTGGACTCGAGCCCGGGGTCGGACAGCAGGCGGCGCAGCAGGATGCCGGGGGTGACAAATTCCACGAGCGTCTCGGCTCCGGCATGGCTCTCCCCCCGCACCGTGTAGCCGACGCGGCCGCCCAGCGGGCTGCCGTCCAGCGCGGCCAGCCGGCGGGCCGCAGCCCGTGCCGCCACGCGCCGCGGCTGGGTGACCACCACGCGCAGTCCGGGGACCAGGTTGGCCGTCAGGGGCGGCACGAGCGTGGTCTTGCCCGTGCCGGGAGGGGCCTGGACGACGGCGGTTCCGGCACTGCCAAGGGCCGCGGCGAGGCGGTCCAGGGCGGTGGCGAAGGCCAGGCCCCGGCCGACCGTCTCCAGGTCAAAGGCTGTGGCCACCGGTCAGCCGATCTGCAGTTCGCCCATCTCGCCCCAGGCGTCGCCATCCACCTTGCGTGAGACGATCCGGGGAGTCGCGAGAAGCGCCGGGCGCATGGCCTCCAGGCCGGCCTTGAAGTGGGCGCTGTTCACATGCGCGGCCGCGGCGTCGTCGTCCAGGAATGCTTCCACCAGGACAAACTCGGCCGGGTCTTCCACGCTGCGCGACCAGTCGAACCAGAGATTGCCGGGTTCCTGGCGGGTGGCCGCCGTGAACGGGCCCACGAGGTCCATGAAGCGGTCGGTGTGCTTGGGCCTGGTCTGGAATTTCACCACGATGAAGTACATGCCATCCAGCTTAGGCGAGCGGGCTACCAGCCGCGTTCGCGCCATTCCGGCAGGGACGGCCGCTCGGCGCCGAGTGTGGTGGGGTCCCCGTGGCCGGGCAGCACCACGGCGTCGTCGGAATAGGCCCCGAAAAGGCGCTCCTCGACGTCCGCCAGCAGGGATGCGAAGCGCCGGGGATCGCTTTCGGTGTTGCCGACGCCGCCCGGGAAGAGGGAATCGCCGCTGAAGATCAGGGTGGTGCCGCCGTCGGCGAGGATGTAGGCGATGGATCCGGCGGTGTGGCCGCGGAGGTTGACGGCGTGAAGGGTGATCCCGTCCGTCTCCAGCACGTCGCCGTGCTCCAGCTGACGGCTGACGGCGACGCCGGATTCGGACTCGATCCCGGCGGCGTCCTCACGTCCCGCTGCGGTGGGGATGCCGCCGGCAATCCCGGCCAGGGCGCGCACGTGGTCCCAGTGGCGGTGGGTGGTGGCCACGAGCAACAGCTTGGCCGTTGCCGCGGAATCCGCCGCCGAGTCCTGGAGCATGCGGCGGATGGCGGGGGCGTCGTCGGCGGCATCAATGAGGACCTGGGCGCCGCTTTGCCGGTGCGTGATGAGGTAGACATTGTTGGCCATGGCCGAAACCACCGTGCGGCGGACGGTGACGCTGGGAAGTTCGTGGATGAGGCTGGTCTCTGCAGTCATGGGGCTAAGCCTAGCGGCCGAGGGGCCCCAAAGGAGCGAAGCGAGTTTGGGGAGGCCGCTTGGCGCTAGATGTGTAATTCCAAGGTGTGCGGCGTGGTGTGATGCTTTGAAGGGCAAGGGCGCCCACAATCGGCGGTATCAAACCAAACGCCGAACCCGGAGGTCCTCGTGGACGCCGATCTGGAAACCCTTGCCACTGCATTCTATGTCGTTGCCGATGACTTGTTGAAGGCCCATCCGGAACGGGTTCCGTACCGGCCCAGGATCGGGATCAGTCCCAAGATAAGTGACGCAGAGGTCATGGCGTTGGCGTTGCTGCAGGCGATGCTCGGGTTCGTTTCAGAAGCCCGTTGGTTGCGCTACGCCACGGAAAACTACCGAGGGATGTTTCCCTATTTGCCGGGCCAGTCCG
>NZ_JAKZGX010000050.1:0-9536 GCF_024539665.1 Arthrobacter sp. STN4
GCCTATCGACTCCCGGTGACAACACCCCCCGGATCATTGATGACTGGGGGCTTCAATCATGCCGGGACCGACAGGCCAACAACCCCAATTCTTACTCGTTTAAGGGGCTACTAAAAAGGTAACGGGGGCTTTTAGTTGATGGCCCAGGTCCCGTTGATGTTGGCAAGTCCGAGATTGACCATGCGGCGCAGGTTCAGCCCGGCAGTGCGCAGGGTGAGCCAGGTGTTGTTCCTGGCGACGCCGATGTAGTGCACGCGCCGGTTGCCGCGTGTGAGCCAGGCGATGGAGCGTTCGACCATGGGACGGTGGCGGCGCTAGGTCTGGATGAAGGCGGGTTCCTGGGCTCGGGCCCGGTGTTCGCGCTGGAGTGCATCGTGGGGATGTAGGGTCAGGGACTTGCCGTCCCGGGCGGTGGTGCACGGGTTCCTGAACGGGCGGCCGGCACAGGCGGCACCGAAAGTGGCGTTCCGTTTGGGGCTGATGTTCCGGGTGACGTTGTTCGGGCAGGTCACGGTGCCTGCGGCCTCATCGACGCTGAAATCATCGAGGGTGGACCCTCCGGCCACGGCTGGGCGCAGCGGCCAGGGCTTGATCACCGGGGTGTGTCCGGCCGCTGCGACGGCGGCGAGCATCTCCCCGGTGCCGTAAGCCGAATCGGCGAGCACTTCCACCGGCGCAGCCCCGATGGTGGTGTCCTTGCCCAGCAGGTCCGCGCCGACGGCCGCGTCGCCATCGCCCGGTCCGGATGCCATTGCCCGGTCCGGATGCCTTGGTCAGGGCGGACGCGGTGATGGTCCCGGTATCGGGCTCGATCACGATATGTGCCTTGAACCCATCGTGGCGCCTGGCCTGGGTCTTGTGGGCGTGCCGGGCCTCCGGGTCAACAGTGGAGATTGCCCTGTCATAGGCGGTTTTCCGGGCAATCCGCCATCGTCCGTCGGCACCATCAGAGCCTTCTGCGGGCTCGACGCCCCGCCCGGCAACCAGTGCCAGCAGGGCCACAGCATCCGCCGCTTTGCCTTCCAGATCGGCGGTGTCGATAGCGGCCAGAAGCGCCAGGGCATCCGTGACCGGGGCGGAGAACAGTCCGTCCCGGGCCGCGGGATCATCCCAGGCGATCCGGGGTTTGCCCGGCTGCGTGTAGTCATAGCCGGTGCAGACCGCGGGGACCAGCGCGTCCACGCCGGGCACTTCCCGGCCGACCCGGCGGATCGCGGCGATCAGTTGGGTGACGGTGTCCTGGCGGGCAACCGCATCATCGAGGACGGTCGAATCCAGCGCCCGCCGCGTCCTGGATTTCAGCACGCCGGTCTCGGCGACCACGGCGGCGACGGACTGGAAGATCCGGTCCGGGCGGCCGCTGGCGGCCAGTCGCTTGCGCCAGTACGTCAACGTCGTCGGATGAAATGCCTTCGTGGTCACGGCGAACCCGCAGGCCGCCTTCCAGCGCAGATCAAAAGTCACCGCTTCCGCGGCCTCGCGGTCCGAGAGCCCGTTCAACGCCTGCAGGACCAGCACCGTGGCCACGACCTCGGCCGGAATCGAGGGCCGTCCCCTGCCGGACGGGAACAGATCCTCAAACATCGACGGCGGGAACAACTCCCCTCGGTGCCCAGCCAGAAACGCGAAGACGCTGCCCGGGTCCAAAAGGTCCCCGGCCAGCGCCTCAACATCCAGGATTTCCCGCTGCCCATCATCACGACCCTGCATAAAACAAGGTCCTAACGATCCATAGCCAAAGTCCAGCAGGCGCTCCTTAACACGCTGGACTAATCAGCAGTGTCCTAGCCCCGGAAGCCCGTCTCCGGGGCGGGGTTCCGCGTTTACGGGAGGGCGGGCACCGTCGGGCCCTCCCTCCACAGGGCATGCTGCGGCCCCGTGTGCCCAAACTCACGGGGTGCCGTCGACTTTTGCCCTGGGGATTGTGTAGCGTATGCCCTACAATTTAAATATCCCCCACTCCGGTATCTCCTTATTATTTCTGCCCAATTTTTGAGGCAGGAGCCTGAAGTGTATGGGGCCCGCAAAGCATGTTGGGCGGGCAGTAAAGCGTTCATAGGGGATTGCCGGCAAAGAAAACGCCATGTGGCGCCGGCACCCGCTGACGCCTGCAAGTGCGCGTCAAAACGCACAGCAATGGTGCCGAAGTCCTGCCACGGGATGGTATGTAGCGGCTGGATTTCTTTGTAATGCGGCTGTCACAGGCCGCCTGGCCCTATGAATGAGGACTACTAACCATGCCCGAAAACCTTACCCAGACTTCCCCGGACGCCGTCACCATCAACAAGGAAGACGCGCCGGAAATCACCTTCGCCGAACTCGGCATTGACGGCCGCGTGCTGTCGGCCCTTAGCGACGTCGGCTACGAGAAGCCCTCGCCCATCCAGGCCGCCACCATCCCGCTGCTGCTTGAAGGCCGCGACGTGGTGGGCCTGGCCCAGACCGGAACCGGCAAGACGGCCGCATTCGCCGTCCCCGCCCTGTCCCGCATGGCCGAGCTGATGGACTTGAACGGCCCCACCCGGAACACCCAGATCCTGGTGCTGGCGCCGACCCGCGAGCTGGCCCTGCAGGTTGCCGAGGCGTTCACGTCCTACGCCAAGTACATGGAGAACTTCACCGTCCTTCCCGTCTACGGCGGCTCGGCCTACGGCCCCCAGCTGGCCGGCCTGCGCCGCGGCGCCCAGGTTGTTGTCGGCACGCCAGGCCGTGTGATCGACCACCTGTCCAAGGGCTCCCTGGACCTCTCTCACCTGCAGTACCTGGTGCTGGACGAGGCCGACGAGATGCTGCGCATGGGCTTCGCCGAGGACGTGGAGCAGATCCTGTCCCAGACGCCGGAGGAAAAGCAGGTTGCCCTGTTCTCCGCCACGATGCCAGGCCAGATCCGCCGCATCTCCAAGCAATACCTGAACGACCCGGCCGAGGTCACGGTCAAGTCCAAGACCACCACCGGTGCAAACACCCGCCAGCGCTACCTGCAGGTCATGGGCCCGCACAAGCTCGACGCCCTGACCCGCGTGCTCGAGGTGGAAGAGTTCGACGGCGTCATCGCGTTCGTGCGTACCAAGATGGCCACCGAGGACCTGGCCGACAAGCTCAAGTCCCGCGGCTTCCAGGCTGCCGCCATCAACGGCGACATCCCGCAGCAGCAGCGCGAGCGCACCATCGAGGGCCTGCGCGACGGCCGCTTTGACATCCTGGTCGCCACCGACGTGGCCGCCCGCGGCCTGGACGTTGAGCGGATCTCGCACGTCATCAACTACGACATCCCGCATGACACCGAGTCGTACGTGCACCGCATCGGCCGCACGGGCCGCGCCGGGCGCTCCGGCGACGCGATCCTGTTTATGACCCCGCGCGAAAAGTACCTGCTGCGCGCCATTGAAAAGGCCACCCGCCAGCCGGTGGAGCAGATGCACCTGCCCTCCGCCGAGACCATCAACACGCTGCGCCTGGGCAAGTTTGCCGAGAAGATCACCGAGACGCTGGCCAGCGAGGACGTGGCGAAGTTCCGGGACCTGATCGCCAGCTATGAAGAAGAACACGATGTTCCCGCCTCGGAAATCGCCGCGGCCCTGGCCGTCATGGCCCAGGGCGGCCAGCCGTTGCTGGTCCAGGACCTGCCTGCGGCACCGGAATACCAGAAGCGCGAGCGCTCCAAGGACGGCTTCGGCTCCCGCGGCCCGACCCGCGCCCTGACCGAGGGCAACGCCACGTACCGCATCGCGGTGGGCCGTCGCCAGCGCGTCATGCCCGGCTCCATTGTTGGTGCCATCGCCAACGAGGGCGGCCTGTCCTCGTCCCAGATTGGCGGGATCGACATCCGCTCCGACCACACCCTGGTGGAGCTTCCGGCCGAACTGAGCAAGGATCAGTGGCGCGCGCTGAGCAAGACCCGCATCGGCGGCGAGCTGATCAACCTCGAACTGGACAAGGGACGCCGTCCCTCCTCCGGCGGGGGATACAAGGGCCGTGAGGACCGCGGCCAGGGCGGCTTCAAGAAGAAGTACGACGGCGACCGCGGCGGCTACCGTGGGGACCGGGACCGCGGCTTCGGTTCCGACCGTGGCCAGGGCGGCGGCCAGGGCCACACCGGCCACGGCGGTGGCGACCGCCGCCCCCGTCACGAAGGCGGCCAGAGCTTCAACAGCAAGGGCAAGTGGTAACCAGCCCTTCGCTGCACTGCCGGGCGGGCGGTCCCTGCCACCGGCCCCGGGCGCTGCCGGGGAGCTGACACACCGTAACGACGTCCCATAAAAAGGGGCGGGCCAATTCATGGCCCGCCCCTTTCTGCTGCCCTGTCCGCACAGCCGTCGTCGTCCCGGGTCCCCACGCCGCGGGCCCGCCGGGACCCCCCTTCTGAGCGGGTGTGACACACATCATTTGAGGCGTTCCGAAGTGCCGGAATGTGGCGGTTTCGGGGCCGTTCCGGCGCCGTGTGAACAGCTTCAAATGGCAGAATTGAAGCTGATTTCGGACCTCGCGCCGGGGGAGGGGATTTCCGATTTCGCATCCAGCAAATCCGCTGGTAAAGTATTTTCTCGTTGCCCCCCTAGCTCAGTGGTAGAGCGCGTTCTTGGTAAGAACGAGGTCACCGGATCGATTCCGGTGGGGGGCTCGCAAATGAGGAGGCTCGTGTCAAGACGGTTTTGGCCGGCAGCACGGGCCAGACTCATTTATGGCGGCGTAGCTCAGTTGGTTAGAGCGCACGACTCATAATCGTGAGGTCGGGAGATCGAGCCTCCCCGCCGCTACACAAAAAAGACCCGTGGTCCCGGCTGTCAGCCGGGACCACGGGTCTTTTTTTTAGTGTGCGCCCCGCCGGGGACCGCCCCGGCGGGCGCAGGGGCCGCGCCCGGTGTGTACTGGGAAGACGCCGGCGGAAGGGTCCGGTGCGGGGCCGTGACTAAGGGGCAACACATGGGCAAGGTCATGATCATTGGCGGGCATGGGAAGATTGCGCTGCTGCTGGCGCCACTGCTGAAAGCGGCCGGCTGGGAAGTCTCCGGGATGATCCGCAACGCCGCACAGATCGACGACGTTGCCGCGGCAGGCGCAACACCGGTGGTGCACGACGTCGTCTCCTCCTCCGTGGAGGAGCTCGCAGGGCTGCTGGCCGGCCAGGACGCCGTCATTTGGTCAGCGGGTGCCGGCGGCGGAAATCCGGACCGCACCTATGCCGTCGACCGGGATGCCGCCATCCGTTCCATGGACGCTGCTGAGCAGGCCGGGGTGGGCCGCTACATCATGGTGTCCTACCTGGGTGCGCGGACGGACCACGGCGTTGGGCCCGGGGACAGCTTTTTCGCCTATGCCGAAGCCAAGGCGGCCGCAGATCTTCACCTGCGCAGCTCCGGCCTGGCGTGGACCATCCTGGGGCCCGGGGCCCTGACCCTGGACGCGCCCACGGGAACCATTGCCACCGACACGGATGCCGCACACCGCAACACCTCCCGTGCCAATGTCGCCCTCGTCGCCGCGGCCGTCCTGGAACGCCCGGACACGGTGGGCCGCACCATCGAATTCACCGACGGGAACGTGCGGGTCGCCCAGGCACTGAACCCGTAGGGCAGGAACGGTGGAACAGCTCGTCATCATCATCGGACTCCTTTTCGCCACCGTCGTCGCCGTCGGCCTGGGGGACAGGCTCAGGTTGCCGTATCCGGTGCTCATGCTCATCATGGCCGGTGCGATGACGTTCATCCCGGGATTTCCGGACCTGGGGATCGATCCCGAACTGATCCTGCCCATCTTCCTCCCGCCACTCCTCTTCGCCACGGCGCAAAAAAGCTCCTGGTCGGTGTTCCGGGTCCGGTGGCGCACCATTATCCTGCTGGCCGTAGCCCTCGTGGTGGCCTCCACCGCGGTGGCGGCCGGCGCCGCCTGGCTGATGGTCCCCGGGATTGGCCTCCCCGCAGCCGTTGCCCTGGGCGCCATGGCTGCCCCGCCGGACCCGGTGGCCGTGGAATCGGTGTCCGGCAGGGTGCACATGCCCCGCCGCCTCGTCACCGTGCTGCAGAGTGAGGGCCTGTTCAACGACGCCGCCGCAATCGTCATCTTCCAGGCAGCGGTGGCCAGTGCCATGGACGGGAAGCCCTTCGGGGTCGGTGTGACGGCCATGTTTGTCCTGGGTGCCATCGCCGCAATTGTCATCGGCGTGTTCATGGGGTGGGTGACCGGCCTGATCACCAGGTTCATTACCTCCTCGGTGGCGCGCAGCGCGGTGACCCTGGTGGTGCCGTTTGCGGCCTACATCCTGGCCGAGGAAGTGCATGCCTCCGGTGTGATTGCGGTGGTGGTGACGGCGCTGGAGATCAAGCGGCATGCCCGCGCTGAGGATGCGACCGAACGTGTCACGCGCGCCGCCTTCTGGGACGTGGTGGAACTGCTCGTCACGGGGCTGGCCTTTGGCTTGGTCGGGCTGGAAGTCCGCGGTGTCATCAAGGCCGAGGGCGCGGCCATTTGGGGCATGGTCCCCGCAGCGGTCGGCGTCAGCGTGCTGGTCATTGCTGTCCGCTTTCTGTGGTTCGGGCTGCTGGCGCTCCTTTCGAGGAAGACCGTTGGAGGACTTCCGCCCGCCAGTTTCAAGGATGTGGTGGTCCTCACCTGGTGCGGCATGCGGGGGCTGGCCACCTTGGCGCTGGCGCTGGCGCTGCCCTCGGTGCTGCCCTCCGGGCTCCCGTTTCCGGGCCGGCACGAGATCATCGTGATCGCCTGTGCCGTGCTGCTGGCCACGCTGGTGCTGCCCGGCCTCACGCTGCCATGGCTCATGCGCGCGCTCAATGCCACGGACGACGGCGTCGAGGAACGTGAGGCTGCCAGGCTCCTGGCCCTGCGCGCCCAGGAGGCGGCTGTGGCCGCTCTGCGAAGCAACGACCGCATCAAAAACCTCCCGCCGGAGAAAGTTGAGCTGGTCAAGTCCAGGATGTCGCGCCTGCAGGCCGAACTGCTGGACGGCAGCCTGAAGGACGAAAGCATCGATGAGCGGCGCCGTCGCGGACGCCAGCTGGCCATCGCCGTGCAGACCATCGCACTCGACGCTGCACGGCAGGAAATCATTACGGCCCGCAATGAGCCCGAGACCGATCCGGAAGCGGCAGACAGGGTGCTCAGGCAGCTTGATTTGCGCACCATGATCATGCCCGAGTGAGCGGCGGCCTACCCGGAAACGGTTCGCGGCGAAGGCCTTGAAAGGAACGTTGCGGAGCCATGTAGGCCGCAGGCCCCACTGGCGCATTCCACCAGCCATTGGCGGCGCGTCTTGTAGGAGGGGACAGGGATTCCGGCGCCGAGTACGTATACGGTAGATGTATGTCTAGTACCGTTCACACCGATGCCGTGTCCAAGCCGCCGCGCAACCGCAACATTCCGGCGGAAATTGCCCGTTCCTGGCTGCTGGTGCCCGCGACCCGCCCGGAAATCTTTGATGACGCTGCACGGTCGCGCGCAGACGCCATCGTGCTGGACATTGAAGATGCCGTGGATCCGAAGAAGAAGGACGGGGCCCGTGCAGACGTCATTGCGTGGCTGCGCAACGGCGGCAAGGCCTGGGTCCGCATCAACGACGTCCACTCTGACTTTTGGGCCGACGATGTGGCGGGCCTGCGCAACATTCCGAACCTGCTCGGCGTGATGCTGGCCAAGACTGAAAATGCCGAACAGGTCAAGGAAACGTACCACCGCCTCGACGGCAAGACCCGGGTGCTGGCGCTTGTGGAATCAGCGCTGGGCATCGAGGAAGCGAACAACATCGCCCGTGCCGAAGGCGCCTTCCGCCTGGCATTCGGCTCCGGCGACTTCCGTCGCGACACCGGCATGGCCGCCGACCGTGAGGCCATGGCCTACCCGCGCGCCAAACTCGTCGTGGCCAGCCGCGTCGGCAACCTGCCCGGACCCATTGACGG
Source organism: Arthrobacter sp. STN4 (assembly GCF_024539665.1). Lineage (NCBI taxonomy): Bacteria > Bacillati > Actinomycetota > Actinomycetes > Micrococcales > Micrococcaceae > Arthrobacter > Arthrobacter sp. STN4. Next base: position 7,908 of record NZ_JAKZGX010000050.1, read on the forward strand.
ACCGACGGTGGGCACCAACCACCCGATCCTGCGTGAACAGTCCGCCATTACGGTCTCCATGGGCATGACCGGGAAGCTGTGCCTGGAAGCGGACCAGACCACCATCATCAACGAGGTCATCAGCCCCACGCCGACCGACGTTGCCTGGGCCACTGACTTCATGAACGACTTTGAGGCCCGCGGCGGCGTGATCCGTGACGGTTCGGACCTGCCCCGCCTGGGTCGCGCAGAGAAGATCATGAAGCTTGCCGTGGCGTACGGCGTCCAGCCGGCGGTCTAATCCCGGTGGTCGAGCCGGGGCCCTCGGTCCAAGGACCCGCCCTGGTCCGCGGGGTCACGTGGTCCCCGGACGGACCCGCCCTTTCGCTGTCCACGGACGACGGCGATTCCCGCCTCGCGCTGGGACCCGGGCTTTGGCTGCGGTTCCGCGCCGGGGCCGGGGCCGACGTGCCGTCCCGGTACTGCCTCGGGTATTCAGTGGTGAATGGCCCCGAGGACGCTGTGCATCACGGCTGCCCAGCGCACCAGGCGGCCGAGCGAGGGTTCCAGTGTGGTGCCTGCTTCGCCCGGGACGACTTTCGCTTCATGCATGACTTTCACCGCAGCGGCATTGGGCCGGCCGGCCTGAAGGCTTATCTGGCCCAGCCGCATTGGCTGTATGTCGCCACTTTTGCCGACGGCACCGTCAAGGTCGGCACCGCGTCCCAGCGAAGCAAATGGAGCCGGCTGGCCGAGCAGGGGGCCATCGTCGCCCGGTACGTCGCGCATGCCCGCGACGGCTCAGTGGTGCGGGTACTGGAGGACGCCGTGTCCGCCGGGTTGGGACTGACACAATTCGTCCGGGGGACCGCAAAATTTGCCGCCCTTTTGCAGCCCAGGCCCGGGGCGGAACTCGAGGCCGCCAATGCCGCCGCGGCTGGCACGGTACGGGACTTCCTGGGCACTGCAGGGGTCGACGGCTTTGAACCCGTTTCCGAGCAGTGGGAGCGCAGTGCATTTGCGGACGCCGTGGCACGCCCGGGCCAGCGAATCGCCTATCCACTTCCGCTCGCCTCGGGAGAGCACGGAGTGAGGCTGAATGCCATGGTGGGAAGCTACGCGCTGGTGTCCGTCGACGACACGGAGACTGTGTTCCTGGCAGACCTAGCCGCCTTGAAGGGTCGCAAGATCGACTTCGGCAACTACACAACCGACGTCCCCGCATTCCAGGAGTCGCTTTTCTAAAGGCGCTGTTCCCCGCCTGCCGGTGGCTGACGACCGTTTTGCCGGGGCCGGAGGACAGGCCCTGCGTTGGCGTGGGGCGTGGTGCCGGTTTTCGTGTCGGCCGTGGTGCCGGCCCCGCAACTTCTCCCTGACGGGCTGCTCGGAGTTTTAACTGCTTGTCGGCCCGGTTGAGGGGTGGGGGAGGTTTTGGTGGTAGGGGTTGTATTGGTCTTTTTGGTGGGGGTCTTGGGTGTTGGTGGGGGTGTAGAGGGCGGTGCCGTTGTGGAGGCGGACGGTCCAGAGGGCGGTGCCGTTGTGGAGGCGGACGGTCCAGAGGCCTTGGTGGATGAGGTGGTGGTGGAGGGGGCAGGTGAGGGTGCCGTTGTTGGTGTTGGTTTCGCCGCCGTCTTGCCAGGGGGTGATGTG
>NZ_JAKZGX010000051.1:0-7731 GCF_024539665.1 Arthrobacter sp. STN4
CCGCGTCATCCAACGCCTGCTGGCCATGACCGCCGCGATCTGGCACAACGACCAAACCGGGCAAGCCATCCGCCGCTCACTCACCGCCTACGACCATTAACCAACTTGGAATTACTCATCTAGCGGCCGAGGGGCCCGGCCTTTAGGACAGCACGTCCTTCGTGGCGAACCGGCCGTAGGCCAGCGCCCCAAACACCAGGACGTATCCGAGTTGAAGCACGGCATTGTTGCCGAACGACGTCCATTCGACGGGTTGGCGGAGCAGGTCGGCAAACCCGAGCCACCAGTGGCTGAACAGCCACGGATGCAACCAGTCCAGCTGCGGCAGCGCGTCGAGCACCTGGGCGGCGATGGCCAGCACAACGGTGGCCGCCATGGCCCCGACGGGCACGTCGGTCAGGGTGGAAATGAAAAGGCCGACTGCCGCCAATCCCAGGAGAGACACGAACACGTACGCACCAACAAGCAGGATCCTGCCCTCGGCCGTCCAGACGTCCACCAGGTCCCCCGACAACAAGGGCACCGGCCCGGAGGGGAACAAGGCGAGCCCTGCAACGGTGCCGGCCAACAGCACGGCGGAAGTCGCGGCCGCGCAAAATACTGCCGTGCCCACGTATTTGACGAGCAGCAGGCGGGCCCGCCCGGCGGGCGCCGCCAGCAGGTAGCGCAGAGTGCCCAGCCCGGCTTCACCGGCAAGGGTGTCGCCGGAGACAACGCCTACCGTCAGGGGCAGGAACAGCGGTGTGCACAGGACCAGTGCCGTCAGCACCACGAACAGGCCGTTGTGCGTGATCCGGTCCAGAAAGGCCGGGCCCTCGCCGCCGCTTCCTGCACCCGTGACCCTGACGGCGACGGCAATGAGGACCGGAACGGCCGCCAGCGCAGCCAGCATGGCCCAGGTCCGCCGGCGGCGGAACATGACGGAGAGTTCCGAGGCGAGCAACGGCCAGGTCCGGGCCCGCGCACGGGCGGTGGGCGCTCCGGCGGGCCTGCCGTCCGGCAGGGCGCCCGGCCGGCCGGCTGGAAGGCCGGCCACGGGTCCGGGCGCTGGCCCCTCCCTGCCGTGGGCCACTGCCGAATACGGGGCGGCTGCCGGCGGCTCCTCCCCCGGGGCGTTCCACCCGCCACCATGGCCTTCAGGGCTGCTCTCACCGGACAACGTCGAACCCCTCCCCCGTCAGTGCCACGAAACGGTCCTCAAGGCTTCCACTTTCCATGCTGAAGCCGCGCACCCGCACGCCCCCACGGACCAGTGCGGCCACAATCTCCTCCGCACGGGGCGTTCCGGCGGGCGCCGCGTCCACCGCGGACGGGAACTGCGCCGTGACAGGCGGCCCATCCATGTCATCCACGGCCTGGGTTGCCGGGCCGGGGACCAGGCCCAGGGCCGCCAGGACGCCCCGGGCGGGCCCGGCGTCGGGCGTGCGGACAACCACCAGCGGGCGGCCCGCCGCACGGAGCGCGGCCAGCGTCCCCTGGGCCACGAGCTGCCCCGCCCGCATGATGGCGGCGTGCGTGCAGATTTGTTCCACTTCGGCGAGCAGGTGGCTGGAGACAAAGACAGTTATACCTTCCGCGGCAAGGGACCGCACCAGGTTGCGGACCTCGCGGGTGCCTTGCGGATCCAGGCCGTTGGTCGGCTCGTCCAGGACCAGTAGCTCGCGGGGGCGCAGCAGGGCGTTGGCAAGGCCCAGGCGCTGCTTCATGCCCAGCGAATAGGCCTTGACCTTCTTGGCCGCCGCATGCTGGAGCCCCACCCGTTCCAGTGCCCCGGCCACCCGTTGACGGCGCGTGGTGCGCTGGGAATGCGGGTCTGCGGCATCGAGCCGGTGCAGGTTGGCCGTGCCGGAGAGGAAGGGGTAAAACGCCGGGCCTTCCACGAGGGCGCCCACGCGCGGCAGCACTGCGTCCAGGCGTCGCGGCATGTCCTCGCCCAGCACGGAGGCCGAGCCGCTGGTGGCGTTGGCCAGCCCCAGCAGCATGCGGATGGTGGTGGTCTTGCCGGAACCATTGGGCCCCAGGAAGCCAAAGACGGAGCCGGCCGGGACGCTGAGGTCGAGGCCGGCGACGGCGGTTTGCCGGCCGAACACCTTGGTCAGGCCGTGGGTTTCAATGACTGGCGCGGGGGTGTGCGCCGGCCGGCCGCTCACCGGGCCGCTGCGGCCTGCTCGAGTGCTGCAAGCGGGACGGCGCCGGCATAAAGTGCACCGCCGGGGGTGATCAGCACGGTGAACAGTGCAGTGGACAGCGCATGCCCGCCCGGGACGGGTTGCAGCAGGCGTGCCACTGCAGGCGCGGCGGTCAGGTCCGACGGCACTGTGCCGGCGGGTGCCTCGGTGATGGCTGCCCAGCCGGTGCCGGAAGTGTCAACCTTGGGGGCGGCGTGCGTGCGGGCGTGTGCACGGGGGCCCACGGCATGGGGATGCAGCTTGGGTGCAGGTACGGTCTTTCGGGTGACGGAGGTGCCCGGCGGCGGGGTGAACATGAAGGTGGACGCCGGTGGGGCGGCCAGATCCAGCGTGCTGAAACCAATGTCCACTGCCGCGGAGTCCTGCCCGCGTGCCGTCACGGTCACCCGCAGGGGCAGTCCGGTGGCGGCATCAACGGCGATGGTGACCTTGCCGATAAGTGTCTTTGTGGTCCGTGGGATGAGCTGCAGCTCGTAGGCGCCGCGCTTGGCAACCTTCGTGTTCGGTCCCAGGCTGAGTTGCGTGGTGGGGTCAAGGCCCTTGACCAGTTCCGCGGCCAGGGCGCTGGGGGTTTGTTCGAAAGCGCCGGGCGCCAGCGCCCTGGGCAGCTTGGGGTTGTGCAGCTTGGGGTTGTGCAGCTTGGGGTTGTGCAGCTTGGCATTGTGAAGCCTGGGGTTGCGCATGCCGGGCCCCGGCAGCGTCGTTTCCGTGGCCTTGTTGGTGGCGCTGTTGTAGGTCCAGACGGTGGTGCCGTTGTGGATGAGGTCGCGTTCGGCCAGCTTGTCCAGTACCTGCACACGCTGCCTGCCGGCGCCGTCCAGGTACACCCGTACGGTGTGGGGTCCAGTCAAAAACCCCAGCAGCTGGCTGATGGTGGCGGCCTTGAGGGGATTCCGGGCCACGGCTGACGTGCCTCCCGCCGTGGCGCCGGAGGAGGCGCCGGGCCCAAGCGATGCCCGTTGTCCGGGGGACCCCGGGCCCAGGTCAGGCAGCTGGGGCAGGCCCAGGCGGGCTGATTCCTGCACGGTGCCCGAGAGCTGGTGCACCGTGTTGCCGGCCATGAGGGCCAGTACCTGTTGCGGTGTCCTGTGCGGGAGGTCAACGGTTGACGAAACCTGGAGGGGTCCGGCCAGCACGGCAGCGGCGATGACCGCCGGCATGGCCGCTGCGGGCATCCAACGAATCCATTGGCGGGTCATGGCAGTCCCGCCCCTGCTGGTGTGCGCACGCCTCCAGCTTACGCCGGTGCGCAGGAGGGGAAGCTGTGAATTCACCGGCATTTGCCGCAGGGGCAGGCAGTTTCCCTCCCCGCCCAGCCACGGCCGCCGGGGCAGCCGTGGCGGGGCGGCTGCAGCGTGGTGGCAGGGCTGGCAACGGCGTGTCCCGGCATGCGTCCGGCAGGGGTGCGGCATGACCCGGACCGCCGTCGTCATTCCATGCCGCAACGACTCCGCCATGCTGGAAGGCTGCCTGGCACTGCTGGCCGCACAGGACCGTCCGGCAGACCAGCTCATTGTGCTGGACAATGCGTGCACGGACAACACCGCCGATGTTTGCGCGGCGGCCGGTGTCCTGCGGATCGTCTCGACACCGCCGGTCATTGCACCCACCGAGGCGCACGGCTTCGACGCGGCCGCTGCAGCGGGCGCACAGATCCGGGCGCACCTGGATGCAGATTCACGTCCGCCCGCCGACTGGCTGGCAAGAGTGGAAACAGGGTGGAAACAGAGCTGTTGGGCGCGGGACCGCTGTCCCTGCTGACGGGACCCGGCGACTTTTACGACCGGAGCCGGCTCGTGTGCCGCATGGGACGCACGCTCTACCTGGGCGGCTACCACCATATGGTGGGTACCCTGTTGGGCCACCCGCCGGCCTTTGGCTCCAAATCCGCCATGACTGTCGACGACTGGGCCCGAACAGGACCCCGCGTTTTGTAAAACTCCCCCCTGGTCCACGACGCCCTCGACATCTCCTGCCGGCTGCGCCCCGACATGCACGTGGTGTACGACGCCGGCCTGCGCATGCCCGTCGACGTCCGGCCGTTCCGTTCGTGGGCATCACCAGCGCCCCGGCTGGCCATGGCGTGGGAAACGTTCCGACTTGAGTTCCGGGGCGAGCCGCCGCTGCGCCGGCACCGGTCCCGGCGCCGGCGGGCCGGGGCGCACCGACGCTGCCCCTCCCCGGTGCCGGGCTTGTGCGGCCCTGCCGAAGGGCTCCAGCATGTCCCGGCACAGCTGGTGCGGCGACGTCTCGCAGGGGCTGTGCCCGGAACGGTAGACGGCCAGTGCGGCGCCGATGGACTCAGCAAACGTGCCATGGAGGCGTGTGGGCCAGAGGCCATGCTCCCCCACGGCCACCAGCGTGGGCAGTCCGGCAGCTGCGAGCGCTGCGGTGAAATCCGGGGTCCGGTGCATGGGGCCGACCATGTCCCGCACGGACTGGCGGCGGGTGAGCCGGAAGCGGTCGCGGACAAAGCGGAGCCTGCCGGGCGGCACCGGGATGACGTTGGACTGGATCCAGGAAATCATGGGGGCCGCGCCTGTCCGGTCGCCGCCCAGGACGGTCGGCGGGCCGTTCCTGCTGATTCCGCGGAAGCTTCGCCCGGCCAGCGGCGGGCTCCCCAGCAGCGTCAGGCCCGCCAAGAGCCCCGGCTCAGCCGCGCAGGCGAGCGAAGCCACGGTGCCGGCAAAGGAATAGCCCACCACGTGTAGCGGGCGGCCCGCCGTGGCCACGGCGTCGCGCACCACTGCCAAGACGTCGTCCGTCAAGGGCCGGTGGCTGTAGTGCGTTCGCGGGGCTGAGGTTTTCCGGGCCGGCTCCGGTGGACTCGTACTGGCCGGCCAGGTCCAGGCAGGCGGTGTTGCAGCCGGCCGCGGCCGGCAGGGGCATCATGAAGGCAAAGTCCTCCTTGGAGCCGATCCCGCCGGGCGCCAGGACCACCGGCTGCCCGGCGGGATCGCCCGGTCAGATGGCGGCGAGCGCGCCGCACGGGGCGTCAAAGGTGGAGCGGGCGAATTCCGGGCCAAGCGGCGCCCAGTTAAGGTCCGGCAGCCCGGCGTCGAGCAGTTCGTCGGTATCTGGCGTGCCGCCCCCCTCCAAAGGAATGTAGGGGCCGGTACACTTCCTGGGACTCCGGGAAGCGGAAGTTTTGCTGCCAGGTGTGTTCGGTGTTGGCGCTTTCCCAGCCGTACACGAACGGGTCAACCTCGACGCCGTGGCGCTGGAGGCTGGCGATCAGGTTCAGGTTGGCTGTGTAAAAAAGTCCCGTTCCGGCGTGGTGATGAACACCGGCGGGCAGCGGGCCTCCGGCCATTCGATGGGCGACATGTAGTCGGCCGCCTCGCGCAGGCGCGTCCTGTCCCTGCCGGTCCCCGGCCCGTGCATGAGCATGCGGATGAAGTTCAGGCTCAGCACGAATCCCGGATCGAAAAAGACGAAAATGGTCCGCCACGCTGCAGTGCTGCACCAGGCCCTTCAGGCTGGCCGCGGGCAGGCCCGGCTGCAGCCTGTAGCACCCGGCCGGCGAAGGGCGGAAGGTGGCGGCCGTGATGGGCGCGGAAATCTGGCTGCCGGCCCAGTCGCCGCCGAGCACCACCCGTGGCGGGTCCCCGCCGAGTCGGGCGATGTTGCCGGCCACCCACGCCAGCGCGGCATTGGCGTCCTGCAACACGTGGCCCAAAGTGAACCGTGGCGCCTTGCGGTAGTTGGCGTTCACCACCACCAGGCCGGCCGCGGCCTGACTGGCACCGTCCTTGGTGGGCGGCACCTTGTCCCCGGACGTCCAGCCGCCCCGTGGAAGTACACGTACACGGCGAGCAGGCCGTTCCCGGCGGGTTCCGGCACGCGGCGCAGTACGGCCCGGGCACACCCGCCGGATGCAAAGGTGCCGCCGGATCCGCCAGCCTCAGCGCCCTCCATGGGTCAAGGCTGCGCCCATGCCCTCCACGTTGCGCCAGCCAACCGGGCGTAGCGTGGAGGGCATGGACGCGTTGGCAATCTACACGGTGGGGCACTCCACACACCCGTTCCCGGAGTTCCTTCAGCTTCTGGCGGCGCACGGCATTGGGCGCCTGGTGGACGTGCGCACCATCCCCAAGTCCAGGCACAACCCGCAATTCATGCAGGCTGCGCTGGCGGTGGACCTGCCCGCGGCGGGCATCAGCTACGAACGGGCCGCCGGGCTGGGCGGACTGCGCCACACGCACCGGGACAGCCCCAACGGCGGTTGGCGGAACGCATCCTTCCGGGGCTATGCCGACTACATGCAGACACCGGAATTTGTGCAGGCCCTGGAGGGGCTCATCGCCGACGCCCGCGGCGGGCGCACCGCCATCATGTGTGCCGAAGCCGTGCCGTGGCGCTGCCACCGTTCCCTCATTGGCGATGCCCTGCTGGTGCGCGGAATTTCCGTCCTGGACATCCTGGACGAAAGGCCCGCCAGGCCGCACCGCTTGACGTCGTTTGCCCGCGTCGACGGCATCATGGTCAGCTACCCGCCCGAGACCGGGCCCGGCGCCCGCACTGGCAGTGGCGGCCCGTGACGGATCCGCCGGCCCGGGGCTGGACGTGCGGATCCTTCTTGGCTAGTTTATGGACATGGCCGACGCCCACACCGGGCGCAGCCTGTCGGTATCACCACCACAGCATGACGCACAGGTACGACGGCAGGATCAACATAGGGAGGAACAATGGGTTTCATATCTTGGATCATCTTGGGCCTGATCGTGGGGGCCATCGTCAAGGCAATCATGCCCGGGAGGGTCGGGGGCGGCTGGATCACGACCCTGGTCCTCGGCATTGTCGGCGCCATCGTCGGCGGCTGGATCGGCGCCCTGCTCTTCCACAGCGGCGGCATGTCCTTCTGGAACATCGGTTCATGGATCCTGGCCATTGTCGGCGGCCTCGTCGTGGCCGGCATTTACGGGGCCATCAAGGGCCGTTCCAGGTCGGCCGCCTGATCGACGATGCGTGTGGGCCGGCGCCGGGGGCGCCGGCCCACATCCGTCAGCCGGCGTTCGGGTGCCAGATGCCGAACCGGTTTCCCTGCGGGTCCTCAAGGTGGGCGAACTGGATGGTCCCGTTGTCCACGCGGGGCACGACAACCCTGGCCCCCAGGCCCACCGCCTTGTCAATGCCTGCCGCGACGTCGTCCACCTGGACGTAGAAGATGGCCCAGGTTCCCGCGCCCATCGTGGAGGTGTCCCACAGGCCGCCCTTGCCGCCGTCGACCATGCTGTAGCTGCCCTCGGAGGGCGGGCCGACGGGCCAGCCAAACAAGCCTGAATAAAAGGCCGAGGCGGCCTCGGGATCCGGGGATCCGATCTCAAAGTAGTTCACGGGGTTGTTCATGGCGGTCCTTCCGGGGCGGGGTGGTATCCCACCAGCATCGCCCCGCCGGGGCCCCGGGGCAAGGGGTCGACGAGACTCATGAAAAGTGCTCGCGTAATGGGGTGCGTGCCTCATTTGGGAAGTGCTCGCGAAATCTCTGGTGCATGTTCGGGTGCTTTGGTGTGCTGGAGGGATGGGCTACAGGGTGTCGTTG
>NZ_JAKZGX010000052.1:0-7435 GCF_024539665.1 Arthrobacter sp. STN4
CGCAGGAATTTTTGGAGCTCTCCGAGGAAGCGGAACAGATCGGCTTCCTGGGCGTCATGTCCGGGCCGCTGGTGCGTTCCTCCTACCGGGCCGGGCGCCTGTGGGCCACCGCGATGCGCAAGAAGGGTCGCGACATCCCCGCCCACCTGGCCCACATCGCCGAAGGCATCGAGGACTCCGGGCACACCCGCCAGGAAGCCGCCTCCCTCATCGCCGCACGCTAACCGCACGCCGGAATCCGCCGGGCAGCCCTCGGGCAGCCCGGCGGCCCCTTTGCGCACCGAACGCACCCAATACCCGCTAGAATTGACTTACTATGGCCAAATCCACTGACTCAGCACACGCCGCCGCCGACAAGCCGAAGCGCTCCCTCTTCAACCGCGCCGCCAAGGGCGGCGCCAAGAAGGAAAAGAAGCCCGGCCGCCTCAAGCAAATGGTGGACATCTTCAAGATGACGCGCCGCCACGATCCCATGGTCACCTGGGTCATGCTTGGCGCATTCCTGGGCCTGATCGTCATCTCCCTGGTGGTGGCGCTGCTGATCCCGCCGCACTCCTGGATCAACGGCCTGCTGGTCGGCATCCCGCTGGGCCTGCTGGCCGCGCTGCTGCTCATGTCACGCCGCGCCGAACGTGCCGCCTACGCCCAGATCGAAGGCAAGCCCGGCGCTGCAGGTGCGGCCCTGAGCTCCCTGAAGAAGGGCTGGATCTTTGAAGAACAGCCCGCCGCCGTGAACCCGCGGACCCAGGACGTGGTGTTCCGTGCCATCGGCAAGGCCGGCATTGTGCTGGTGACCGAGGGGCCCTCCACGCGCATCAAGGGCCTGGTGGACGCCGAACGGCGCCGGCTGGGGCGCATCCTGCCCAACGTCGCCGTCACGGTGATTGAAACGGGCAACGGCGAGGGGCAGGTGCCGATCGCGAAGCTGACGAAGAAGATGAACAAGCTCAAGGGCGAGCTGACCAAGGTTGAGGTCAGTGCCGTCAACAAGCGCATCAGCTCCATGGGCAACAAGCTGCCCATCCCCAAGGGCATCGACCCGTACAAGGCACGCCCGGACCGGAAGTCTGCACGCGGGCGCTAGGCCAGGGATTTCCGCCGGAGACGGCGCCAAGGTACAAGCAGTGCCCGGCGGATATTCCGCCGGGCACTGCTTTTTTGGGTTGTTGTTTGTGCCGGCCGCCCTAACGGCGGACCAGGATGGTTTTCATGGCACGGTCATGCAGGCCCCGGTGGTCGGCGTCGGTGATCACGGCCGGTATCACCAGGCACAGGAGCACGGCGCGGACCACGCCTGCGAGCAGGCCGGCCGGGCCGCCGTCGAGCCTCTGGACCTGAATCCCCATGATCCGGTGGCCCACGCTGTAGCCCAGCGTGCCCACGAGCACCATTTGTTCCACGGCAAAAATGCCGAGAACGGCAGTTGAATTGCTGTGGAAAAAGGCGGCTGCAATCAAGTAGCACAGGCCCCAGTCGATGCAGATCGCCAGGATCCTGCGTCCCGAACGGGCCATCGAACCACGCCCGGATTCGGGCAGTCCCAACCGTTCGCCCGGGTATTTGGATATATTGGAGGTGTCAGGCCCACTGAGCCAGGACCCGATGTCTTTACGATTTACCACCCCTCCAGCCTACCGGCGGCGGACCAATCCGTCCCCACGGGGGTGGTCGTAACGTGCCGGAAACATTTCTGACACCCTTGAGTAATGGCCCAGACATAGCCTTTTGTTAGTTGCGTAAAGCACCCATGGCCGAACCCGATCGGCCGGAATCCAGAACGCCAAGGAGCGTAGATGTTCAAGAACGCGGAAGAAGTCCTCCAGTTCATCAAGGATGAAGATGTGAAGTTCATCGACATCCGATTCACCGACCTGCCCGGTGTCCAGCAGCACTTCAACGTGCCGGCAAAGACGGTGGACCTTGATTTCTTTGTCCATGGCCAGCTGTTCGACGGCTCGTCCATCCGCGGATTCCAGGGCATCGCCGAGTCCGACATGCAGCTCATCCCGGACCCGAAGACCGCCTTTGTGGACACGTTCCGCAAGGAAAAGACCTTGGCCCTGAACTTTTCCATCGTGAACCCCCGCACCGGTGACCCCTACCACCGCGACCCCCGCGGCGTGGCCGAAAAGGCCGAGGCCTACCTTGCCTCGACCGGCATTGCCGACACGGCCTTCTTCGGCGCCGAAGCCGAGTTCTTCGTGTTCGACAACGTCCAGTACGAATCCTCCCCCCAAGGCTCCTTCTACAAGATTGATTCCGAAGAGGCCAACTGGAACACGGGCCGCGCCGAAGACGGCGGCAACCTCGGCTACAAGACGCCCGTCAAGGGCGGCTACTTCCCGGTGGCACCGATTGACCACCAGGCCGACCTCCGCGATGCCATGTGCATCGAGCTGGACAACGCCGGCCTCGCTGTTGAGCGCTCCCACCACGAGGTGGGCGCTCCCGGCCAGGCGGAAATCAACTACACGTTCAACACCCTGGTCCACTCCGCGGACGACCTGCAGAAGTTCAAGTACGTCATCAAGAACACCGCCTGGGCCTGGGGGAAGTCCGTAACGTTCATGCCCAAGCCGGTCTTCGGCGACAACGGCTCGGGCATGCACTGCCACCAGTCGCTGTGGAGCAACGGCGCCCCCCTGTTCTACGACGAAAAGGGCTACGCCGGCCTGTCCGACCTGGCCCGCTGGTACATCGGCGGCCTGCTCAAGCACTCCTCCGCCGTGCTCGCCTTCACCAACCCGACGGTGAACTCCTACCGCCGCCTGGTCAAGGGCTTCGAGGCCCCCGTCAACATGGTGTACTCGCAGGGCAACCGCTCCGCCGGCATCCGCATCCCCATCACCGGCTCCAACCCGAAGGCCAAGCGCCTGGAGTTCCGCGCACCGGACCCCTCCTCCAACCCGTACCTGGCGTTCTCCGCCCAGCTGATGGCGGGCCTTGACGGCATCAAGAACCGGATCGAACCCCCGGCTCCCATCGACAAGGACCTGTACGAGCTGCCCCCCGAGGAGGCCAAGGACATCCCCAAGGCCCCCGAGTCGCTCGAGGAGGCGCTGCTCGCCCTCGAGGACGACAACGAGTTCCTGCAGGCCGGCGGCGTGTTCACCCAGGACCTGATCGACACCTGGATCGAATACAAGCGCGAATACGAGATCAAGCCCCTGCAGCTGCGCCCGAACCCGTACGAGTTCGAGCTCTACTACGGCTGCTAGGCCCCGGGCTGCTTTCGACGGCGTGCCAAGCTGGCGGGGGCGTGTGAACTTTCATACGCCCCCGCCGGCATGGCACGCCGTCACCGTTTAAGGGCCGGCGGCGGACGGGTCAGAAAATGGACCAGCCGGTGCGCGTGGAGAAGGCGTCGAGGGCGGCGATGCCGGCCACCGAGTTGCCGTTGGGACCCAATGCGGGGCCCCAGACGGTGACGGCGCAGCGGCCCGGGACTATGGCCACGATGCCCCCGCCCACGCCGCTTTTACCGGGCAGGCCCACCCGGTAGGCAAATTCGCCGGCGGCGTCATACGTCCCGCAGGTCAGCATGACCGCATTGACCCGCTTGCTCTGGTTGGGGCTCAGGAACGGCGTGCCGCCGGCCGAAACGCCGTGGCGGGCCAGGAAACGGGACGCCACGGCCAGGTCCTCACAGGACATCCGGAGGGCGCATTGGTGGAAGTAGTTGTCGAGGACGTCCTCCACCGGGTTTTCCAGGTTGCCATAGCTGGCCAGCAGGTGGGCCATGGCTGAATTCCGGTGCCCGTGCTGCGCCTCGGAAGCGGCCACGGCGTCGTCGAAGGCGATGGCAGGGTTGCCGGACTCCTTGCGCAGCAATCCGCGGACGGAGCGGGCGGCGTCGCCGGTCAGGGTCAGCAGCCTGTCGGTGACCACGATGGCCCCCGCATTGATGAACGGGTTGCGCGGGATGCCGTTGTCCGCCTCAAGCTGGAGCATCGAGTTGAAGGGCGTGCCGGACGGCTCACGGAACACGCGCCGCCAAATGGAGTCGTAGTCGTAGGACATGACCAGCGCCAGGGAGAAGACCTTGGAGATGCTTTGGATCGAAAACGGCTCCCGCCAGTGCCCGGCACCGTAGACCGGGCCGTCGGACATGGCCACGCACATGCCGAAATTCCCCGGCGGCACGCTGCCCAGGCTCGGGATATAGGACGCCACGGCGCCCTGTCCCAGCAGCGGCTGGACATCGTGGACGATCTCCTCGACAACCCCTTGCAGCTCCATGCGGCTGCCTCCTCACACAGTTGTGCCGCCGTCGAACGCCGACGGCGGCAGGATGGCGGGGCGGCCGGCCGGCCGCCCCGCGGGTTCCGCTAAAGGACCTTGGCCAGGAAGTCCTGCAGGCGCGGCTGCTCGGCGCGGGAGAAGATTGCCTCCGGCGCGCCCTCCTCGCAGATGACGCCGGCGTCCATGAAGATGACGCGGTCGGCCACTTCCCGGGCGAAGCCCATCTCGTGCGTGACCACCACCATGGTCATGCCCTCGGCGGCGAGGTCGCGGATCACCTGGAGCACTTCCCCGACCATTTCGGGGTCCAGGGCGCTGGTGGCCTCGTCAAAGAGCATGATGCCGGGGTTCATGGCCAGCGCGCGGGCGATGGCCACGCGCTGCTTTTGGCCGCCGGAGAGCGACGCCGGACGCGCGTCGGCCTTTTCGGCAAGCCCCACGCGCTGCAACAGCTCCATGCCCTTGGCCCGGGCGGCGGCCTTGTCCAGCTTTTTCAGCTCAACCGGGGCCAGCATGATGTTTTGGATGACGCTCATGTGCGGGAAGAGGTTGAAGTGCTGGAACACCATGCCGATGTGCTGGCGGACGGCGTTCAGGTCCACCTTGGGGTCCGTGAGGTCGAAGCCGTCCACCGTGACGGTGCCGGCCGTGATGTCTTCGAGCTTGTTCAGGCAGCGCAGGAACGTTGACTTGCCCGAACCGGACGGGCCGATCACGCAGACCACCTCCCCCTCGGCAACATCCACGTCGATGCCCTTGAGGACCTCGTTGGCGCCGAAAGACTTTTTCAGGTCCCGGACGCTGATCTTTGCGCTCTTTGCATGCGTGGTGGCGGTCATTTGTTGAACTTCCTGTCCAGGGCGTTGGAAAACTGGGTCAAGATGAAGATCACGATAAAGTACAGGGCCGCCACAATGATCAGCGTTTCACCGGTGCGGAAGTTGGACGCGTAGATCTGCTGTCCCTGGTAGGTCAGTTCCGCAAAACCGATGACGGCCAGCAGCGAGGTGTCCTTCAAGGTGATGACGAACTGGTTGATGAACGACGGCGTCATGATCTTGATGGCCTGCGGCACCACCACGCGGCGCATGGAGGTGACGTAGCCCAGGCCCAGGCTGCGGCTGGCTTCCAGCTGGCCCGGGTCCACGGACTGGATGCCGCCACGGACGATTTCGGTCATGTACGCCCCGGCGTTCAGGCTCAGCGTGATGACGCCGGCCGTCAGCACATTCAGCGGCTGTCCGGTGAGCTGGGGCAGGCCGAAGTAAAAGAAGAAGGCCTGGACCAGCAGCGGCGTGCCGCGGAAGATTTCCACGTAGATGCTGGCGATGACGCGCAGGATCTTGTTCTCCCCGACCTTGAAGAAGCCGAACAGGACGCCCAGGACCAGGGCGATGACGAGGGAGAGCGCCGTGGCCAGCAGCGTCATGCCCAGGCCCTTCATGAGCGCCGGGAAGCTGTTCACCAGCAGGTCAACAAAGCCGGTCTGCTTCACGGTTTCCGGTGCCGCCAGGTATTTGTCGAGGATCTTTTGGTACTCGCCATTGGCTTTCAAATTGGCCAGTCCCGCATCGAAGGCCGCCAGGAGATCGGCGTCTTGGCCCTTGTTGACGGCGAAACCGTAGGAGCTTCCGCGTTCCTTGGGTGTGACGATCTTCAGCCCGTTGTTCTGGCTGACACCGTAGGCGAGGACCGGGTAGTCGTCAAATACTGCCACGGAGTTACCGGCCTTGACGTCGTCGTACATGGTCGCGGAGTCGGCCAGGGACTTGACGGTGAAGCCGTACTTGTCCTTGATGGAGTTGGCGAACGTTTCGCCCTCGCTGCCTCGCTTGACGGAAACCGTCTTGCCCTTCAGCGCCGCGTAGTCCTTCACGGTGTCGTCGTTCTCGGCCACGGCCATCTGGACGCCGGAGTCGAAGTACGGGTCGGAGAAGTCAAAGATGAGCTTGCGCTTGTCCGTGATGGACATGCCGGCGATCACGCCCTGCACCTGGTTCGACTGCAGTGCCTGCAGGGCCGCGTCAAAGCCGAGGGACTTGATGTCCACAGTGAAGCCCTGGTTGGCGGCGATGGCCCGCAGCAGGTCCATGTCGATGCCGACCAGGTCGCCGCTGCCGTTGCGGAATTCAAACGGTGCAAACGTGGTGTCAGTAGCGATGGCAAAGGTCTTGCCCTTGGCGTCCGTTGCCGCCGCGGGGGCGGATGCAGGAGCGGCCTGGGGCGCGGTGGCGGGTGCCGGGAGCACGGCTGCGGACGCCGAGGCAGCGCCTAGGAACAGGGCCAGGACGGTCAGTGCCGCGCCGAGCGCAGCCCTTCCGCGTCGGGTGGCCAACCGGTAGGTTTTCAAGGTTTTTGCATCCATCCTTCGTTGTGGTGGGGCCCGCGCGGCGTGTCACAGGCAGGGGTCAGCCTGTGTTTTGGGGCATGCCAAAGGCTGCGCCCTTGGGCCAGGGGCTGCGCCAGCGCAGGTGTCAGGGATAGATTCTATGCGAAATGGCGGCGGGCGCCGCTTTCAGTCGGTTTCGGGTCCCGCGCAGTAGGGGCATTCAGTGTCGCAGGGGACCGTACCGCGCGTGGTGGCTGGGACCTGCCCGGGGGTGCTTTCGGCAGCGGCAAACGGGGCCGGCGCCGTCACCGGATCCGGCCGGCGGGCCTGTTGCGTGCGGGGGGCTTCAGTGCTCAGCAGCTGGGACATGGCGGGGTCTCCTTTGACTCCTTTGTACAATCCCCGCCTGCCCACGGCGGTGTGGGGCGGGGCCGGGTGGACCTGGCCGGCCCGCTGCCATCAACATTAGTGTGGCGCACGTCGCCTAGCGGGAGCGCGATCGACAAAAAAGCTGCCGTGAATCTGTCCGGTTGCCACTCCCTGCAGCGGACAAGGAAAATGCGGGTCCGGCCGGATCTCCGGCCAGTCCCGCATTTCCTGTGGTTCGAAAGGATTTATTTTTGCCCGGCCGTAGGGGCCGGAACCTTGTTGTGGCTTACGCCTGCGTTGTGGTCGAACCCTTCGCCGAGTACGGCCAGATCCACTGACCCGCCAACGTGGTCGAACCCTTCGCCGAGTACGGCCAGATCCACTGACCCGCCAACGCCGTCGAACCCTTCGCCGAATACGGCCAGATCCACTGACCCGCCAACGCCGTCGAACCCTTCGCCGAATACGGCCAGATCCACTGACCCGCCAACGCCG
>NZ_JAKZGX010000053.1:0-7233 GCF_024539665.1 Arthrobacter sp. STN4
CGACGCACCGCACAAGGCTTGAGCTACCGCGAGATCAAACGCATCCTGAAACGCTATATTGCCCGCAGCATCTATCGTCAGCTACAACATCTCACGGCTTGACTTTGAACATAAAAGGGTCCACCGATAAAACTCGGGGGTCGCTCGGCGTTTTAAACACGAAATGCCCGTCTTTTCGGGGAAAATTGGACTTACCACAGATCAATTTTCACGAAAATGAAGGACATCTCGCAGATGCAAGTTTCCCATACCGTAGCGGCCATGTCAGTTTCCTTTGACGAGGAGAACCTCGTGTCCCCCACAGGCCTGGTCCCGGTGATGCGCTTGGCCGAGGAGACGGGCCTGCATTTGCTCGCTGATGAGTGGCTCACGATCCCGACGGACAAGGGCGCCAATGCCGGGCTGAAGGTCGCGGCACTGGTCGCGGGCATGGTGGCCGGGGCCGATTCGATTGATGACATGGCCCTGCTGCGCCATGGCGGGATGAAGAAAGTCTTCTCCGGCTGCTACGCCCCGTCAACATTGGGATCGTTCCTGCGCACCTTCACCTTCGGGCACGTGAAGCAGCTTGATGCTGTGGCCTCCCGGCTCCTGATCAATCTGGCAAGGAAGGCGCCCCTGTTCGGGGCACCTTCCGGGGAAGACTTCATGTTCGTGGATGTAGACGACACGATCGTGGAGGTTCATGGCTACCAGAAGCAGGGCTCCGGTTACGGCTACTCCGGGGTCCGTGGGCTCAACGCCGTCCTGGCCACCGTTTCCAGGGAAGACACCGCACCGGTCATCATCGGCCAACGCCTGCGCAAGGGCGCCGCGAACTCCGCCCGTGGGGCAAAGAAGTTCGTGACCGAAGCGTTGGGAACCCTCAAACGCACCAAGGTGCAGGGGCCGGTATTGTGTCGCTTTGATTCGGCCTACTACGGCCACCCGGCAGTCAGTGCCGCCCTGGCCGGCGGCGCCGACGTCTCCGTCACGGTACCCATGAACCCGGCCGTCAAACGCGCCATCACCGCCATACCGGCGGATGCATGGACACCGATCAAGTACACCAACGCCGTCTACGACGAAGACAGCCAGGCGTGGGTGTCAGCAGCGGAAGTCGCCCAAATCCCGTTCACCGCGTTCTCCTCCCGCAAGAAAAGCGAACGGATCCCCGGGCGCCTGGTCGTGCGACGCATCCCCGAACTGAACCCGAAAGCCACCGACGGGCAGCCGACGCTCTTTGACACGCACCGCTTCCATGCCTTCTTCACCACCGTCACAGCCGCCATGCTCGATACCGTGGCCGCGGACCAGGTCCACCGCAAACATGCCCGGATCGAGCAGGTCAACGCCGACCTGAAGGACAGTGCCCTGGCCCACCTGCCCTCCGGAAAGTTCGCGGCGAACTCGGCCTGGCTGGTCGCCGCGGTCATGGCCTACAACCTCACCCGCACCGCCGGGATCCTCGCCGAAGGCATGTTCGCGAAAGCCCGGACCGGCACGATCCGCACCAAGCTCATCAACGTCCCCGGCAGGGTTGCTTCCAGCGCCCGGCGCATCAAACTACATCTTCCCCAAGACTGGCCATGGCAAACCGCCTGGGAGAACCTCTTCACCGCCACCCACGCACCGCCACAAGCCGCATAAACCCGTCAACCCAGCCCAACGGGCGCAACCCAGGAACCAAAAAGTGGAACATCAGCGGCAGCGAGGCCGACCACCGGGTCCTGCCCAAAAATCCCAAAATCAACAAAATTCAGGATTCCCCACAGACCCAACCCAGATCGGTGGATACAGGCTTAGCCGCAATGGTGCGCCGGCCCGGCACCGGGCGGCACCGGGCGGCCCCGTCCGGTTGGCCCCGGTGGTGTCCGGCATCCTGGCCCGGGCCCTTGTTGCCGGGCCCGGCCGCCGCTAAAGTGTCCAGCACATGCAATGGCAAGGGGAGTGGTGGGCGTGGGACAGATCGGCACGTGCCTGTGGTTTGACGGGCGGGCAGAGGAAGCGGCGGAGTTTTACGTCGGCCTCTTCGAGAACTCCAGCATCAAGGACGTGGCCCGGTGGGGCCACGGCGGCCCCTACCGGGCAGGCACGGCGCTGACTGTCCAGTTCGAACTGGAAGGACGCAGCTTCCGGGGGCTGAACGGCGGGCCGGAGTTCACGTTCAACGAGGCCATCTCCTTTGAACTGTACTTTGACACGCAGGAGGAGCTCGACGCCAAATGGGCCGCCCTGACGGCCGACGGCGGCCAGGAAAGCCAGTGCGGCTGGCTGAAGGACAAATTCGGGGTCTCCTGGCAGCTGATTCCCACCATGCTGCCCACGGTGCTCAACGGACCCGACCCGGCCGGTGCCGGACGTGCCATGCAGGCCATGCTGGGCATGGGGAAGCTGGACATTGCCGCGTTGCAGGCCGCGTACGACGGCTAAAGGTGGCGCAGGAAGCGCTGCGGGGCGTCCAGGAAGGAGCGCCAGTTGCGCACCAGGTCCAGCCCGTCCCAGGTCGCCGGGCGCAGCCCCCAGCCGCCCACCTCGTAAATGTCCGCACCCGGCAGTGCCGCCAACAGCGGCGAGTGGGTCGAGAGGATGACCTGGGAACCGCCGTCGGCCAAGAGCTCCCGGAGAACGGCCAGCACGGACAGGCAGCCGGTGAAGGACAGGGCGGACTCCGGCTCGTCCAGGATCCACAGGCCGCCGCCCCGGAACCTGTCCTCGGCGAGGGACAGGAACGACTCCCCGTGCGACATGCGGTGGAACGGCGCGTCCGCCCTGGTGGTGGACGGGTTGTCCTCGAGGTAGCTGAAGAAGCCGTGCATGGTTTCCGCGCGCAGGAAGTAGCCGTACCTGCCGGCCCCGGGGTTGCGGGCCAGCAGCAGGCTGTTGGCAAGGGCGGACTCGGTGGCCCGGCTGCGGTGCATCGCGCCCGTGGAGCCGCCCTCAGGGTTGAGCCCGTAGGCCATGGCGATCGCCTCGACAAGTGTTGACTTGCCGGCGCCGTTCTCCCCGACAAGGACCGTGGCGGGGCCCAAGTCCAGCCCCGCGTCCAGGAGCTGGCGCACGGCTGCCAGCGTGGCCGGCCATTCGTTCCGGGGCAGGGGTTCGTGGGGATCCTCGCCGATGTGGCGCACGGGCGTCTTGGCAAACCTCATGGGGCCATTCTCACAGACGGCGCGGGATTGGCGCCTCAGCCGGCCTCCGGCCCCTTCGCCAGCCCCTCGACCACCACGACGCCGGGCAGTCGGGTCAGCCCGTCCGGGGCCAGCCGCAGCTTGCTGGTGCGGTTGCCGCCGCCCATGATGACCTCGGGCTGTTCCAGGACCGCACTGTCGACGTAGATGGGCATGCCCGAGATGCCAAAGGGCGTGACGCCGCCAATGGCCATGCCGGTGCATTCCACCGTCAGCTCCGCGTCGGCGAAGGACGCCCGCTTCACCCCGAGCAGCTCCTTGACCTTCCTGTTCACGTCCAGGCGCGTGGTGCCCAGGACCACGCACACGGCCTGCACGGACGGCTCCACCTTGCGCGAGGTCACGACGATGGTGTTCGCGGCCTGCCCGAGCGCGACGTTGTAGTGGGCACAGAAGACGGCAGTGTCGGACAGCTCGTCGGCGCACGGGAGTACCTCGTGGGCAATGCTGTGGACTGCGAGTGCGTCCCGGACTGAAGGCATGAGGATGTCCGCGGAAACGGCGTCGTGCTTGGCCATGCATCCAGAGTACCGGTGCGGGCCCCGGCGGCTGGCGCACCGGCTACTGCCTGCGTGCCGCCCATGCGATGCGGCTGCCGCGGACCTCCAGGTCCGGGCTGCACAGGGGCGAACCGGGGCCGTCGTCGGTGAGCAGGTGCTGCAGGGCCTCGAGGTCCGACGGGGGTGCGATGCCTTCAAGTGCCGGGCCCATCCGCCCCAGGAAGGTGCGGGCATAGCGGGAGGCAAGCTCCGGCGTCGGCCGTCCCACTGAGGGGAACAGGCGTTGTTCGACGGCGGTGAATCCGGCCCGTTCCAACCCGGGCCGCCAGTCGGGGAAGGAATTCCAGCCCCGTTGGGCCAGGGCGGCGTGCAGCCGGGATTCCAGGCCGTCGTGGAAGGCGTCAGGGAGGAAGCGCGGCAGCCCGTCCATTTCGATGACCACCAGCAGCCCGCCGGGCCTGAGCGCGGCATGGATGTCCCGCATGGTGCGGTCCGGGTCGGTGAGCTCATGCAGGAAGGACGACGCCCAGACCAAGTCGGCGTGCAGTTCCGGCGGCCAGCTTTCGTTGACATCCGACCGGACGGCACGCACGCGCCCGTCCAGGCCCTGAGCGCGGGCGGCCGCCACCGTGCGGCTGAGCATGGCGTCCGACCTGTCCACGGCCACGACCTCCGCTTGCGGGAAGCGGCGCGCCAGCGCCAGGGTGCCCACGCCGGATCCGGCGCCCACGTCCACAATGCCGGCGGACGCGGGCGCCAGCCCGGCAGCCCACTGCGTGGCATCGTCAAGGTAGGAGCCGAGGACCTGCGCGTCCAAGTCAAGGAGGTCCGCCAGTTCGGCCTCGTGGGGGTGGGCGTGTCCGTGTGCGGCGGCCTGGTGGTGATGGGCGTGATCAGTCATGGTTTCCACGGTAGCTGTCCGATGCGCAGATGGCATATACTTATGCGCATGACGCAAGAATTCGCCATGGACATGGTCATCCGCCAGCGCCTGCGCGGCCTGAGGCTCGCCCGCGGGTGGTCGCTGGAAAACCTTGCCGCGCGCTGCAACCTCAGCCCGTCAACGCTGAGCCGCCTGGAAACCGGCCACCGCCGGATCGCGCTGGACCAACTGGTGCCCATTGCCCGGGCCCTGGACACCACCCTGGATGCGCTGGTTGAGCCGGTGGGGGAGGAGGACGTCGTCATCCGGCCCGAGGCCGGGCACACCCCGGGGCTGACCACGTGGATCCTGTCCGATGAACGCGCCCTGCACGGCAAGGTCGTCGCCAAAATGCGCATCACTGCCGAACGGACAGGGGGGCTGGGTGTCCATCCGGGGCGCGACTGGTTTACCGTCCTCTCCGGCACGGCGCGGCTGGAGCTGGGGGAGCGGACCATCCTGGTGCACGCCGGTGAGGTGGCCGAGTTTTCCACCATGGTGCCGCACTGGATCGGCGCCCATGGCGGGCCCGTGGAAATCGTGAGCATCCTCAACCACGACGGCGGACTGGCCCACCTTCACGGCCCGGACACCGCCGCGTAAAGCGCCCGGGCCTGGAATCCTATGCGGTCCGGGCATGGGCTATGACCAGCCCGATGGGGGCGCTGACCAAAAGGACCACCACCATGATGCGGAACGCCCAGAGGAGCAGCGGCAGGTGCCTGCCGGCTCCCCGGACGGCCCAGATGAACATCGCCAGGGCAATGACGAGCAGTGCCGCACCCAAATATGTCAGGGCGGGTGTGGCGAGGAGGGTGCCGAGGAGGACGGCGATGGTTGAAAGGTTCAGCACCACGGCCTCGCCGGACAGGAACGTCGGGGAGAGTTCCCTGGACGCCAGCCCGGCCTGTCCAAGGCCCAGCACCAGTTGGGCGACGCCGGCCACCAGCACCAGGTAGGCCACGGCCCACGATGAGTTGTAGCTGGGGGAGCCGGCACTGGCGGCGGAGAGGACGCCGCCAAGGACCAGGCTGATGCCGCCGATGACGAGGAAGGGGATAGCGGATTTGTTCACAACTCCCAGCATATTTGTCTTCCTGTGCGCCACCTGAAAGCCGGGGCGCCGTCACACTGCGGCCGTGGCCTGTCTCCGGCTACGTGGCCGGGTAAAGCGCAGCGAGGGGTGCGACGGCGACGATCCCTTCGGCCTGGCGGGCCAGTGCGGGGTCGAGGGTGACGAACGCATCCGCCTGCAGCTGGGCGACGGCAATGTACTCGGCGTTGGCCGTGTCGTCCAGGTGGAGCCGCTCCGCCACCTGCCAGGCGACGGCCCGTGAGACCCTGTCGCCGAGCAAGCGGATATGCATCGAGGTGATGCGGTCCAGGAGCGCCATGGCCTCCTTGCCACTCAGCTCACCCCGCCGTGACGCCTGGTACAGCGATGAGAGGCATTGTGAGCGCAGGATTGTCGGTGCCACGAGCTGGTCGCCGTCGGCAATCGCCACCCCGTCCCGTGCCAGCTGGATGGCGGCCGGGGCATCGATCACATATCTCGTCATGCCCCCATTATTGGTGCCGCGCCCGCGGGTGTCCATGGCAGCGGCCGGGAGCTTCCAGACAGGGGCAAAGTGGGAGGACCTGCGTTGGCAAGCGGACAGGGGGTCGGAGGGTTGTCGCCCGGGTGGCCGGCTGTGGGAAAGGGCGCATGGCGAAATCCGTGGACGTGTCTTGGGAGCTGGACGGCATCACCATGGCAGGGACGGTGGCCCGGCCCGACGGCGGGGGACCGTTCCCCGCGGTGGTCCTGGTGGCCGGCAGCGGACCCAACGACCGGGACTGGTGCTCACCGCTTCTTCCCGGCGCCAACGGCAGCGGCCGGCTGTTCGCAGAGGCCTTGGCCATTGCCGGTTTCGCCTCGATCCGCTATGACAAGCGCGTGTCGGGTCCGCATGCGATGCAGAACTTTCCCAGGCCCACCGGCAGGTTGAGCATGCAGTCGCACCTGGATGAGCGGAGCTGATGCCCAAAGGTGCCGAGGCTGCTGCGCCCTCCTATGCCGGCTTGCCGATGGACCCGGACCCCGCCCTGCCAGACAGTGTGAAGATGGTGCTCGCCAGCTTCGAGGCACCGGCAAACCTTCCCTTGGCCAGGGAACTGTGGCTCGAATCGGCCCGCGACCCGCGGCAGCAGGTCCGAATTCCCACGCTGGTGTTGATCGGGGGGGCAGGGACGTCCAGATTGACGTCCCTGCCGATGGGGCCCGCTTCAGGAAGCCGGTGCCGGGATGCCAAATGTGGACTTCGCCTTCCCGCCCAACGCCAACCATGTTTTCAAGGAAGACCGGCGCAGCCCCGCCGAGGTGGCCGCGACACCGGGTAACGGATACAACGAGCCGGACACGCATCCCGATCCGGAAAGCCTTGAAGTGATTCTCGGCTGGCTCGGACGGACCGGGGAATCCATCACACGCGGCTAGGAAAAACTGCAGCGTGAAAATCCCGGGGCCGTTGGAGCCTGTCCTGTCTCAATTTAGTTGGCCATGTTGACGTGGGAAGAGGCCAGATAAATTGAGACGGATGGGGTAGGAACTGTCTCAATTTTGTTGGCCATTCCGTATGGAACGTTCCGCCTCCTTGTCCCA
>NZ_JAKZGX010000054.1:0-6864 GCF_024539665.1 Arthrobacter sp. STN4
CGCAGGAATTTTTGGAGCTCTCCGAGGAAGCGGAACAGATCGGCTTCCTGGGCGTCATGTCCGGGCCGCTGGTGCGTTCCTCCTACCGGGCCGGGCGCCTGTGGGCCACCGCGATGCGCAAGAAGGGCCGCGACATCCCCGCCCACCTGGCCCACATCGCCGAAGGCATCGAGGACTCCGGGCACACCCGCCAGGAAGCCGCCTCCCTCATGGCCGCACGCTAACCGCACGCGAGAACCGGCCAGAAGCAACCGTGCTGCCCACCCGCCTGGAAATCATTCCCACCCGGGACATTGTCCCCGCCGTCCTTGCCCACGTTCCCGCGGGCACGACCCTCACGGTCACGTGCCTGCCGCACCACGGGATCAACCGCACCCTGGAGGCGGCGGCCGCGCTGGCCGGGCACGGCTACACGGTGGTGCCGCACCTCGCCGCGCGGCTGGTGGCCTCACGCGGCGAACTTGCCCGCATCCTGCGCATCTGCACGGCCTCCGGCATCACCGAGGTCTTTGCCATTGGCGGCGACGGGGCGGCGCCCGCCGGGCCGTATCCGTCCAGTGAAGCCCTGGTGCGCGACCTCGCGGAGCTGGGCGGGGGCACCCTGAAGATCGGCGTGGCAGGCTATCCGGAAGGGCATCCGTCCATTAGCGGCCCACAGCTCCTGGAATCACTGCTGGCCAAGCAGGAACTGGCCAGCCACGTGGTCACCCAGATGTGCTTTGCCGCGACGGCGATTGCCGGCTACATGGACGGCCTGCGCAACGAAGGGGTGCTGCTGCCCGTGTGGGCCGGCGTGGCCGGGTCCGTGCCCCGGGCCAAGCTGCTGCAGCTGGCGGCGAAGATCGGGGTGGGCAGCTCCCTGCGGTTCATCGCGGGCAAGGGGGAACTGGGCAGGAAGCTGTTGGGCGGCAGCCGCTACCAGCCCGCGCAGCTGGTCGCCGAGCTGGAAACCCAGCCACTGCCGCCGGCCGGCATCCACCTCTACAGCTTCAACAACCTTGACCCGCAGCTGCGGCAGCAGGCGGCCGCCTCCCGCCGTTGACCGCCACCGCATGGTTTTCGGCGGTCGGACTCCTGCCGGCATGCCCGGCAGGTCCGGTGCCGGGAGGCCGGTGCGGGCCTGCGGGCGCGCGTCAGCCCAGCGTGCGGTCCAGGAGCTCGAGCGTCTCCGTCCACGCGATCCGGGCCGGCTCCGCGCGGTAGGACACCGGGTTGGTGTCGTTGAAAAACGCGTGGCCGGCCCCGGCGAAGACCGTGTACCTGAAGTCGACCCCGGCCTCGCGCATGCGTTCGATCAAGCCCGGGAGATCGTCCGTGAGGGCCTTGTCCTCCTCGCCGTAAAAGGCCAGGACCGGGCAGCGGATCCCGGCCAGTTCCGCCACGGTGTAGTTGGCGTGGCCGTAAAACGGCACGGCCGCCGCGAGCCGCGGCTCGGCCACGGCCAGCGCGAAGGAATAGCTGCCGCCAAAACAGAAACCGGCGACGGCGGTGCGCCCTGCACCCTCTGCACTGGCCTCCAGGTGCTCAAACACTGCGGCGACACCGGCCTGGATCTGCCCGGCCCGCCCCGGCTCGCGCATGGGCTCCATCGCCGCCCTGATGCGCGGCTGGATTTCCGTGCGGCGGGCGGGGTCGCTGCGGTCCGCACCGAGCTCCGCCAGCAGCGTGGCGTCCAGGCCCGCCAGGCCCATCAGGTCGGGGGCCACGGCGAGGTACCCGGCGGCGGCGAACCTGTCCGCCACATCCTTGATGTGGTCCACGAGCCCCCAAATTTCGTGGATGACAACCACGGCGCCGCGGACGCGGCCGGCCGGTTCCGCCCGGTACGCGCCAAAGTCCTGCCCGGCCGCGGAGAATTGAAGCATTGTTCCCATGGGCTCAACAATGGCACAGCGCGCTGGCGGATGGCAGGGTCAGTGCCGGGAAAACTTTAAGCACCGGCCGGCAGCGGCCCGGCGCTAACGGGAGGCTGCACCGGCAACCCAGCCTTCCGGCGTCGTGCCCCGGGCCAGGAAGTCCCGGAGTTCGGCCCCGGCATCCTGGGACAAAATGGTGTCGGCCTGGGTGTAGATGATGGGCTCCTCCTTGGAATTGTGGGCGTCAAGAAGGGCCAGCAGCGCGGTGCAGGCGACGCGGCGGGCGTCCGCGTCCGCACCGTCGGCAAGCAGCTGCCCGAGCGCGTCCATGGAGTTCCACAGCTGGCCGTGTTCGCGCAGCATGACGAAGATGGGGCCCATGAGCCCGGCCGCCTTCAGGGGCGGGAACAGGAACTGCTCCTCGAGGTAGATGTGGCGGCGCAGCCCGGTGAGCGCCGCCAGCAGCGGCGCGGGGTCCGCCGGCCCGTCCAGTCCGGCCAGGTACGCCTCAATGCCGCCGTCGATCTGCCGGTGTTCGCGCTCCAGCGCTCCGCCCAACGTGTCCGCTTCCATGGAAAGTCCTTCCCTAAGTGCCGTCCGGGCAGCTGCCCGGCCCTTTCAGGCTATGCCTGTTCGACGGCGGGCGGCCCCGTCCGGCGGCCGGAGCCTATTCGGGCATGATGTCGCGGGTGCTGAACCGGCGCATTCCGAGGATTCCCAATACCAAGGCGATGGAGGCCAGCAGCAGCAGGGGCGGCAGCGCGAAGCCGTCCGCCGGCATGCGGGGCACCGCACCGAACGGGGTGGCCTTGATGGCACTGTCGGACAGGGAAAGCAGGGGCCCGAACATGGCCACCACCACCGAGATGCCGTACACCGCCCAGCCCAGGCCCGTGCCCAGCCGGGGTGCGAAGCCGTGCAGGAACAGGAGCACCCCCATCATCACCAGGACGGCCGGCCAGTAGGCCAGGGCCGCCCCGGCCAGGGCCGGGGCGGTGGCCGCGCCGTCCGAGGACACGCCGGCGAGCCAGCCGCCCAGCACCAGCATGGCTGCCGAACCGCCGGCGGCCACGGCGACGTGCGCTCCGAGCCACCGGGAGCGCGCAAGCGACCCTGCCAGCTGGGGTTCGAGCCGGCCGCCGGACTCCTCGGCGCGGGCGCCGGAGAGGCTTTGGACGGCGAACGCGCCGGCCAGCAGGCCGATGAACAGCACGAAGGTGCCCAGGACGCCGTCGAGCAGGGTCCGGGATCCGCCGAGGAATGCCTGGGCGTAGGCGTTGGACGGGTCCAGGACCGTGGTCATGGCCTTGGCGACGCCGCCAAAGAACAGGCCGGCAACGACGGCCCCGCACAGCCACGAGATGAGCGTGGCACGCTGCAGGCGCAGGGACAGTCCCAGCGGTGAGGCCAGGAAGGCGGTGGCCCGCGCCGGTCCGCGGCCTGCCGCCACGAGGCCCAGTCCCACGTCACGGCGGGACTCGATGCCCAGCGCCAGAAGGCAGCCGGCGGCCGCCAGGGCCAGCAGGGCAAGGAACGGCCACCAGGTGTCCTGGGCGAAGGGGCGCATGTTCTGGCCCCAGCCGATCGGCGAGAACCAGCTTAGGGCCGTGACCTGGGTGCCGCCGGCATTGACGTCGCCCACGGCCCGGACCAGGTAGGTCACTGCCAGCACGGCCACGCCGAGGGAGTTGGCCCCGCGGCCGGTGGAGCTGAGCTGCCCGCAGGGCGCAGCAATGCCGACGAAGGCAAGCCCGACGCCGGCAACCGAGCCGCCCAGCACCCAGGACCCGGCAGCGGGCAGCCCGTCCTGCAGGGCGAGCAGGGAGATGAGCAGCCCCGTGACCACGCACAGTCCGCCCGCAACTGCGTAGTTGGCCAGGCTGAAGGCGTGCCGCCCCAGCGCCGTGCCGCGCAGCAGCTCGGTGCGGCCCGCCTCCTCGTCGGCGCGTCCGTTGCGGGCCACCAGGAAGATGGAGGCCAGGCCCAGGGCGACGGCGAGGGTCATCCAGATCTTGATGACGAGGATGCCGCCCAGGCTGCCGGCCGCGTAGGGCAGGCCGGTCATGGCGGCAATGGCCGGGGTGTTGGCCACGTTGGCATAGGCGTTCCGGTCGGCCTGCGTGGGAAAGGCGGCCTGCTGGGAGGTGTAGACGATCGGGATCATGAGCGCCAGCACCACCGCCCAGACCAGCAGCCGCAGCCAGTTGCGGCGCAGGATGAACCGCACCGAGGGCCCGAAGCCGGCCAGTGTGCCCGCCGACGACGGCGCCGCCGCGCGGCGGGGCAGGGCGGCCGCGGCGCTCACCGCACACCTGCCGTCCGCGCCGGGGCGGCCGCGTCCACGGCGCCGTAGTGGCGCAGGAACAGCTCCTCCAGTGACGGCGGGCTGGAGACCAGCTGGCGGGGGGAGTACGAGGCTACCGCGGCCAGGACGCCGCCGAGCTCGGCCCCGCCCACGGTGAAGGTGGCCTTGGCGCCGTCGGCCACCAGCTCGTTGACGCCGGGGACGGAGGCCAGGATGGCGGCGTCACGGTCCAGCACGACGGAAATGGTGGTGCGGTGCAGGTGCCGCAGCTCGTCCAGGCGGCCGGATTCCACGGTCCGGCCCTCCCTGATGATGGTCACGGTGTCGCACAGCTTTTCCACTTCGGCAAAGATGTGGCTGGAGAGCAGTACGCTTCGGCCCTGGGCCTTGGCCTCGCGGATGCAGTCGGTGAACACGCCCTCCATCAACGGGTCCAGTCCGGAGGTGGGCTCGTCCAGGACCAGCAGTTCGGCGTCGGACGCCAAGGCCGCCACGAGCGCCACCTTTTGCCGGTTTCCCTTGGAATAGCTGCGGGCCTTTTTGGTGGGGTCCAGGCCAAACCTGTCCAGCAGCCCGTCGCGCCTGGCCTTGTCCACGCCGCCGCGCAGCCGGGAGAGGATGTCGATGGCCTGCCCGCCCGTGAGGTTGGGCCACAGGCTCACGTCACCGGGCACGTAGGCCAGGCGGCGGTGCAGGGCCACGGCGTCGTGCCAGGGGTCCCCGCCCAGCAGGGTGGCGCTGCCGCCGTCGGAGCGCATCAGGCCCAGCAGGATGCGGATGGTGGTTGACTTGCCCGCGCCGTTGGGGCCCAGGAAACCGGCCACGGCGCCCCTCTCCACGCGCAGGTCCAGGCCGTCCAGGGCAGTGGTCCGGCCGAACCGCTTCCGCAGTCCGGACACTTCAATGGCAGGGATGGTGGGGGACATGGCTATTCCTTAGTGTTGCCTTGGTGCTGCGAAGCTTCGTCCGCGGGTGCCGCGGGCGGGTGGTTGCCGGCCGTGAAGGCCAGGTACTGGTCAAGGTAGCTGCTGTCCGCAAACAGGCCTTCCGTGTACAGCTCCAGCGTGGGAAGCATGGAGTCGGCCATGTACTGGTCCATGACGGCCGGAAAGTCGTCGAGCCGCACGTCGGGGCGCATGGCCAGGTTGACCAGCATGCTGCCGATGGACTGCTGCACCAGAAAGCGGGTGCGGGCGTCCTCGTCGCGGCTGGGGACCACCAGCCCCCGGGCGACGGCATCCTTTGTGAAGCCGACGGCCTCGGACACCATGCTTTCAAAAAACGTGCGCCCCGTGGGGCCGCCGTCCTGGATGCTGCGCAGGATGTAGACCATGAGCAGGCCGCCTTCGCGTGAGGAGGGCAGCTGGGCGAACAGGCGCGTGGCCGGGACGTTCAGGCTGTCCACCTTCATGGTGTGATAGCGCTCCAGCACCTTGGCGTCGCACTCGGCCCGCAGGCTTTCCTTGGAGCCGAAATGGTGGCGGACCAGTCCCGCCGTGACTCCCGCGCGTGCGGCGATGGTGCGCAGGGATTCCCCGAACCCGTGCGCCGCGAAGCACTCGATGGCCGCGTCCCTGAGGCGGGCCCGCCCCGTGAGATCGTCCGGTGCTGTACTCATGTATAGGAGACTACTCGCGTGTATAGCAGCTGGCAATGGACTTTGCGCCCCTTATTTTCGACGGCGCACTGCCCCCTCCCCGGTGCCGGTAGGCTGGCCCCATGGAGACTAAAGAGCCGCTGGCACCGCTGGAAGACGCCTGCACCGTGGTGCTCCTGCGCGACGGTGCGCCAGGGCTTGAGGTGCTGATGCTGGAGCGGCCGGGCACCAGCCGGGCCTTTGCGGGGGCCTGGGTGTTTCCCGGCGGCAAGGTGGACCCGGAGGACCGGAAGGGGCCGGACGGGCGGCCGTTGACCGATGCCCAGGCTGCACGGGCTGCCGGGGTGCGCGAGGTGGCCGAGGAGACCGGCCAGCGCCTGGAGCCGGGCCGGCTGGTCCCGCTGTCCCAGTGGACGCCCATGCGCCGGCTGCCGCGCCGCTTCCGCACCTGGTTCCTGGTCGCCCGGGCCCCGACGTCCCGCGTGGACCTCAACCCGGGCGAGCATGAGGCCTTCGCCTGGCTGGGGCCGGCCGAGGCGCTGGCCCGGCACGCCCGGCGGGAAATGTCACTCGTCACGCCCACCTGGGTCACGCTGCACCGGCTCACGGCGTTCGCCACGGTGGCGCAGGCACTGGCGGACGCCGCCGCCGGCGTGCCGTTTTCCTACCAGAGCCACCTGCTGGCCGACGACGGCGGGCCTGCCTCGGCGGGAAAGCCGGCCACCGTGGTGTGGGCCGGGGACGAGGCCTATCCCGAGGCGTCCGGGGCGGGCCCGGCCGGTGCCCGCCACCGGCTGGACATGACGGCGCTGCCCTGGGTCTTTGAGCAGTCCGGGGCACCCGTGTTGCCGGGGACGGCGGCGGAATAGACTTGGGTCCCCGGGCCGCGGCGGCCAACGGGATTCGATGCCGTGAACGGGCATCGAATGAAGGCAGTGTCTAAATGAGGCAGTGTTCAAATAAAGGCAGTGTCTAAATAAAGGCAGTGTCTAAATGAAGGCAGTGTCTAAATGAAGGCAGTGTCTAAATGAAGGCAGTGTCTAAATGAAGGCAGTGTCTAAATGAAGGCAGTGTCTAAATGAAGGCAGTGTCTAAATGAAGGCAGT
>NZ_JAKZGX010000055.1:0-5821 GCF_024539665.1 Arthrobacter sp. STN4
TAGGACAAGAACACGCCGAGCTCGATCCGTAAATCGCTCAAACATTTCGCCACCTCCTTGCCGCCGGTTAATCCGATGCTACCTAGCAACGGGCCAGCATGGGCTTTTTGTCCCGCAGGAGGTTCCCCATACGGGTCGTGGAGGCCTATGCCCGGCGGCTAGCCGGCGAGGACCGTGAGGATGCTCGCTTGGCCGCTTGCGCGTGGGACCGGTGGGAAGCTTGGCACATCTCGATGAGTTCCTATTGGCAGCCCGGGCCAATGTTCGATGACGAGAGAGCACGCATGACGTTCGCGCTCCTAGTAACGCACTACTGGTCGAACGACGGATTTCTGTCGGGCGATCAGGAAATTCTGCCAAGGATCCATGAACTTGAGGGGATCCCCGGCTACCTCATTCACGGTCGTCGCGATGTCAGCGGACCTGCCATCACGCCGTGGCAGCTTCACCAGCAGTGGAACGGCAGCGAGCTCATCATCGTCGAGGATGAAGGGCATGGCGGTCCGAAGTCCATCGCCGCCCTAACAGTCGCCGTTGAAGCGATCAAAACTGAACTGTTGAACCTGCAACCAACTTCCGCGACAGCTTAGCCTCCGCGCTAGGCCAAAAAATCAAAACCCATGTCTGGGCCGCGTTCAGTTCGCTACTGATGCCGAGTTCAATGAGACCGAGCCATGGCTGTCACGCAGAGCGTTCCGTGCGGAACGGTGGTCTCCGCACATTCTGGTGGTTGGGGATGCGTCATTTAACCTTGAAAACCGCATCCCTCGGGATGTTGGCCCTCCTTGTCGGTCCCCTTCTTCTGCCCTAGGGTTCCCTTATGGGGACCAAAGACAAGAATCAGAAATTTTATACGGTCCTTGCATTTGCCACGGCGGCCGCTTTAATCACGTTGTCCGCGTGCACGGCGTCCCAGCCGTCACCCAACGAGTCTGATGTCCCCGTCCAAAGCTCTGCATCGCACACCCCAGTAGCCTCACTGGATTCTGGCATCATTCCTCACGCTACGGGCGACAGCCTTGAGTTCGAATGCGCCAATCCAATCGCAGTTGGGCCTACCGCCACTGGTTTGGGCGGCAGCGATGGAAAACCCGGCGTGCCGGATCTACTGTTCATCGCCACCGCCGGCACCGGAGCCGACGCAACCCCATGGAGCGACGGCGCCACAGCAGAAGGCCTGCACTTCCAAAAGATGGGGCTGATAATGAAAGCGGGCACCGCCTTCACCATCAGCGTCCCCTTGGAGATGCGCAACAGCATGAAAATCGGCTGGTCCAATTCAGGTTATACGATCGCCAACAAACTGACGGTCTCCGATTGCACCTCCAACCAAGACAACGCAGACTGGCTCGTCTACCCGGGCGGGTTTTGGCTCAAAGAACCAGGATGCATCTCCCTTGTCGTAACCAAAGGCCAAACCAGCCAAACAATCCACATACCCATCGGCAAAACTTGCCCATGATTCAACTGAACAGCTGGCTGTTCCATGCGGGGTTCGGCTTGCGGGACACCGAAATACGTATCCGGAGGGACCCCTTACGGGCGCTTACGACGATAGGACGGCGGACGATCGCTGCCTGTTACCCAGCTCTAACCCAGCGATCACCCGCGCGTAAGCGCCGCCATTACCCGCGTTTGCGCACTGTCTCGATCCACACCCGCAGCGACCAACGCACGATCCAGGCGGTCGCTATGGACACTCAGCACCCCGAACAATAGGTGCTTAATCCCGACGTGATCGGAATGAAGCTCACGCGCGGTGCGCTGCGCCGCCTTGAGGACCTCCAGAGACATGCGGGTGAACGGCAACGATTCTGAGGTGTCCTGCGGACCAGCGGAGGCGAAACGCATTATCGCATCACGCACTTCATCCGGCCAGACGCCCAGCGCCGTCTGCACCGTGTTCGGATATGCGTGCAAAAGCCCTAATAGTAGATGCTCGGGAGCGATGTACGCGTCATGCATCATTGCCCTTGACTCTTCCTGAGCAAGGACCACCGCCCGCCGGGCACCGTCGGTGTAATTCCCAGAAAACTTTGAACCGCTCATGCCCTGAAGCGTAGTCTTCGCGGCGCGCTGGCACCACGGGCGCGCCTCCCCGGAGGAGGATCTCCTAGCCCGGCCGCTAATCGAGCTGCGGCCGTGTCAGGCGTTCCCGCTGACGGTTCCCCCTATGCAGACGGGCGGGCTGTGGGGCGAGGACTGAGACGACAACCGCCCGGAATAATGTCAGGTGCACGGGGTGATCCAGTACATTCAAAACTATGACCGAACTGTTTATCGGATGCGCTCTGTTACCCACCCACGATCCAGAGCTCATCACCCAGAAAAGTGCGCTGCTCGCCGTTGGAGTCATGCCTTCCCGAGTCAGACGAGTAGCGGCCTCATGAGCGGCAATCCTGAGAGCTTCCCGGTGGTTGGGGACCTATGTCTTATTTCCGATGGCCGTCCCTCTGGCGACGGGCCGGCCTGGGCCGAATCAGGGCTGCGCCGACGGTACCTGAGACGACATTGGGTGGCCGGGGTCGTGGCTGTGCTGACGGTTTTGCTCTGGGCCGTTGGGTTCTGGGTTCTGGGTTCTGACAAGACCATTTCACGAAAACTGGCCGGTCACCGAGGCGAGGGTAGTGCGCACCCACTAGTTCTACGCCAAAGGGGAACACTGCGAGGTCTATGTCCAGTTCACGTCCGAGGGACAGCCACGTACTGTCATGTTCTCCGGTTATGCCCCTTGCAGCGAGCTTCCATTCCGTGGAGAAACCGTCAAGGTTGCTCTAGACCCGTGGGACGCAAGCTCGGTCCGCATCATCGGCTATGACGGGCCTCTGTGGGCGGATATTGAGTTTGCCGCGTTGCTCCTGGCAATGCCAGGCTTCGGTGCGTGCGCATATTTTATCGCTGACGGGTTTCTTTTCCGGCGTGCGCACAAGGCTGGCGGTGACCGCCCGTGGCGGTCGGTGACAGTCCGATTCGTCTCACGGGCCATCTACCGGGGCACTGCCACTTGCCGGTTGTTGGCGCTGGACGAGCACGGCAAGGAACGTACATTCCTCCTGTCAGGTCCGAGGAAGGACTTACCCGGTTTCGTACACGCCAGCCCCGGAACGACGATTGGGTTCTGGCTTGTAGGGGATGGCAACGGCAACGTTCTGATCAACCAGCCGGGTTTCGGACGTGCAACCGTAGGCCGGGTATCTGTCCCAAACGAGTTTGAAATCCGGACCATGACATAGAGCCTTCTGCACTCGCCCATGACAGCCGACCTGGTATAGGGCTGGTCAGTTTTGGTAGTGCATCAGGTCAAATCCATTGACGTGGTGTAAGGCGGTTCCCGCTACGGAAGCCACTTTAAGTTGACGCGCACTTTCCACGACAGGTTGGCGACCGCATGATAGGTCGCGCCAACTTCGCTGAAAGGATGCGTCCAATTCCACGACACACTGAAGCGCTGGTATCTCGAGACCGATCCATTAGGGTCGAATCATGACCACAATGATCCGGGTCGCCACTGCCGCAGACACCGACACTCTTCTCGATTCCTTGCTTGAGGCCGCCAACTGGAATGGTGAGGTCCGCAACTCCAGGGACGATATTCGTTCATCGAAATACGTGGTGGGCTGGCCAGCTAACGGAGATTTTGGGGTCATAGCCGAAGATGGCGAAGGCAATGGACTCGGCTCGGCTTGGTGCAGATTCTTCGCCGAAGAAAACGCGGGGTACGGTTTCGTTCGGGAGGACATACCCGAGCTGACCATCGGTGTCGCTTCAGGGGCTCGGGGCAATCAAATAGGTACGCGCCTTCTCGATGCACTTATGAACTTGGCTCGTGAGCGCGGCTGCAACGCGGTAAGTCTTAGCGTTGAGGATGGGAATCCGGCCCGTCGCCTTTACAAGCGAAGCGGCTTCATCAAGGTGGGTCGTAACGGCAACTCGGACACTCTTCTCCTCGAGTTCTCAGCGATATGATGCAGTACAGCCCTTCCACGCTGTCCAATCGACGGAACGGAAGAGGTTCCGCTTCCGGGCAAGGCACATTCCATAGATCACCCAAATGGTGCGAACTTTCCCATTAGTACTTTTTACTATTGCAATGTTCCTGCGGCAACCGGGATCGTGTCTCTCAGGGGTCGCCCAAGAAGCTGTTCCAGATCGCCGCCCGTTCCTTCCAGGAATCCGTGTGCAGCGGAGGAGTACAGCGAGAGCAGCATGCTTGGCTGAAACGGAAGCAGGCCGCTGGCGTTTAGGGTCTTTCGTCGCACCTCCAGGGATTCAGGTTTGTAGGGAAGTCCTGCATACCTGGCGACTTCCTCGGCCGTGACCGCATGGGAACCCACCAGATCGTAGACCTTCCCGGCATGGTTCTCGGGGTTACTCGCCACGACAGCGGCCGCCTCCGCCAGATCATCCCGGGTCACAACGGCCACACCACCCTTGCCCAGCGGTGAGGTGATGACGCCGTCGTCCGGTGCCATCAAAGCACCGAGCAGATCGGCGTAGATCCCATTGCGTAGGATCGTCCACCGCAAACCGCTTTCCTGGATGCGGCGCTCGGTCCAACGGTGCGCCAGTGCAAAGCCCAGATGGTCACCAGCGGTGGCCAGACTCGTGTAAATCAGGTGCTGTACCCCGTCCCGCTGCGCGGCCGTGACTACACATTCATGGCGGGCAATGACAACGTCATCCTCTGCATATCCTGCAGAAACGAGCACTAAGGTTTCGATGCCGGTCAGGTCAAGGGCGTCAGGGTCGTCAAAATCCATATATCGATCACTGGAGCCAACGGCAGGGCTGCGTGTCCCCGAAATCAAGGGCACGCTTGCCGCTTGCAGGGATTCGACGATGGAACTGCCAAGCTGGCCCGAAGCACCGGTAACTAAAATCATGAGAAATTCCTATCTATGGTTCTGAAAAGTAACTATGATCATCTTCAGTAACCACCGAAGAACGCACAAGGAGGCACTTTGATGTCACTGGGGCACATGGAAGTAACCGCACTGCTGGAACCTTGCGGAAAGGAAAACCACCCGGACTGCGGCATTAGGGACGTACTGGCCCGAGTTGGGGACAAGTGGTCAGTCCTAGTGATTGTCGAACTCGCCTCAGGCATCCGGCGGTTCAGGGAACTGCAACGCGCCATCGACGGCATCTCTCAACGAATGCTCACCCTCACGGTCCGCCGACTGGAACGTGACGGTCTGGTCACCAGGAGCGTTTTTCCAACCGTCCCGGCACAAGTCACCTACGAACTCACCGACCTCGGGTCCAGCCTTACCCACCTGGTGAAGCAACTCGCAGATTGGTCTCTTGCCCACCGGGAAGACATCGCGAACTCCCGCGCCGACTACGATGTGGCCAACCCGGATCATACGATCCACTAGCTCTGATTGCTGATTGCTGATTGCTGTAGGGGGCGACTGAAAACAGTCCCGCAGGGGGTTCCCCCTACGGGACATCGAAGCCGTTGTGATCCATTGACCATTATGGCCAACTCGGAAAGCGGGCCAAACCCAGTCCCGATCGACGTTGACACCACCCCAATCTCGATGCACACGACCGATTGAAATTCTACACAGAAATCTGTATAGTTTTTGTATGACCACCATGACCATCACAGAAGCCTCCCGTGCCGGCCTATCCTCGCTGGTTGCCTCGGCTGAAGCGGGAAACGATGTTCCCCTGTCCCGACATGGCCGGGTCGTCGCCGAGGTGGTCTCCGCTGAGGAAATCTCCAGCCTACGGCGTGACCGTGACACTCTGCGCGATGCAGCGCTCGTCATGGCTCGTTTCGCCACTGACAGTGGAGTGCGTACCGATCTGGACC
>NZ_JAKZGX010000056.1:0-5668 GCF_024539665.1 Arthrobacter sp. STN4
TGTGGTTGTTGTTTGAGAACTCAATAGTGTGCCAAGTTTTATTGATGCCGATTGTTTTTTGATTGGTTATTTGGTTGGCTGCCTGCGCCCCTGTGTGGGTGGCTGATCGTTTAGCTGGTTTCGAATTTTGTGCGTGCATTCTTCATCTTTTTCCGGTGGGTTTGTGCGTGTCTGTTTAGGTTTTAACGGAGAGTTTGATCCTGGCTCAGGATGAACGCTGGCGGCGTGCTTAACACATGCAAGTCGAACGATGGTCCCCAGCTTGCTGGGGGGATTAGTGGCGAACGGGTGAGTAACACGTGAGTAACCTGCCCTTGACTCTGGGATAAGCCTGGGAAACTGGGTCTAATACTGGATAGTGACTTTCTGCCGCATGGTGGGGGGTTGAAAGATTTATTGGTCTTGGATGGACTCGCGGCCTATCAGCTTGTTGGTGGGGTAATGGCCTACCAAGGCGACGACGGGTAGCCGGCCTGAGAGGGTGACCGGCCACACTGGGACTGAGACACGGCCCAGACTCCTACGGGAGGCAGCAGTGGGGAATATTGCACAATGGGCGCAAGCCTGATGCAGCGACGCCGCGTGAGGGATGACGGCCTTCGGGTTGTAAACCTCTTTCAGTAGGGAACAAGGCTGCACGTTGTGTGGTTGAGGGTACTTGCAGAAGAAGCGCCGGCTAACTACGTGCCAGCAGCCGCGGTAATACGTAGGGCGCAAGCGTTATCCGGAATTATTGGGCGTAAAGAGCTCGTAGGCGGTTTGTCGCGTCTGCCGTGAAAGTCCGGGGCTCAACCCCGGATCTGCGGTGGGTACGGGCAGACTAGAGTGATGTAGGGGAGACTGGAATTCCTGGTGTAGCGGTGAAATGCGCAGATATCAGGAGGAACACCGATGGCGAAGGCAGGTCTCTGGGCATTAACTGACGCTGAGGAGCGAAAGCATGGGGAGCGAACAGGATTAGATACCCTGGTAGTCCATGCCGTAAACGTTGGGCACTAGGTGTGGGGGACATTCCACGTTTTCCGCGCCGTAGCTAACGCATTAAGTGCCCCGCCTGGGGAGTACGGCCGCAAGGCTAAAACTCAAAGGAATTGACGGGGGCCCGCACAAGCGGCGGAGCATGCGGATTAATTCGATGCAACGCGAAGAACCTTACCAAGGCTTGACATGAACTGGAAACGCCCGGAAACGGGTGCCCCGCTTGCGGCCGGTTTACAGGTGGTGCATGGTTGTCGTCAGCTCGTGTCGTGAGATGTTGGGTTAAGTCCCGCAACGAGCGCAACCCTCGTTCTATGTTGCCAGCGGGTTATGCCGGGGACTCATGGGAGACTGCCGGGGTCAACTCGGAGGAAGGTGGGGACGACGTCAAATCATCATGCCCCTTATGTCTTGGGCTTCACGCATGCTACAATGGCCGGTACAATGGGTTGCGATACTGTGAGGTGGAGCTAATCCCAAAAAGCCGGTCTCAGTTCGGATTGGGGTCTGCAACTCGACCCCATGAAGTCGGAGTCGCTAGTAATCGCAGATCAGCAACGCTGCGGTGAATACGTTCCCGGGCCTTGTACACACCGCCCGTCAAGTCACGAAAGTTGGTAACACCCGAAGCCCATGGCCCAACCCCGTTAGGGGAGGGAGTGGTCGAAGGTGGGACTGGCGATTGGGACTAAGTCGTAACAAGGTAGCCGTACCGGAAGGTGCGGCTGGATCACCTCCTTTCTAAGGAGCACCAAGCACCACGGGGCGGCCTGCATGGGTTGTTTTGGTGGTGTGCGGAAGCAAGGGCCTGCAGCGGGAACGGTTGTTTCCCGGCGGGTTGCTCAAGGGTGGAACTTCAATGAAGCAGGTGCCTGCCGGCACGGGGCGGTTCGATGTGAGTACGGTGGCCATTGTGTGGTTGCGGGGAAAGCGTCATGAATGGATTGCTGTGTTTTGGTGGGTGGTGTTTGGCACACTGTTGGGTCCTGGAGCAACAACGCTTGTGTGTTGTTGGGTCCTGGTTTTTCCTGCGCGTGGCTGGCGCACCTGGTTGTTTGGGTGTGGTGGCGTGTGTTGGGGTTGTTGTTTGAGAACTATATAGTGAACGCGAGCATCTTTTGAAGCAATTTTGTTGTTTGTGAAGGGTTTTTGTGTGTTGTTGACCTGTTTTTGTGGTCAAGTTTTTAAGGGCACACGGTGGATGCC
Source organism: Arthrobacter sp. STN4 (assembly GCF_024539665.1). NCBI lineage: Bacteria > Bacillati > Actinomycetota > Actinomycetes > Micrococcales > Micrococcaceae > Arthrobacter > Arthrobacter sp. STN4. Next base: position 2,185 of record NZ_JAKZGX010000056.1, read on the forward strand.
TTGGCATTAGGAGCCGAAGAAGGACGTAGGAATCTGCGATAAGCCTCGGGGAGTTGATAACCGAACTTTGATCCGAGGGTGTCCGAATGGGGAAACCCCGCTACCCGTCGTGAGGCGAGGTGGTGACCCGCACCTGAATATATAGGGTGTGTGGGGGGAACGTGGGGAAGTGAAACATCTCAGTACCCACAGGAAGAGAAAACAAGAGTGATTCCGTTAGTAGTGGCGAGCGAACGCGGATCAGGCTAAACCGTGCCATGTGTGATAGCCGGCGGGCGTTGCATGGTCGGGGTTGTGGGGTGTTGCCGTTCCGGGTCTGCCGGCCTGGAGGGTGTTGTGCGTGTATAGGTGAAGGGTTTTGAATGGCCTGCCGTAGAGGGTGAGAGTCCCGTAACCGAAATGCATGGTGCGCGCCTGGGTGATGTTCCCAAGTAGCACGGGGCCCGAGAAATCCCGTGTGAATCTGTCAGGACCACCTGATAAGCCTAAATACTACCTAATGACCGATAGCGGACAAGTACCGTGAGGGAAAGGTGAAAAGTACCCCGGGAGGGGAGTGAAATAGTACCTGAAACCGTGTGCTTACAATCCGTCAGAGCCGCCTTGTTGTGGTGATGGCGTGCCTTTTGAAGAATGAGCCTGCGAGTTAGTGTTACGTCGCGAGGTTAACCCGTGTGGGGAAGCCGTAGCGAAAGCGAGTCTGAATAGGGCGTTGCAGTGGCGTGATCTAGACCCGAAGCGAAGTGATCTACCCATGGCCAGGTTGAAGCGTGTGTAAGAGCGCGTGGAGGACCGAACCCACTTCAGTTGAAAATGGAGGGGATGAGCTGTGGGTAGGGGTGAAAGGCCAATCAAACTTCGTGATAGCTGGTTCTCCCCGAAATGCATTTAGGTGCAGCGTTGCGTGTTTCTTGCTGGAGGTAGAGCTACTGGATGGCTAATGGGCCCTACAAGGTTACTGACGTCAGCCAAACTCCGAATGCCGGCAAGTGAGAGCGTGGCAGTGAGACTGTGGGGGATAAGCTTCATAGTCGAGAGGGAAACAGCCCAGACCACCAACTAAGGCCCCTAAGCGTGTGCTAAGTGGGAAAGGATGTGGGATTGCTTAGACAACCAGGAGGTTGGCTTAGAAGCAGCCATCCTTAAAAGAGTGCGTAATAGCTCACTGGTCAAGTGATTCCGCGCCGACAATGTAGCGGGGCTCAAGTACACCGCCGAAGTTGTGGATTTCAAACATGTCCCTAGCGGGCGGGTTCGTCCTGCCTTGTTCAGGGGTTTGGAGTGGTAGGGGAGCGTCGTGCAGCCATGGAAGCGGCAGTGTGAACTAGCCGTGGAGGCTGCACGAGTGAGAATGCAGGCATGAGTAGCGAAAGACGGGTGGGAAACCCGTCCGCCGAATGATCAAGGGTTCCAGGGTCAAGCTAATCTGCCCTGGGTAAGTCGGGACCTAAGGCGAGGCCGACAGGCGTAGTCGATGGACAACGGGTTGATATTCCCGTACCGGTGAAGGACCGTCCCTGTTGAACCGGTGATACTAACCGCCCAAACCGTCAGTGCGTGTCCTTCGGGACCAGGCTGTGCGGGGCGCGTGGGAACTGAACCGGGGAGGCAAGCGTATTAACAGGTGTGACGCAGGAAGGTAGCCAAGCCGGGCGATGGTTGTCCCGGTCTAAGGATGTAGGGTCAGCGATAGGCAAATCCGTCGCTGTGTCTTTGATGACGTGCCTGAGATCTGATGGGACCCCCGTAGGGGGGAATTTGGTGATCCTATGCTGCCTAGAAAAGCATCGACGCGAGGTCCGGGCCGCCCGTACCCCAAACCGACACAGGTGATCAGGTAGAGAATACCAAGGCGATCGAGAGAATTATGGTTAAGGAACTCGGCAAAATGCCCCCGTAACTTCGGGAGAAGGGGGGCCTGCCCCGTGACCGCCACTTGCTGGCGTGAGCGGGTGTGGGCCGCAGAGACCAGGGGGAAGCGACTGTTTACTAAAAACACAGGTCCGTGCGAAGTCGCAAGACGATGTATACGGACTGACTCCTGCCCGGTGCTGGAAGGTTAAGAGGACCGGTTAGCTGCACTTGTGTGGCGAAGCTGAGAATTTAAGCCCCAGTAAACGGCGGTGGTAACTATAACCATCCTAAGGTAGCGAAATTCCTTGTCGGGTAAGTTCCGACCTGCACGAATGGAGTAACGACTTCCCCGCTGTCTCAACCATAAACTCGGCGAAATTGCAGTACGAGTAAAGATGCTCGTTACGCGCAGCAGGACGGAAAGACCCCGAGACCTTTACTATAGTTTGGTATTGGTGTTCGGAGTGGCTTGTGTAGGATAGGTGGGAGACTGTGAAACCTTCACGCCAGTGGGGGTGGAGTCATCGTTGAAATACCACTCTGGTCACTTTGGACATCTAACTTCGGCCCGTAATCCGGGTCAGGGACAGTGCCTGATGGGTAGTTTAACTGGGGCGGTTGCCTCCTAAAGAGTAACGGAGGCGCCCAAAGGTTCCCTCAGCCTGGTTGGCAATCAGGTATCGAGTGTAAGTGCACAAGGGAGCTTGACTGTGAGACAGACATGTCGAGCAGGGACGAAAGTCGGGACTAGTGATCCGGCGGCACATTGTGGAATGGCCGTCGCTCAACGGATAAAAGGTACCTCGGGGATAACAGGCTGATCTTGCCCAAGAGTCCATATCGACGGCATGGTTTGGCACCTCGATGTCGGCTCGTCGCATCCTGGGGCTGGAGTAGGTCCCAAGGGTTGGGCTGTTCGCCCATTAAAGCGGTACGCGAGCTGGGTTTAGAACGTCGTGAGACAGTTCGGTCCCTATCCGCTGCGCGCGCAGGAAATTTGAGAAGGGCTGTCCTTAGTACGAGAGGACCGGGACGGACGAACCTCTGGTGTGTCAGTTGTACTGCCAAGTGCATCGCTGATTGGCTACGTTCGGATGGGATAACCGCTGAAAGCATCTAAGCGGGAAGCCCGCTTCAAGATGAGATTTCCATACACCCCTAGGGTGTGGGAGGCCCCCAGCAGACCACTGGGTTGATAGGCCGGACGTGGAAGCGAGGACCAAAGACTCGTGAAGCTGACCGGTACTAATAGGCCGATAACTTGATAACACCAACCAACACCACACCTGCTCGCGTTCACTATATGGTTCCCCAACAACAAACCCGGCCGGGTCCTTGTTGCCCACGGGAAAAACCACCACCCACCCCTGCGGGGGTGTGTGTATAATAAAATACTGTTGTCCATCAACAGGACACCAACCAGGATTCCCCCCCAAACCACCCCCCGCCAGGGCGGGCCACGGCAAGGGGTGCGGAGGAAAAGTTACGGTGGTCATAGCGTGGGGGAAACGCCCGGTCCCATTCCGAACCCGGAAGCTAAGACCCACAGCGCCGATGGTACTGCATTCGTGAGGATGTGGGAGAGTAGGACACCGCCGGACAACACCAAGGGTAGAGGCCCCAACACACC
>NZ_JAKZGX010000057.1:0-5015 GCF_024539665.1 Arthrobacter sp. STN4
TGTCCTGTCTCAATTTAGTTGGCCATTTTCGCAACTTACCTGGCCACCTACGGCTTTCTGGGGTTTGTCTCAGTTAATATGGCCACCATGGATGTTGCTCGCGCGTTGAGGTCGCTGCCTTCGAACATGACGGACGAGACTCGTGTGTTGGCGCGCCTGGACGGGCGGATGGTCAATGCGCCGCTTTCCGCGGCTCTGGCATCGCTCGCGCTTGAGGCGGCACTTCCGGTGCGAGCGTTCTTCTCGTGGCGGGGCAAGCGGAACTACGAGGGCCTGTGGTGGTCCAGCACGATGCGGTCCCATGTGGGGTTCGAGAGCCTGCTGGAGCGCGACTTCCTGCTCTCGACGGACCATGACCGGGATGTCGTTGGGGTCGCGTCCCAGCCGTTCGCGTTCTTGTGGCCGCGCGGGACCGACGGTGCCCGGGGGCATGTGCCCGACTTCTTCGTCCGGCTGCGGGACGGCACGGGCCGGGTCATCGACGTTAAGCCCGCTGGCCGTGTCCGGTCCGCGGGGCGCCAGTTCGGCCTGACGCGCGAAGCTTGCGAGGCGGCCGGATGGGACTATGAGGTCTTCACCGGGCTCGCCGAACCGCGGGCGTCCAATCTGCGGTGGCTCGCCGGGTGCCGCCAGGACCGCTTCGCTCCCGACGGCACCACAGCGGCCGTGCTGGTCGACTCGTTCACCCCTGAGACCTCGCTGGCCGGAGGCGTCCGACGGGCGGCCAGGATGCTGGGCTCCGACGAGAACATCGTCCGCGCGCACGTGTTCCACCTGCTATTCACCGGGGCACTGGCCGTCGACCTCGACGCCCCGCTCACCCAGGACACGCCGGTCTTCCCGGCTGGCGCGACGGCGGACTCCGCCTGGGAAGCCGGCTCGCGGGAGGCTGCGTCATGAAGTCGGTGCGCCTGTTCGACTTCATCCAGTTCGACGGCGTCTCGTGGCAGGTCATGGCTCAGGATGGTGCCGAGCTGGCCTTGAAGAACCTTTCCACCGGCCGCATCCGCCGGGCGCCGGTCGCAGAGCTGCTCTCAGACAACTCGTACCTGCCCGATGCGCCCGCTCCCCTGCCGTCCCTGGACGGTGTCGCACTGCTCGAAACCCTCGAGCCCGGTGCCCGCGCGCAGGCCGAGTTGCTGCACCGCCACGTCTACGAGCTCGTCAACGGGACCCCGCCGGACGCCGCCCCCGGAACGGCGCCCAAGCCGGACTACGATCTGGCCAACCCGCTGCTGCGCCGGATCGAGGCCAAGGCCGCCGAACTGGCCACCATGGGCACGCCGATCTCGGCCCGCACGCTGCGCCGCCACGTCGCCGCCTACCGCAAGCACGGCATCGCCGCACTGGCCGACGGGCGCAACACCCGACAGAGCACTCTGGCTGGCTGGGCCGACCCGGACCTCGTGGCGCTGCTTGAGGCCGAGATCGCCGGGCAGACCAACACGTCCACCGGGACCCGGTCCCGCGCCGTGACCCGAGTCAGCGCCCTCGCCGAGCAGCAGGGCCTGAGGGTCCCGTCCCGCGCAACTCTCTACCGGATCTTGGCCAGACTGGAGAAGTCCCGGCACCCGTTCGGCAACGCCACGACCCGCAGAACCCAGGCCAACCGCCCCGCCCGGTCATGGGGCCGGCAAGCGCCCATGCGGCCGGGGGAACTGGTGGAGATTGACTCCACACCCTTGGACCTGATGGTCATCTACCCCGACGGGTCAACGGGCCGGGTCGATCTCACCGTGGCCCTGGACGTGGCGACCCGAACGCCGCTGGGAGTGATTCTGCGGCCGGTGGCGACCAAGGCAGTCGACGCCGCAGTCCTGCTGGCAAGGGCCATGGCTCCCCTGCCGATGCAACCCGGCTGGGATGCGGCCCTGGGCTACTCCCGGTCGGTCCTGCCACAGGGAATGCTCCCCAAAGACGAGGACATCCGCACCGCCATCGCAGCCAAGCCCGTCATCGTGCCCGAATCGATCACCGTGGACCGGGGCAAGGTTTATATCGGCGCCACGTTCACCTCCGCGTGCGAACGCCTCCAGATCAGCCTGACCAAGGCCGCCCCGAGGACACCAACCGACAAGCCCCACATCGAGCGCTTCTTCGCCGGGGTAAACTCCGGCTTCACCCAATATCTTGCCGGCTACACCGGCCCGAACGTTGTCCGCCGCGGCAAGGACCCCGCAGCCGAGGCGCGGTTCAGCCTCGCCGACGTGCAGAACCTCCTGGACTGGTGGCTCGTCGCCGTCTGGCAGAACCGCCCGCACTCGGGCCTGCGCCACCCGGCCATGCCGAAAAAGGACCTCACCCCGAACGAAGCCTTCGCAGCGCTCTCCGGCGTCGCCCCGCAGATCCCGGTCACGCTCACCCGCGAGGACTATATCGCCCTGCTGCCCTTGGACTGGCGCAGCATCCAGCCGTACGGGATCAACTTCCACAGCCTCCACTTCGACGATCCCGCCCTGCACGAATACCGGGGCGTGCACTCGGGGCTGCCCGCCCCCGCGAACGGACGCTGGGAAATCCGCTACGACCCCTACCGGCTGCGGTCCATCCACGTCCGCGACCACCGCAAGGGGGTCTGGATCGAAGCCGAATGGACCATGGCACGCCAGCTCGCCGGCCCGTTCTCCCTCGATATCCTCGCTGCCGCGAAGAAGGCCCTGGACAGACGCTCCGGCAGCATCCCCGGCGCGGACCTGCTCGCCGAGGTCAACCGCATCCTCACGGCCCCGGCAGGGCGGGCCGAGGCCCAGGCCACCAGACGCGCCAGCGCCGCGCCATCGAACGTTCCGGATCCCGCTCCGCCGCTGCGCCTGGCCCCTGTCGCCGACGAAAAACCTAAGCCCGAACCGGGCTCCGCTGCCCCATCCGAGGCGACTGCAACCGCACCTGTTCGTCCGCGTCCGCGTCGTCATGCCCGCCGCATCGACCTTCTGGAGGACTGAACCATCGCGACACCCGACTCCCTGACCGCCTGGCGCCAGTTCGTCGACCACGCCCCGATGGAGCCGGAGCGGCTCTCCCGTAAGGAGCTCAAATCCCTCTCCCCTGAGAAGAAGGACGCCTACGACCGGGAACGCTTCGCCTGGCTGGCAGCCGACACAGTCCTGGAGACCACAGACACGCAGGCCCTTTCCCGGCAGACCAAGATCATCCTCGCGCGCAACGCGGCCACCACCGCCACGGCGCGGCGAGGGCTCGCGGTCTCCGGGGCGGCCGGGATGGGCAAGTCCACGGCCGCGCTACTGATCGGCAAGCGCCATGAGAAGGCCGAACGCAGGCGCCTCGATCGTGCCGATGACGTGTCCTTCGCCCCGGTGGTCTATGCCGTGATCCCGCCAGCAACCACGCCGAGGATGCTCATGCAGGCCTTCGCTAACTGGCTCGGCCTCCCGGTGCCCCAGAGGTCAACCGCGCAGTTGGTCACCGAGCACGTCGTGGGTGTGCTGCGCACCTTGGGGACATCGCTGGTGATCGTCGATGAAGTTCACAACCTGACGACGAACAGGCAGGCAGGCGCCGAGGCGGCCAGCACCCTCAAGCAGTTCGCCGACCGGCTGGACGCGACCTTCCTCTACGCTGGCATCGACCTGCCCACCACGGACCTGTTCGCCGGGGACATGGGGAGGCAGATCAAGGCCAGGATGATCATGCATCAGATGCGCCCTTATGGGATCGGATCCAAGACAGACCGCGAAGCCTGGACCGAGCTCGTCCTCGGCGTCGAGGACCTCCTCACCCTTGCCGAGCACGAACCCGAATCCCTCGCCGAGGAAGCCTCATACCTGTGGGACCGCACCGGCGGGAGCATCGGCGGCCTGCGCGCCCTCCTGTCGGACGCGGCCATCGGAGCGATCATCGACGGCACCGAGAAGATCGACCGTCGCCGCCTCCAGGCCATAGCCACCGACTACGCCGCCGAGGAACACCACCACACACGTGCCGCCATGTCCTCCGACAGCGGCAAGCGCGGGCTGCAGCGGGCCCAGTGACGATCCAGCCGCTCCCGGTCCCCACCAGAATCTTCGGCGGCGAGGGCTTGATCAGCTACGCCTCCCGCCACGCAGTCCGCAACGGCACGACCGTCCAGGAGATCGAACGCTCCCTCTCCGAGGCGGGAGCGTTCCCCAAGCCCAGCCACCGCCGGACCCCGGAAAGGCTGCAGGCCTGGCGCAGCCTCGGCGACCTCCACGAGAGGGCCTTCGCAACGCCGGCCGTGATCGACGGCGCCGACGTCATCGTCCGCGCCCTCTGCCTGCGCTGCACCCAGGGATCCGGCGGAACCGGGCGGATCCCCCGCATCGGGTGGGTCTGCGCTGGACACCGGCGCTGGCTCGGCACGCCACAGCACGACATCCGTGCCCTGCCCGAACTCGTCGCCGCCGAACGCCACTACCGCCGGGTCCTTGCGCCGCGCGGCGTCCTCGTCCGCTCCCCCATCATGCAGTGGGCCCGCGAATGCGCCATCACCGGGATCGCTGGATCCCATGCGGCCGAGCGGTACCGTCGAGGCGCCACCTCCAACCTCACCCTGGTCGCCTACCCCGAAACCGTCAGAATCGCCCGTCTTGTCACGAACCCGGGATTCAACACGCAGATGCTCCAACCAGGACTCCGCGCCGGTGAACGCCACGCCATGAGCGTCAAAGCCAGTACGGGATCCTTCCCCCGAGCTGAGGACGACGAATCATGGCGTGTAGCCCACCGGGTAACCGCTATGTTCAACGCCATCGCCCGGGAAATCGAGAGGAATCCCTTCCGCATGGGAGGCGCTTCACCATCCAGCACGCCACTGGCTCAAGCCTGGAAAATCTGGGGCAGATAGCCCACCCGCCACGGCACCCGCTCAGCGACACCGAGCCTCAGTCCGCTTCCCCGGAGCTCACCCCTCGTGGGACAAGGAGGCGGAACGTTCCATACGGAATGGCCAACAAAATTGAGACAGTTCCTACCCCATCCGTCTCAATTTATCTGGCCTCTTCCCACGTCAACATGGCCAACTAAATTGAGACAGGACA
>NZ_JAKZGX010000058.1:0-3525 GCF_024539665.1 Arthrobacter sp. STN4
TAAAATGGTCACCATGGACAGCAATTTCCACGAGATCAGGCACCACACACGTGGCCCACACCGCCATGATATTGAACCCGATTTTGGACACTGCCACCGGCTCACGGAGAAGTACTCCCCTTTTACTTCCCCTTTTCAACCAAAAACTACGGCAATGAACGACATGCCATGGCCTTCGGAAACAACGAAGCACCCCGGAAACACGCGGATTTTGGCGAGCAACCGCACCCATCAGAACCCAGGGGGCTAGATTCTCTTGGCCGTCGGTTCGATTCCGACCCGGGGCACAAAATGGCCTCTGACCTGCGGTTATGTTCCGCCGGTCAGAGGCATTCAAGGCCAAAAAACAGCCCAACTCCCCCTTTTCAGCAAAATCTTCTGCCGACTTCACTCCCCCTTTTCAAATGGACTAGCTCCCCTTTTTCGCTCCAAGACAGTCATTGGCGGCATTATCCCGGACGATTGCGGGGCCGCTCAGGCGGTCGAAGTACGTACTCGACTCCGCTGCCGCTGGCCGGTCGACGACACGCTTCGTTGCCCTGAAGTTCTGATGCTCTAGGTGTTGCAGTTAGGGCACGCTCACCGGGCACTAAGTCGGGCGGGGTAACCGCGAATCTGACGCCCGCGGAAACAAGTAGTTTGGGAAGACTTCCGAAGTTGTCTGCAGACGCTCCGGTGGTGGACCGGCTTAGGGGACGGTTTGCCGTTCTCTATTTGGGACACCCTTGCGGGCCCTGTGGCGCGGAAAACCGGCGTTAGGCCGCGTAGACCGGTCCCCGGCGGGATGGTCCTGGGCAGTCGAGTGTTCAGGCTGGCGCTCGGGCTCATCGCCGTTTCGACAGGTCATGGATACAACCGGAATCCCCGTAGGTAAATATTGGAGCGGGCCGCGCTCCGAACCTGAACGCCGAGAATGCCCCTAAGTTATCCGATCAGTCGTCGTCGGCGCCATCGCCTTGGTGGCCGGCGAGTAATTGGATAACCTGCTGGCGCACGCGGCCCAGGTCGGCTCCGAGCTTCACTAGCACTTGCGCGGCCACACCTTCGCCTTCGCGGATCAGTCCTAGGAGGACGTGCTCCGTGCCGATGTAGTTGTGGCCCAACTGCAGGGCCTCGCGCAGCGAGAGCTCCAGCACCTTCTGGGCGGCCGGAGTGAACGGGATGTAACCGGCAGGTGCCTGCCGGCCCTGCCCAATGATCTCCTGCACCTGCTCCCGGACACCCTCAAGCGAGATATTCAAGGACCACAGTGCTTCGGCGGCAACACCATCACCCTCGTGGATGAGGCCAAGCAGAATGTGCTCCGTGTCGATGTAATTGTGGTTGAGCATGCGGGCCTCTTCTTGGGCCAGCACAACAACGCGTCGGGCTCGATTATCAAATGGCGCAAATATTCCGCTGGGCTCCTTGCTACTGCCTACTCTGATGCCACCCAGCAGCTGGCCAGTGTGAGGCTTTCTTTCCGCTATCGGTTGGGCATTCGGCCAGCCCTCATCACGAGCGCCGTCGCCCTGGTGGCCAGCGAGTATCCGAATCACCTGTTGGCGGACTATATTGGGCTCGGCCCCAAGCTGGACCAACACTTGCACAGCTACACCTTCACCGCCACGGATCAGGCCCAACAGGATGTGCTCGGTGTCGATGTAGTTGTGACCGAGCATCATCGCTTCGCTAAGTGAGAGCTCCAGCACTGACTTGGCATGGGAAGTGAACGGGACGCTCCCATTGGTGGTCAGCTGTCCCTCCCCAACCCCAACGGTCGCCAGCACCTGTTCTCGGACGTCGTCGAGGTAGATATTGGAGGATTCAAGGGCCTTCGCGGCAACGCCACCGCCTTCACGGATGAGACCAACCAGGATGTGCTCCGTACCGAAGTGATCGTGGTTGAGCATGCGGGCCTCTTCCTGGGCCAGCACAAGAACACGCCGAGCTCGATCGGTAAAGCGCTCAAACATTTCCCCACCCTCCTGGCCACTGCTTAATCTGATGCTACCGAGTAACTGGCCAGCATGGGCTTTTCCCCCCGCAGGAGGTTCCACAAACGGGGTGGCGAGTTCCTCCAGCTCGCACCGTGGATCTGCCCGGGTCCTCATTGCTTGCCGGGGAGCCAGAACTGTGAGTTGTCCTTGCTGAACTTTGGAATGGCGTGTTCAGTAAAACCTAGCCCTGTCCGTTACGCAGGTTCATTAGTTTCTCCTGAACGCTTCGCCCAGTCATTCTGAGCTTCGGCTTCGGCAGCCTCCGATAGTGCCGTGTCGGTGATACTGAGCAGCATGCCGCTGTGGAGCGTGTTGAAGTAATGCATGACAATATCGCGCCCGTTGACTTTCCAAATGCTGGGCGGGACCTCTTCGTTGTTCCAGGGACGGGTGGGTTGACCGTAAAGTCCCTTGAGTTTGTGCCAGATCTCATCGTGGCCGCGGTGGGCGGCTGGGACATCGGGCTCAATGAATGAGTATGGATTGAAGAATACGCCCATGAACTTGCCATGGTACGCCTGCCAATTCGCCGAAAGTTGACCAGGCAGTTCAGTCGAAAGCTCGAACATTTCAGATCCCGACGCGTCTCGTCCCAGCTCAACTCGGGCCCCGGATTTGAAGCCAAGCCGCTTAAAGAGGCTTTCGCGTTCGTCCTCTCCCGCAGGCCAAGGGCCAGTGACCAGGTCAGTCACGACGGCCACGATGACGGACGGCACGGGAACTAGATCAGACGGCGATTCCGTGATGGACATACTGCGAGACTACCCTCTGGGACGGGCACGTCCCCTTGAAGAGCAGGACTCCTATCCATCGCCGAGTCCCGCACGATGAGCCAGTTTATTGTGCCCCTCACTCATTTGTTCATCCCGCGTCCCGCAGGACGTTCCTTAAATGGGCCTGGCCTACGGGACAGGTTCTCAGGTCTTTGGGAGTGACGCGAGGTACTTATCGAAGGCCTGGGGACTTTGCATCGTTGCGTAGGGCAGATGCATCAATCCGGGGTGGCTGGTGGCACGCAGATAGTTCAGCGCGTCGACGCAAGCTTGTTCCTTCCACCGATTCATTAGCATCCTCGGGACTGCCATGCCACCAAGGATGAGGAGGACAGCTACTACGGTGGTTGCGATATTGAGCCATGGGGGCACGGCCGTCCACCAGAGCCGTGGAATGGCATTAATGCTTAGTACGACGACGACACATCCGAGGGCAATGTAAGTCGCCCTCACACGCAATGCCAACAGATGTGTGGCCTTGGGGCCGATACGATCACCCCATCGTTTTGCCGTTTTTGATTCTATGCTCATCGTCGTCATTGCTGTCTCTTCGTCTGCCATATCCGTTATCGCCACTGTAGCTGCACCAAATCACCTGAACGACGCCGGTGCGGCTGACGCGTTTTATCGGGTCCCGGATGGGGCATTCAAAGATAGGTTGCGGTTGGTGCCAAGTATTGATTCGCGCCGTTGGAAGATATCTCAACGGTCCTGCACGTCAGCAGTGCCGACGTGTCCGTTAAAACAAGCAACCCCCATCTGCCGCAGCCAAG
>NZ_JAKZGX010000059.1:0-3093 GCF_024539665.1 Arthrobacter sp. STN4
AATGAAGGAGACCGCAAGTGAGGAAGATCCCGTGGCGGAAGGTGGCGGTGGTTGCCGTCGTGGTGCCGATGTTGGCACTGAGTGCGTGTTCAAGCAGTGGCGGGCGGCCGGCTGCCAGTGCCGCAGCCGGTGGCAGTGGTGGCCAGGTGGCCACCACGCCGGGCATCAAGATTGCGCTTATCACCCATGCCGCGCCGGGCGACACCTTTTGGGACATTGTGCGCAAGGGTGCCCAGGAAGCGGCCGTGAAGGACAATGTGGACCTGCTCTACACCTCGGATCCCGACGGTGGGCGGCAGGCGCAACTGGTGCAGCAGGCCATTGACCAGAAGGTGGCCGGCATTGCGGTCACCTTGGCCAAGCCCGACGCGTTGAAGGACGTGCTGAAGAAGGCGGAGGCTGCTGGGATCCCGGTGGTCAGCTTGAATTCCGGTGAGGATGTGTTCAAGAGCGTTGGGGCGTTCACGCACTTTGGTTCGGATGAAAACATTGCCGGTGCCGCGGTTGGCACGAGGCTGGCGGCCGAGGGCGTGAGGCATCCGGTGTGTGTGATCCAGGAGCAGGGCAACGTGGCCCTTGAGGCCCGTTGCGCGGGTGTGAAGACCAAGGTGCCCGGGACGGAGATTTTGTATGTGCAGGGCACCGACATGACGCAGGTGGCGTCCACCGTGACCGCCAAGCTGCAGTCCACGCCGGGTGCGGACGCGATCATCGGGCTGGGTGCGCCCTTCACGGCGACCATTGTGAAGGCCGTGGATTCCCTGAACCTGGCGGGCAAGGTCAAGGTGGCTTCCTTTGACCTGAGCGGGGCGTTGATCCAGTCCATCATTGACGGCAAGGTCCAGTTCACGGTGGACCAGCAGCCGTGGCTGCAGGGATACGACTCGATTGACGCATTGTGGCAGAACTACCGTGGCGGCTTCAAGGTGGGCGGCGGGCTGCCGGTGCTGACGGGCCCGGCCATCATTGACAAGTCCAATGCCACCGCAGTGCTCAAATTTGCCCAGGAAGGCATCCGCTAAGGATGACTTGATCCCGCCGCCGGCACGGCCCGTCCGGGCCGGCGGCGGACAAGCCAGGAGAAACCCATGACAACCATGACAAAGTCCCCGCCGCCACTGACGGATGAACGCATTGGCAGGCGCAGCATGCTCTCGAACCTCCTTGGCCGGCCCGAAATCGGTGCCCTGGTCGGGGCGATCGTCCTGTTCATTTTTTTCTCGCTCGTGGCACCGGTTTTTTTGGAGGCGAATTCCTTCGCCACGGTGCTGTATGGCTCCTCCACGATCGGCATCATGGCCGTGGGGGTGGCGCTGTTGATGATTGGCGGGGAGTTCGACCTCTCCGCCGGTGTCGCGGTGATCAGCTCGGCGCTGACGGCGTCCTTGTTCAGCTGGTACTTCTCCGTGAATGTGTGGGTCGGGGTGGGCCTGGCCCTGGTGGTTTCCCTGGCCATCGGATTCGTCAACGGCTGGATCCTGATGAAGACGAAGCTGCCCAGCTTCATTGTCACCCTGGCGACGTTTTTGATGCTGACGGGTTTGAACCTGGCCCTGACCCGGTTGATCGGCGGCAGCGTTGCCACCCCGTCGATCGCCACGATGGACGGCTTCTCCTCGGCGCAGGCCGTGTTCGCCAACGATTTCACGATTGCCGGGGTGGATTTGAAGAGCCCGATCTTCATCTGGGTCATCCTGGTGGCCGTCACCTCGTGGGTCCTGCTGCGGACGAAGGTCGGGAACTGGATCTTCGCGGTGGGCGGGGATGAGAATGCGGCCCGGGCCGTGGGCGTGCCGGTGAAGTGGACCAAGATCGGCTTGTTCATGGGTGTGGGCTTTTGCGGCTGGGTGCTGGGCATGCACAACCTGTTCGCGTTCGACGCCGTGCAGTCCGGGGAGGGTGTTGGCAACGAGTTCCTCTACATCATTGCCGCGGTGATTGGCGGGTGCCTGCTCACCGGCGGGTACGGCTCGGCCATTGGCGGGGCGATCGGGGCGTTCATCTTCGGCATGGCCAACAAGGGCATCGTTTACGCGCAGTGGAACCCGGACTGGTTCAAGTTCTTCCTGGGCCTGATGCTGTTGCTGGCCACCATCGTGAACCTGATCGTCAAACGCCGTGCGGAACTTAAGTAAGGGAACGGACCACCATGACTGCCAAGCACACCGGAGTGGAAGCGTCCGGGGCCCCCGCGACCGCGGACATCGACCAGGAAACGCTGCTCAAGGACCAAACGGACCCGTTGACCCACACCCCGGTCCACCTGCTGGAGCTGGACAACGTGGGCAAGCACTATGGGAACATCATCGCCCTGACGGAGGTGACCATGGCCGTGGACACGGGCCGGGTGACCTGTGTCCTGGGTGATAACGGGGCGGGGAAGTCGACGCTGATCAAGATCATCGCCGGACTGCACCAGCACGACACCGGCACGTTCCGGATCATGGGGGAGGAACGGAAGCTGGGCAGCCCGCGTGAGGCGCTGGATTCCGGCATCGCGGCCGTGTACCAGGACCTGGCGGTGGTGGGGCTGATGCCGATCTGGCGCAACTTCTTCCTCGGCTCCGAGCTGACCGTGGGCCGCGGGCCGTTCAAGCGCCTGGACGTGAAGGCCATGAAGGAGATCACCAAGACCGAACTGGCACAGATGGGCATTGACCTGCGCGATGTGGAGCAGCCCATCGGCCAGCTTTCCGGCGGTGAGCGCCAGTGCGTGGCGATTGCGCGGGCCGTGCATTTCGGGGCGAAGGCGCTGATCCTGGACGAACCTACCGCGGCCCTGGGCGTGAAGCAGTCCGGGGTGGTGCTGCGCTACATCCTGCAGGCCCGCGACCGCGGCCTGGGCGTCATCTTCATCACCCACAACCCCCACCACGCCTTCCCCGTGGGCGACCGCTTCCTGCTCCTGAAGCGGGGCAGGTCGATCGGCTACTACGACAAGAAGGACGTCACCCTGGAGGAACTGACGGCCCAAATGGCCGGCGGTGCCGAACTGGCCGAGCTCGCCCACGAACTCGAAGCCATGGGCGGCCACGGCGAACTCGCCCAGGAACTCGAGGCCGAAGTGGCTGAAACCACCGGCCAGCTGCCCCG
>NZ_JAKZGX010000060.1:0-2961 GCF_024539665.1 Arthrobacter sp. STN4
ACAATGGGAGCCCAGCCCCCCAACGGAAAGCGGCTCAACCCTGTGCAGGCAACTCAATAAACAATACACGCCCCCACCCACACCCGCAAATCCACCACAACCACCACACACCACCGGCAAAAACACCAGCACACGCACACGCACACGGCAGCGAACCACACGGCCGGCCCCCGGCCACACCAGGGACCGGCCGCCAAAACCCGGGAGCCAAAACCCGGGAGCCAGGAACGCCGCGGACCGCCTACACCACCACGGCCACCACCGGACCCACGCGCAGACCCAAGGGACCCCAGAGACCCCAGGGACCCGGAACAGGGCACCCTGCCGACACACACCACCGGCCGCCAAGCCGGCAATCGCTGCCGCCCGCCGGGAATGTGCCTTGGCCCCCTGGCTTGTTTGGCCCGGGCGCGGCGGGCTGGGGCACGGCGGGCTGGGGCACGGGACGCATCGGGAATTATTCCTTCCCGGCCAGTGGCCATGACACAGTCTCGACAGGCGGCCACCAGGACGGCTGCGTTTCGTTGGCCGTCCATGCGTGCGCAGTTCCCCAATTCGGCACCGCCCTCCCGATCCCGCCTTGCCGCCAAGGGCCTCCCCAAAACACCTTCTCGCGGCAGACATCCTCTACCTCACCCGGGACAGGAAGACGCTGCCGTGCCTTCAATCCCTGTACCCCACTGCTGCGAGGGACGGTTCCTTGGCGTTAACGAGCATGCGGCAGCCCGTAGCCACAATGGGCGCCAGGGAACTCCAGCCCAGAACGGGCCCCATCGCGCTGTCACCAGCGATTACGGGAAATTCGTGGCCAACAGGAGCCATGCGCCCGGACACCAGCGGGACGCCAGCGGGCAGCCTCCGGTGTCCTTTGCCGAATTCCCGGAGCCGGGCGTGCGCACTTGGCGTGACCGCCCACACCCTCCCTGGCCCGTCCCGTATTGACTGTTGATTGGCATGCGGCCGCCCAGGGAACGGCCGGCCTCAAACGGATGTTGCACGCCGCTGGCGCAAGACTCGCGCACGAAGCCGGCGATTTCCACGACGTTCCGCTTCAAGGCCAGCCGGCACGCCCCGAAGCCGCCCGCCTGTTACGCGTCGCATTCTTTGGCGGTGTGTTGGTCGTTGTGGGTGACGACCATGCTGTGGTGGTTCAGGGTTCGTTGGCGGCGTCAGCGTGACGACCGGATCCGATGCGCCGACCGGCGGCCAGTGATTGGTGTATCCCCGCCGTCAGCGTGATGGTACCTGGCTGGCCGGTGGCCGGGCGGCTGATCTTTTCGGGGCGGCGCCGGCGCCACACGAGGTGGCCCCTTCCCTAGTCTGGGTGTGTGTTGTGGGAGAGTCGTGGCACAGGTGTGGGGTCGGGCGGACAGGAGCGGATGCGATGCTGATCGTGAGCAGCCCCGCACACGACGAGGTGGCGTTGCTGGCAGGGGAGATCACGCACCCGCACCGTGCGGGGCCAGGACGATGACCGGCTGACCGTGCAGCCACGGCGAGCCCGCTGCGCCGCCTGTGCCCGCACCCAGGTCCTGTTGCCGGCCGCGTTGTCCCTGCGCCGTGCCGACACCGTGGAGGTCATCGGGACCGCACTGGCGGCCAAGGCTGCAGGTTTCGGGTACCGCACGATCGCCGCCCACATGGGCCGGCCTGTTTCGACTGTGCGCCGCTGGCTGCGCCGGGTGCCGGAAACCCACGTCCAGTGGCTGTACGAGCAGGCGGTGCAGCACGTGTTCCGCCTCGATCCGGACATCCTGGTCCGCCCCAGGCAGTGGCCGAGCCTGCTCGGCTGGAGCCTGAACGTGTTGGCCGGCGCCGCCCTGGCCTACCGGAAACGCGTGGAGGCCCACACGCCGCCGTGGACGCTGATCGGGCTCTTCACACGAGGTCATTTATTGAGCCGACCGCAGCGCACCTGAAAAAGCGAGCAGGGCCTGCTTTGCCACGCCCTGAAACAGCCGTCACCATGACGACGTCACCAGCGGCCACTCCTTATGTGCCCGGCAGCATGCAGACCGCCACGTCACCATGACGACCAAACATGCCAAACCCATCGGCACCAAAGGCGACGCCGCCATCGTCAAAATACGCGATGGGTAACACCCGCCATGCCGATCAGCATGGCGTTCACGGGCAAACCGGACCGGGTATTGCCAAAGCCGCGCAGGGGTGGCGCAGCATAGGGCCCCGCGGACACCCCACCCCGTTCGTGGTTGCGTGGGGATGGCGGACCATGCCGTTGCTCAAGCCCCAGCCGATGAAGGCGGTCGACACTGCCATGGACATTCCGCCGACACCAGGGAGAGCGCGAAATCAATCGTGCCCGCACACCATAAACGGTGCACACCACAAACGGCGCCTGGCACGTCATTCACGCTGCGTAGGACCCCATCCACGGCACACCCGACGCGCATGGCCGGGTAGTCGGCGGCGCGGCCGATGGTCGGGCGGTTGTCCTGGGCGATCATGCCGGCTGCCTGAATCGTGGCGGCCGCATGGATCACCGTGGCTCCAGCTCGCCCGGTGGTTATCCGTTCGATGGCCCCCAGGCATGGGAACCCGGCCTCCTCAAACGGCATGGCAACCCCGGCACCACCGAACAACAGAGACTGAAGACCGGCGGCCCTTGCACTGACGCCGGCCGGACTCCACGACTCGTCGTTCAATGCCCTCTCCGGAGGCCGGGGGTCGCCACGGCCCGCGGACGTAGTGACGGCTGCATGCCCGGTCTGTCAACGCCACCCGGGAAGCGGTGCCACGAGCAGGAGTGCGGCCGCACCCCTCAACGCATCCCATGCAGCAAGGAGGCCCAATTTGTGGTTTCGTTGGTGCCCGCCCGGCGGTCGCGGCAGCGGTGGCCGCCGCCGTCTAGCGGCGGTGTGGCCGGCCCCCGCCCCCCGGCCCCCGGACCCTGGCCGGGGGCCGGGGGCCGGGTGTCGGGGGCGGGGTTTGTCGTGTGGT
>NZ_JAKZGX010000061.1:0-2609 GCF_024539665.1 Arthrobacter sp. STN4
CAGCGTGCCGGGGCGCAGAGTGTTGGCGTGCCGATGGTCACGACGACGGATTATGTGAACACGATTCCTGCGGACCAGGAGCCGGTGTTCCCGGGCAATGAGGAGATCGAGCGGAAGTACCGGGCGTGGTTGCGGTGGAATGCCGCGGTCATGGTGCACCGTTCCCAGCGCCCGGACATCGGGGTCGGCGGGCACATCTCCACGTATGCGGGGGCCGCGACGTTGTACGAGGTTGGTTTTAATCATTTCTTCCGGGGCAAGGACCATCCCGGGGGCGGGGACCAGGTCTTTTTCCAGGGACACGCGTCCCCGGGCATGTACGCGCGCGCGTTCCTGGAAGGGCGCCTGTCCGAGGAGGACCTGGACGGGTTCCGGCAGGAGAAGTCCAGGGAAGGCCATGCCCTGTCCTCGTATCCGCACCCGCGCCTGATGCCGGGGTTCTGGGAGTTCCCGACGGTCTCGATGGGCATCGGGCCGATGAACGCGATCTACCAGGCCCAGTCCAACCGGTACCTGCACAACCGCGGCATCAAGGACACCTCCGACCAGCACGTGTGGGCGTTCCTGGGCGACGGGGAAATGGACGAGCCCGAATCCCGCGGCCTGCTCCAGCTCGCTGCGAACGACAAGCTGGACAACCTCACGTTCGTGGTGAACTGCAACCTCCAGCGCCTGGACGGGCCGGTGCGCGGCAACGGCAAGATCGTCCAGGAACTCGAGGCGTTCTTCCGCGGTGCCGGCTGGAACGTCATCAAGGTGCTCTGGGGGCGGGAGTGGGATGCGTTGCTGGCCCGCGACACCGACCATTCCCTGGTGAAGGTCATGAACGACACCGTCGACGGGGACTACCAGACGTACAAGGCCGAGTCCGGCGGGTTCGTCCGGGAACACTTCTTCGGCCAGACCCCGGCGACGAAGGAACTCGCCGCGCACCTGACCGATGACGAGGTATGGAATTTGAAGCGTGGCGGGCACGACTACCACAAGGTCTACGCCGCCTACCGGGCCGCGGTGGAATTCAAGGGCAAGCCGACCGTGATCCTGGCCCACACCGTGAAGGGCTACGGGCTGGGCACGCACTTCGAGGCCCGCAACTCCACCCACCAGATGAAGAAGCTGACCCTGCAGGACCTGAAGGACTTCCGCACCCACCTGCGCCTGCCCATCAGCGATGAAACCCTCGAAGCGGACCCGTACCGGCCCCCGTACTACCACCCCGGCCCCGACGCCCCGGAAATCCGCTACCTCATGGAACGCCGCGCCGAACTCGGCGGGTTCGTCCCCGAACGCCGCACCGCCCACACCCCGGTCACCCTGCCCGGGGAAAAGACCTACGAAGTCGCCAACCGCGGCTCCGGCAAGCAACACGCCGCCACGACCATGGCGTTCGTGCGCCTGCTCAAGGACCTCATGCGGGACAAGGACTTCGGCCACCGGATCGTGCCGATCATCCCCGACGAGGCCCGCACCTTCGGCATCGACGCGTTCTTCCCGACCGCGAAGATCTACAACCCCAACGGGCAGAACTACCTCTCCGTGGACCGGGACCTGGTGCTGGCCTACAAGGAATCGATCTCCGGACAGATCGTGCACGCCGGCATCAACGAAGCCGGGTCCGTGGCCGCGTTCACCGCCGCCGGGACCAGCTACGCCACCCACGGCGAACCCCTGATCCCGATCTACGTCTTCTACTCCATGTTCGGCTTCCAACGCACCGGGGACCAGTTCTGGGCCGCCGGGGACCAGATGGCCCGCGGCTTCATCATCGGCGCGACCGCCGGCCGGACCACCCTCACCGGCGAAGGCCTCCAACACGCCGACGGGCACTCCCCCCTCCTGGCCTCCACCAACACCGCCGTGATCAGCTACGACCCGGCCTACGGGTACGAGATCGGGGTGATCGTCAAGGCCGGGCTGGAACGCATGTACGGGCCCGCCTCCACCGACCCCAACGTCATGTACTACCTCACCGTGTACAACGAACCAATCCTCCAACCCAAGGCCCCCGCCAACCTCGACACCGAAGGCATCGAAAAAGGCATCTACCACCTCCAAGCCGCCACCACCGAAGGACCCGCCACGCAACTGCTCGCCTCCGGCGTCGCCGTGCCCTGGGCCCTGGAAGCCGCCGACATCCTCGCCCGGGAATGGGGCGTCGCCGCGGACGTCTGGTCCGTCACCTCCTGGACCGAACTGCGCCGCGACGGCCTCGCCGCCGAGGAACACTCCTTCCTCCACCCCGACGAGGCACCCCGCACCCCCTACCTCACCCACAAAATGGCCGACGCGCACGGACCCGTCATCGCCGTCACCGACTACATGAAAGCCGTCCCCGACCAAATCCGCCAATTCCTGCCCAACACCTTCGCAACCCTGGGCGCCGACGGCTTCGGCTTCTCCGACACCCGCGCCGCCGCCCGCCGCTACTTCAAGATCGACTCCCACAGCATCGTCGTCCGCGCCCTGCAAATGCTCGCCAACGACGGAAAAATCAACCCCGACACACCCCGCCAGGCCGCCACCAAATACGACCTCCTCAACGTCAACGCCGGCACCACCGGCAACGCCGGAGGCGACAGCTAACCCCAACCGGCGACAACAAGCCCGGC
>NZ_JAKZGX010000062.1:0-2303 GCF_024539665.1 Arthrobacter sp. STN4
TGTTCGAAGGCAGCGACCTCAACGCGCGAGCAACATCCATGGTGGCCATATTAACTGAGACAAACCCCAGAAAGCCGTAGGTGGCCAGGTAAGTTGCGAAAATGGCCAACTAAATTGAGACAGGACAGAGCCAGCCGCAGTCGTGGGGAGGGCCGTTTCGCTTTAGTTTACATAATGTAGATTATCGGCGTTAAACCCACTGGAGTGGAAGTAGCTTCGAGAACACCCGGTCCGCCGAAGAATTCGAGGGTTTCGCAGGTCAACCAGTGTCCGCCGTAATTGAACGGGCCCGTGGGACGAATCAGGGTTTACCGTCGGATCCGTCGCGCCTGTAGGTTTCCTGCCTCCAGTGCATGTTTCCAGGGTTGAAGGGTCGTCGTGGGTGGTGCCGTTCCTGGTTTCGTCCCTCGAATGCTGATGAACCCGGCCGAAAACATCGCACGGGAAACCTGGAACCGTGTAGCGGTCACCAAGGAACAGGTCACCATGGGGACCGCCCGGATCGCATTGCCGGGCCGGATCCGCTGGCCGTGCGATGGAGCGCACCCCACGAACTCGCCAGCCTTGCACCCGTGGCCATCACCGCCGGCACTCTCGGCTGCTCCCCCGCCGCCATCGACCGCCTCGCCACGGACTCGGCCGTCGCCCACGCCCAATATGTCGCCGCGACGGGAACGGTCAGGAAAAGCCCCTGAACACGCCGTCGTCATCGGTGCGCCCCGCGAACTCTTCCCAGTCCATATTGGAGATGTTCAGGTTGTTCTCGACTCCCCAGAGTTCGCTGGCGATGCAACGAAACGGTTGGCGCGCATCATCGTCCAGATCAATAACCTGAATTGGATATCCACGTTCCATTGCAGCGCGATCCACTATGAACAGGACCGACACCTGGTCATTGGCCTTAATGGCAGCTTGTCGGACTTGCTCCCAACTGACGCCATCCCAAACGCTGTCATCGACCACATCCACGTAAGCGCGGAATCCGTCCCCGTTTTCCGCAAGAACAACGGACAATGCATCTTCCCAACGCTCTTCGTCGCTCAATGTCGTGCAGACCAGGAGTGATTTACTTGTCTTTGGGAGCGTCAACATGAGGCTATCGAACCACGGTTACCGCCCTTCACATTTGAACGCGCCCAGTCGGCATCTTTTTCGCCAGGACGGGTGCCCACTCCCCTTCCACCAATGACCGGCCGTGGTCGAGTTGAAGGCCGATGGACCACCCGGAATGTGGGCACGTGCCGGATGGTTGGTGAGGAGCGTCCTACTGCAGCTTGCCGGGTTCGTGCTGGGCGCCGGCAGCGCCTGCGGTGGCGACGATGTCTTGCAGTGCCGTCACATGCGCGGCGAGTGCGGCGCGTCCGGCCCCGGACAGGTTGACCCAGGTACGGGGCCGTTTGCCGACGTATCCCTTCTCCAGTTCGACATAGCCCAGTTTTTGGAGATTCGTCAGCTGCTTGGACAACGCCGAGTCCGAAAGCCCGAGCTCGGTGCGGACGAAACCGAACTCCGCCCATTGGGTGCCCGCCAGCAGGGACACGATGTGCAGCCGGGTGGGGTCCAACAACATCTGATCCAAGGACCTTTCTCGCGGCGTCACGGGTGCCGTCTTTTCCTCTCGTCCGGGGCCATGTGCAGCAGCGAATGGGATACCGGTCGGAGCACCAGCACCACCACCGCGGCGATGGCCACGGACCAGACCGTGTGCGTGAGCGGCACATGCCAGGTGCTCGATCCCACGGCAATGAGGAGGCACAGCGCCAGGAAAGCGATGGCCAGCAGGTACTTCCCGCTGACTGCTTTCCGTGGCACGGATTGCCGGTCCGGCACCGCCCTGTAGCCCATTGCGGCGGCGACCCGCTTGGACCGGCTACCCAGGACCAGGAGCATGGCGAGTCCGGCGATGGCCAGTCCGGGCAACGACCCCAACGGCGACCACAGATCAGCGGCCAGCCCGGCCAGGATCGTTCCTGCGGCCATCGCCCACCAGAGCCACTCCGGCTTTCTCGCAGCCTTCGCCGCCGCCCGCTGCTGCCGAGTGCGGATCCCGCCGAGCTCCGATGCCGCCTGCTCCGGCGACGGTGTCTCATGCTTCATCGCTTAACCCCTGCATTTCTCTCCAAGGAGGCTACTTTCCTGGAAAGAAAATAACATTAACTTTCCATCCAGGCAAGTACTCGACGAGACTCATGAAAAGTGCTCGCGTAATGGGGTGCGTGCCTCATTTGGGAAGTGCTCGCGAAATCTCTGGTGCATGTTCGGGTGCTTTGGTGTGCTGGAGGGATGGGCTACAGGGTGTCGTT
>NZ_JAKZGX010000063.1:0-2215 GCF_024539665.1 Arthrobacter sp. STN4
CCGGGTCGATGGTTGGGGTTTGTTGTGGGGGGTGTGGTTTAGATGGTTTGGAGGAGGATGGGGGTGGTGGTGGGTTGGGGGGATCCGCCGGGGGGTTCGATGGTGATGCCGATGTGGGTTGCGTTGTTGAGGGTGCCGTTGAGGAGTTGGGGTGTGGTGGTGGGGGTGGTGGGGAGGAGTCCGGCGGGGTGGGTTGTGGTGGTGGTGATGTACCAGAGTTCGTAGGTTTTTCCGTTGGGCAGGGTGGGGAGGTCGTGGGTGGTGATGGCGGCGTGGTTGGCGTGGGTGGACCAGGCGATGGTGATGGTGGCGTTGCCGGGGAGGGTGGTGGTGGCGACTTTCGCGTCGGGGGCGGCCATGATGGCCAGGAGGGCTTGTTGGTGGGCCTGGCTGGCTTGTGCCTGGGCGAGTTGGTGTTCGAGTCCCTGGTGGCTGGTGGCCTGGCCGATGGCCCAGCCGCCGGTTCCGGCGAGGAGCAGGAGTGTGGCGGCGGCGGCCAGGGCCGGGACCCAGCGGCGGCGTTCGGGCGTGCTGCGCCGGCGTCGTGCACCGGCCCGGGTAGTCTCCCGGGCGCCGTTGCGTGCGGGGGTGGGGTCGTGGGCGATGGCGGTGGCGGGGAGTTGGCGGGTGTTGCGGATCGCGGCCATGATGTGGGCCTTGACCTCCGGTGGCGGGGTCTGGGCGGTGGTGTCGTAGGCGAGCAGGGCCGCGGTCTGGCTGAGGCTGCGGACTTCCTCGAGGGTGTCGGGGTTGTCCAGGGCGTGGCGTTCAAACGCGTCGCGTTCGGCTGGGGTGAGGGCGTTGAGGGCGTAGGAGCCGGTGAGCAGGTGCAGTTGTTCTTCCATCACGCCACTCCCATCCTGTCCCTGAGCCTGATCATGCCATCACGGATTCTTGTTTTCACGGTCCCTACCGGGATTTTTAGCAGTTCCGCGACTTCCTGGTGGGTGTGGCCGCCGTAATAGGCCAGGCGGATCGCCTCCTGTTGGGGTTGCGTCAATGTCTCCAGCGCGGCACGGACCCGTTCGGCTTCCAGGGAGGCCTCCACGGTCTCGGCGACATCGGCGGAGCTTTCCTGGTAGTCCCTGATGCCCTCTCGCAGGTCCCTCTCCGTGCTGGCCTGGCTGGCCCGCACCCGGTCCACGGCGCGGCGGTGGGCGATGACCAGGATCCAGGACATCGCCCGGCCCCGGTCCGCGTCGAACCGGGCCGCCTGCTGCCACACATCAACAAACACTTCCTGCGTCACTTCCTGGCTTTGCGCCGGATCACGCACCACCCGGCGCACCAGCCCGAACACCCGGGCCGAGACGGCGTCGTAGAGTTCCTCGAAGGCCGCCTCGTCGCCCAGGGCGACGAGGCGGATCAAGTCTTCATGGGTGGGCGGGGCCAGGGGCTCCACCGGCCGCAACCAGGGAAGGCGCATGGTCTCCACCCTGCCACGATCACTGCCCATCATCTGCCTTTCCAAGCCAACAAATTCCCGTGGCGCCCCGAAGCGGGGGCCGGTGCGGTGCCGGAGCGGGGTGGGGGTGTTATTTTTTGGCCGGGGGCATCAGGACCGAGTCGATGAGGTAGACGGTCGCGTTGGCGGTCTTCACGCCGCCGCAGATGACCTTGGCGTTGTTGACCATCAGGTGGTCCCCGCTGCCGGTGACCTTCACGGTGCCGCCCTCGGCCGTGGCATGCGTGCCATCGATCTGCTCCGGTGAGAGCTGGCCGGGAACCACGTGGTACGTCAGGATCGACGTCAGTGTCTTGGCATCGGTCTTCAGCCCGTCAATCGTGGCGGCCGGGATCTTGGCAAAGGCGTCGTCCACGGGCGCGAACACGGTGAACCGGCCCGAATTCAGCGTATCGACCAGGTCGACCTTCGGGTTCAACTTCCCCGACACCGCGGCCGTGAGGGTCTTCAGCAACGGGTTGTTCGACGCCGCGGTCGCGACCGGATCGGCAGCCATGCCGGCCACCGAGCCCGCCCCGGAGGGCACCGCCGCCGCGTACGCCGCGCACCCCGGACCCACCAAGCCACCCGCAGCAGCCATCGGGGACGACGCGGCCGGCGCCGAGCCCGCCATCGGGGCGTGTGAGGGTGCCGGCGAGGCGGTGGTCCCCCCGCTGCACGCGCTCAACCCCATGGCCGTGACGGCCAGAAGGCCCATCCCCAAACCCAGGCCCTTACGGGTGCGAAACTTCGTGCTTGCATTCATGATGA
>NZ_JAKZGX010000064.1:0-2000 GCF_024539665.1 Arthrobacter sp. STN4
GCGTGTACGGTGTGGTGTTCCGGGGCCGGCGCTATGACACCGGGGACAAGCTCAGCTACCTCAAGGCCGTGGTGACCCTGGCCTGCGAAAGCGAGGACCTCGGCCCGGACCTGCGCGACTGGCTGGGCGAATTCACCGCCGAGCTGGAGAAATAACGCCCGTGTGGGGCCAGGCCATTTGGCCGGTGACGCTCGAATCCGGTGACCTGGTCCTGCGCCCCATCAAGCTGCGGGACAAGGCGGAGTGGACGCGGGTGCGCGCCCGCAACGAGGCCTGGCTGCAGCCGTGGGAGGCCAGCAACCCTGCCAGCCAAGGCGCACTGCCCACCTTTGGCGGCATGGTCCGCGCCCTGAACGAGCAGGCTCGGGCGGCCGCCGCACTGCCCTTCGTCATCACCGAACGGGTGCCCGGGCGGGCCAAGCCCGTCATCGTGGGGCAGCTGACGGTGTCCTCGATCATGTGGGGCTCGGCCATGATGGCGACGCTTGGCTATTGGGTGGACCAGGACCGGGCCGGGCGCGGCATTGCACCGACGGCCGTGGCCCTGGTGACCGACCACTGCTTCCGCACCCTGGGCCTGCACCGGATGGAGATCAACATCCGTCCGGAAAACGGCCCCAGCCTGCGCGTGGTGGAAAAGCTGGGCTTCCGTGACGAGGGCCTGCGCCCGCGCTACCTGCACATCAACGGGGACTGGGCCGACCACCGCAGCTTTGCGCTGACGGCCGAGGAGGTCCCCGGGGGCCTGCTGAACCGATGGCTGGGCAGCCTGCGGTAGCCGGGCCGCAGTAATTGTTTGACCACCTTGCGACACACCGGCAGTAATGCTGCTGGCGGCATGTTTGGCCTCTAGGGTTGAAATGTGGAAGCGACGCCGGGTTTCCCATTTTTGGTGGTTGTTGTGACTGCCACGCCGCAGCCGGCACAACAGACCAGCAGTAGCAGGAGACGTCAATGGAACGCATTATTTCCGACGCCCACACCCCCGTGGAGCCGGAACGCCCATCCGCCGCGCCCGTTTCCGGCCATTCGCCACTGCGCATTTACTGGGGCCGCACCGGCGTTGCGGCCGTGGGCCTGATTGCGCTGTTCACCGCAGTGGTATCGGGCGCCCTGACCGTCGTGGGCCTTGGCTCGGCTCCGCTGGCCTGGGCGGGCCTGGTGGTTTTCCTGGGTGTCCTGGCCGGACTGCGTGCCGTGGCCGTGCGCGATGACAACGCCCGCCTGGCTGCTGCCCGCCGGGCCGCTGAACGCGCGACGGCGGACGCGGCGTCCGCGGCATCGACCGGACCCGCCGTGGAACCGCGGGAGACGGTCCTGTTCGACGGCGCCTCGGGCGGCCTTGAGGCAGACGCCACCCCGGTGCAAAAGCCGCTGACGGCCGAGGAGCTGCGCAACGCCGCCCTGCGGGTCGCCGCCAAGGGGACGGCAGACGCCAAGCTGGCCCACACACAGACCCTTGCCGAGGGAGAACTTTCCGCCGAAACATGGGTGCCGGTGGATGTGCCCAAGCCCGCTTATGTCACGGCTGCCCGGGCTGCCGCCGCGGCCGCCATGCCGCTCGCCGTGCCGGAAGTCCCGAAGTCCGCCGGGACCTCCATCAAGGCCGACCAGGCCGGAATTGGCGTACCGCCGGTTGACGGCGAGGCGCCGGCCGCCGTCGTCATCGGCGGGGGCTCGGCAGAGGAAGCACCGGTTGCCGCCGCCCCGCAGGCCAACAATGGCCGCGGGCTGAACAACCTCGACGTCGTGCTCCAGCGCCGCCGGGCATAACGTCCCCGCTGGCCGGGCAGCGAGCCCTGCGTAACGTCCCCGCTGACCGGGCAGCGAGCCCTGCGAGCGCGTCGAGACCAGGGGACCGATAGGCGGGCTACGTGGTGCCTCATGTCAAGATGCTCGCGAAATGCTTCCCGCGTGCCTCAGCTAAAGTGCTCGTCAAATCATCATGCTGCGTGGTGGGTTTGGGAGTAGGTCTTGGCCGCGGCCATCCGGATGAGTTG
>NZ_JAKZGX010000065.1:0-1952 GCF_024539665.1 Arthrobacter sp. STN4
GTTACTTTGGTACGCCGCATGGGGTGGACTTGTGCGCGCTGGCTGTTGCGTATGGTTGGCGCTATGTGCGGGCCGGGACTGTGGCGGGGCTCGGTGCTGCGCTGGCCGTGCCGGTGCGTGGGCGCAGCATCGTTGAGGTCGTAGCCACCCGGGATGGCTTGCGGGAACTGCACGCCCGCGTCCATGCCGCTTTAAGCGTCTAGGTCGCAGTTGTTGCCGTTTTTCGGGTGGAATTCCTGGAATAACGGCAACAACTGCGACCCAGTTGCGGGGGGCGGGGTGTTAGAGGACGCGGGAGAGGAATTCCTGGGTCCGGTGGTGTTGGGGGTTGGCGATGATTTCGCGGGGGTTGCCGGATTCGACGACGACGCCGCCGTCCATGAAGGTCAGGGTGTCGCCGACTTCGCGGGCGAAGCCGATTTCGTGGGTGACGACGATCATGGTCATGCCGGACTTGGCGAGGTTTTTCATGACTTCCAGGACGTCCCCGACGAGTTCGGGGTCCAGGGCGGAGGTGGGTTCGTCGAAGAGCATGAGTTCTGGTTCCATGGCCAGGGCGCGGGCGATGGCCACGCGTTGTTGCTGGCCGCCGGAGAGTTGGGAGGGGTAGAAGTTGGCCCGGTCGCCCAGCCCCACGGTTTCGAGCAGTTCCAGGGCCTTGAGCCGGGCTGCGGCCTTGGATTGGCGCTTGACCTGGGTGGGTGCCTCGATGACGTTTTGCAGCGCGGTCTTGTGGGGGAAGAGGTTGAAGCGTTGGAAGACCATGCCGATTTCCCGGCGTTGGGCTGCGATCTGTTTGGCGTTCAAGTCGTGCAGGCGGCCGTTGGCCTCGCGGTAGCCGATCAGGTCATCGCCGACGTAGATCCGTCCGGCGCTGATGGTCTCGAGGAGGTTCACGCAGCGCAGCAGGGTGGATTTTCCGGAGCCGGAGGGGCCGATGATGACGGCGACCTCCCCGTGCCGGACGGTCATGTCGATGCCCTTGAGGACGTGGTGGTGGCCGAAGAGCTTGTGCACGCCCTCGATGCGCACCAGGGGGGCGCCGGTGAGGGCGGGCCTGGTGTCGGTCTGCCCGGTGGCGGGTTGGCTGGTCGTTTCAGGCATCATTTGCCCCCTTCGTTCTCGCCGTTGCGGGCGCGGTGCCCGGCTGCGGGCGGTTCGTGGTGGGCGGCGGCCGTTGCGGCGGTGGCCTTCACGGGGGCCATGGTGACGTTGTCCACGCCCTTGCCGTAGTGGCGTTCGACGAAGTGTTGGCCGACCATGAGCAGGGAGGTGATGACCAGGTACCAGAACGCGGCCACGATCAGCAGCGGGATGGGCAGGTAGATGCGGTTGGCGATGGCGCTGGTCACGAACGTCAAGTCCAGGGTGAAGGGGACGGCGAGGACCAGGGAGGTGGTCTTGAGCATGCCGATGGTCTCGTTGCCGGTCGGGGGGACGATCACGCGCATGGCCTGGGGCAGGATGATCCGCCACATGACCTTGCTCTTGCGCATGCCCAGTGCCTCGGCGGCTTCCATCTGGCCGTTGTCCACGGATTTCAGCCCGGCGCGGAAGATCTCGGCCAGGTAGGCGGACTCGTTCAGGCCCAGGCCCAGGATCGCGCCCATGGTGGCGGTGACGATCGTGGAGGTGTCCACGGAGAACAGTTGGGGGCCGAACGGGACGCCGAGGCTGATCTTTTGGTACAAGACGGGCACCAGGCCCCAGAACACCAGCTGGGTGTAGACGGGGGTGCCACGGAAGAACCAGACCCACACCCAGGAAACATACCGGAACAGCGGGTTGTCGGACTGGCGCATGAACGCCAGCAGGATCGCCAGGACGATCGCGATCACCATCGAGGTCACCGTCAGCAGCAACGTCCAGCCAATGCCCCGGATCACCAGGACATCAAAAAGATAGGTACGGACCGTGCCCCAACGGAACTGCGGATTTGTCCAAATCGACTG
>NZ_JAKZGX010000066.1:0-1702 GCF_024539665.1 Arthrobacter sp. STN4
GGCCGCGGCCGCGGTAAGGGCGGCGGCCAGGCTGAGCAGGCGGCGGATAGGCCCGCCGGCCACCGACGTCCCTGCCGACGTCCCTGCCGCCGTGCCGGTGCCTCCCGGGCCCGGCACCCTTGCCGTTGTCTCCATGCACACCACGCTACAACCAGCCACCGACAAACATTCGCGGGAAACCCGCGAATGTGGACAACCCTAGAACACACATTCCCTGTGGAGGCCCCACCACACAAAAACGGCCCAAACCAGCAACAACCCCCCGGCCAACAACGCACGCCGCCACGGCACATGCCCCATCAGGCCACCAGCCAACCCGAAAAGACGCGCAAGGCGGAGACCGCGCCGCTGTGGATAAGTTGGTGGTCCAGATCACACATGTGGGGTAGCTTGTTGTCAAGCTGAAACGGGGCTCCAGCAATGCAGGGTCCCTCCTCAACGCACCCGGGGGTCCGCATGACGACCAGCAAGCCACACTCGCATCACCGCGACGAGCGCCGACAGGCAAGGCGAAAACTGCGTGCACGGGATCTGCTGCGGAGTTGGCGCCGACGAGCCACCCTGCCGGCCGTGGCCCTCACCGCAGTGCTCGCCCTCGCCGGGTGCGGAACGGACTCGCCACCGAACAGAGCACCCAGCCCCGCCACGGCTCCGCCAACCAGTGCGGCACCAGCAACCACGGCGGCGCCGACGACGCCGCCCATCCCGGTGTACAAGCCCGCCACCGCCAACGGACCGGCCCAAAACGTCCCCGTCCCGGTGCTGCCCGCCAAGGCCAAGGAATTCTCCAAGGCCGGACTCGAAGCCTTCGCCACCTACTGGTACTCCACGCTCGGCTACGCCTATGAAACCGGCAACACAGGCCCCATGATGGCCGTCACGGACACGGGCTGCACCACATGTGCCAACGTGAAAAAGACAGTTGTTGCATGGCATCACGAGGGCAGGTGGATAGTTGGCGGACAAATGAAAGTAATTTCCTCGGATAGCAAGTTCGTCAAGACACCAGAGAACACATATCAAGCGATTGTCATCATTCAGCAGGCACAAGTGTCGTTCCATGAGCAACCAGGCACGCCATATAAGCAGTTGCCGCAACGCATAGCGCGCCCTGACATTGTCGTTGCTTCTTACACTGATGGACACTGGGTGGCTCTCAAAGCAGAACACCTCACTAGAGACTGATCATGGGCTCATTCCATAGCATCACCGCAACGCGATTTTGGATAACGGCCGTTCTAACAACTGGCCTGACGCTGGTGCTGGTTCCGAGTGCGCACGGCGACGACGCACATGATGTTGCCAACGATTGGGACCCCACGGGCATATCAACGGAAGCCTGGAACCCAGCGCCAGGCGGCGGCGGTTATTGGACCAACATCGACTTGCCTGCAGCCGCCGATCCTTATATCTATAAATACGTCATGGCCTGTTCTGAAAACAGACCAGGAACTCCTCGCAGTTGCATTGCAGGCGAACGTGAATGCACGGAAGCGAAAGGCGGACGAGCCGTCGACTGGTACAGGTCACTGAAACCACCAAGCCGGCAAGTCTGGACCCTGGTGTCCAAGGCCACCTGCATCTACACCGAAAAACCCCGCGACATCCTGGCCGAGATCGCCGCGCAGATCAGCCACGAATTCCAAAAAACACCCGTCCAACCCGCCACCGTCGGCTCCCAACCCGGCCCCCACACCCTCCG
>NZ_JAKZGX010000067.1:0-1675 GCF_024539665.1 Arthrobacter sp. STN4
GCGAATATGACGCGGCGAACGCGGACCGGCCCGCGTTCTGGGGCCGGCAGGCCCGGGAGCTGCTGTCCTGGTCCAAGCCGTTCACGAAGACCCTGGACTGGACCAACCCGCCCTTCGCCACCTGGTTCGAGGACGGCGAAACCAACGCCGCCTACAACGCGCTGGACCGCCATGTGGAGGCCGGCAACGGCGACCGCGTCGCCATCTACTTCGAGGGCGAGCCCGGCGACACCCGGACCTACACGTATGCGCAGCTGACGGATGAGGTGAAGAAGGCCGCGAACGCCTTCGAGGCGCTCGGCCTGGCCAAGGGCGACCGTGTGGCCGTCTACCTGCCCATGATCCCCGAGGCCGTCATCACCCTGCTGGCCTGCGCCCGCATCGGCGCCATCCACTCGGTCGTCTTTGGCGGCTTCTCCGCCGACGCCCTGCGCTCCCGCATCGACGACGCCGAGGCCAAGCTCGTCATCACCGCCGACGGCACCTACCGCCGCGGCAAGCCCAGCCCGCTCAAACCGGCCGTCGACGAGGCACTCACGGCACCCGGGCACTCGGTGCAGAACGTCGTCGTGGTCAGGCGCAACGGCCAGGACGTGAACTGGGTCCAGGGCCGCGACCAGTGGTGGGATGACACCGTCGGCGCGGCAGCTGCCACGCACACCGCCGTCGGGCATGCCGCCGAGCACCCGCTGTTCATCCTCTACACCTCCGGGACCACGGGCAAGCCCAAGGGCATCCTGCACACCACCGGCGGCTACCTCACCCAGACCGCGTACACGCACCGCGCCGTGTTCGACCTGCACCCGGAAACGGACGTGTTCTGGTGCACGGCCGACGTCGGATGGGTCACCGGCCACTCCTACGTCACCTACGCCCCGCTCATCAACGGCGCCACGCAGGTCATGTACGAGGGCACCCCGGACTCCCCGCACCAGGGCCGCTTCTGGGAAATCGTGGAAAAGTACAAGGTCTCCATCCTCTACACCGCCCCGACCGCGATCCGCACCTTCATGAAGTGGGGCGAGGACATCCCCGCCAAGTACGACCTCTCCTCCATCCGGGTGCTCGGCTCCGTGGGCGAGCCCATCAACCCCGAGGCATGGATGTGGTACCGGCGCGTCATCGGCGGGGACCTGGCCCCCGTGGTGGACACCTGGTGGCAGACCGAGACCGGGGCCATCATGATCGCCCCGCTGCCCGGCGTCACCAGCGCCAAGCCCGGCTCCGCCCAGGTCCCGCTGCCCGGCATCGCCGTGGACGTCGTCGATGAACTCGGCACCCCCGTGCCGGACGGGCACGGCGGCTACCTGGTGATCCGCGAACCCTGGCCGTCCATGCTGCGCGGCATCTGGGGCGACAACGAACGCTACAAGGACACGTACTGGTCCCGCTTCGACGGCATGTACTTCGCCGGCGACGGCGCGAAAAAGGACGAGGACGGCGACCTCTGGCTCCTGGGACGGGTGGACGACGTCATGAACATCTCCGGCCACCGCCTCTCCACCACCGAGATCGAATCCGCCCTGGTCAGCCACCCCTCCGTGGCCGAGGCCGCCGTCGTCGGCGCCGCCGACGAGACCACCGGCCAGGCCGTCGTGGCCTTCGTGATCCTGCGCGGCTCCGCCGCGGACGACCCGGACATCGTCACCACGCTGCGCAACCACGTGGGCCACGA
>NZ_JAKZGX010000068.1:0-1586 GCF_024539665.1 Arthrobacter sp. STN4
CCCGTTACCTTTTTAGTAGCCCCTTAAACGAGTAAGAATTGGGGTTGTTGGCCTGTCGGTCCCGGCATGATTGAAGCCCCCAGTCATCAATGATCCGGGGGGTGTTGTCACCGGGAGTCGATAGGCGCCAAGGGATCGCTGATGGGGACCGGACCAGCACAGGGGAACAGCGTGCAGGTCAGCCGTAACGTGGATGTCGGGCCTTGCCGCCGCAGGACAAGCCAACGCAGTTCAACTCGATAAGTTCTGGGAGGTTTGCGTTGATCAAGGACCATGAACTCGTTGACATCTTCATCGGTGTCGACGTTGGCAAGAGCAATCACCACGCGGTCGCGATCGACCGTGCGGGCAAGAAGCTTCTGGACCGGGCCCTGCCCCAGGACGAGGCGAAACTACAAGCCATCATCCGCTCGGTGGCGAAGAAGGGCACCGTGCTGCTGGTCGTGGACCAACCCTCGACCATCGGCGCCCTGCCGGTCGCCGTCGCCCAGACGGAGGGCATCATGGTCGGGTACCTGCCCGGCCTGGCCATGCGCCGCATCGCCGACCTGCACCCCGGCGAGGCCAAGACCGACGCCCGGGACGCTGCCATCATTGCTGAAGCCGCACGCACCCTGCCGCATACCCTGCGCTCCATCGTGCTCGCAGACGAGCAGGCCGCCGAACTCTCCATGCTGTGTGGTTTTGACGACGACTTGGCGAAGCAGGCCACCGCCACCTCGAACAGGATCCGGGGCCTGCTCACACAGGTCCACCCAGCCCTGGAACGCATCGTGGGCACGCACCTTGACCACCCCGCCATGGCCGAACTGCTGGTGAAGTACCCGACCCCGGCGGCGCTGCGCAAAGCCGGGCACACCAGGGTCGCGGCCCTGCTCTCCCGCCACGCACCCCGGGCTGGCAAGACGTGGGCCCAGGAAGTGTTCACCGCCTTGGGCGAGCAGACCGTTGTGGTCGCCGGGACCAACGCCGCCGGCATCGTGCTGCCCCAGCTCGCTGCGATGCTCAAGCAGCTGCGCACCGCCCGGGAAGACATCCTCACCCAGGTCGAAGCACTCGTGGAGGCCCACCCTCTTCACCCCGTCCTGACCTCCATGCCGGCGGTCGGCGTCAGGACGGAAGCACGCATCATCACCGAAGTCGCCGGCAAGGAATTCCAGACTGCCGCACACCTCGCCTCCTACGCCGGGCTCGCCCCGGTGACGTGGCGTTCGGGGACCTCGATCCGCGGCGACCACCCCTCCAAGAAGGGCAACAAAAGCCTCAAACGCGCGTTCTTCCTCTCCGCCTTCGCGGCGCTGAAGGACCCGCTCTCACGGGCCTACTACGACCGGAAACGCGCCGAGGGCAAACGGCACAACCAAGCCCTGATCGCCCTCGCCCGCAGGCGCTGTGACGTGCTCTTCGCCATGCTCCGCGACGGCAGCCTCTACGACGCGCCAAACCCCAAAACAGCCTGACCGGACGACCCCGCGAGCTGATGGCGACCACCCGCCAGCCACTCAACCCTGCCCAAAAACAAGGACGAAAGAACCTTCAAAGAAAACCCGCCCAAACCCTTGACGAAAAACATAGGGACACCCCCC
>NZ_JAKZGX010000069.1:0-1507 GCF_024539665.1 Arthrobacter sp. STN4
CTGATACGAAAATAGGGTGAGTTAGGCTGCCTGGGTGAGGGTGACCTGGTATCCGAGTTGGTGCAGCTCGTTGAGGGCGTGTTGGCGGGTTCTGTCGGCGTTGGCCTGGGTGTAGCGTCGGATGGGTGGTTCGTCGTAGCAGACGCCGTTCGCGAGCATGTTCCAGACGGCGGTGATGATGGTGTGTTCGGTGGCGACGATGGCGCGGGGCTTGCCGCGGCGGTTGGCTATCCTCTTGTAGCGTGCACTGAGGAAGTTGTCCTTTTGCTTGGCGATGTTCAGCGCGGCTGTTCCGAGCCCGCCCTTGAGGTAGGTGTTGCCTTTCCGGGTCGCGGCGGGCTTGTGGCGGCCGGCGGATTCGTTGTTGCCGGGCGCGACGCCGGCCCAGGCGGCGAGTTGGGCGGCGGTGGGAAACGCGGCCATGTCCGCGCCCGTTTCGGCAATGATGACCTGTGCGGTGAGTTCCTTCACGCCCGGGATCGTGGAGAGCAGTTCGATCTCGGGGCGAAAGGGCGCAAACGCCTCGGTGATCTGCGCGTCGAGGGCGGCCAGTCGTGCGTCCTGGGCATCGAGCTCGTCGAGGTGGAAGGCGACCATGAACGCGTCGTGGCCGGTGAAGCGGAGCCCGGTCAGGGCCTGCTCCAGTTCCTTGGCCTTGTTCTTCAGCCGGCCCTTGGCGAGGGCGGCCAGCACCTTGGGGTCACGTTCGCCGTTGGCCAGGGCGTGCAGGATCAGCTTGGAGCTGACCCCGTTCAGGTCCGAGACGACGGCGGAGAGCTTGGTTCCGGTGTTCTCCAGGTACTTCTCCAGCCGCTGCAGCACGGACGCCCGGTAGTGGGTGAGGGTGGAACGGGCCCGGGTCAAATCCCGCAGCTCCCGCACCGGTGGGGGCGGGACGAACGAGGGTGCCAGCATCCCCCACGAGGCAGTCTTGGCCAGCCAGGCCGCGTCGGAGACGTCCGTCTTGCGGCCCGGCAGGTTCTTCGCCTGGCGGGCGTTGACCAGCTGCACCGGCACGGTGTCCTCGAGCAGGTAGAAAAAGGGCTTCCAGTAGTCGCTGGTGGATTCCATCACCACCAGCTGGAGATGCTCACGCTCAAGGTAGGCCTTCAGTTCCAAAATCTCCGGGACCGTTGAGCCCCAGGTGGTGACGATCGAGCGGAAGGTGTTCCGCCGCTTCGAGGGCACCCTGACACACACTTTCGCGTCCCGCTTGGACACATCGATCCCGGCCACGCGCGGGTAAATCACGTCATTCGCTTCCATCTCACACACCCGAACCATCCTGAAGGGACACACCCCGGGAAGGGGCGTGGGTCTGTGAAGGGGAGGGCGGGATAAAACTAAGGAATCTGATACGCGTGCTCGAAGCAACAGTCCACGGCGCCCATGGAAACCCTCCGCGCCAAGCTGGGTCACAAGCTCTAAGGCATCACAGATCTACCGGCGTCGACGATCACAGACACCACCATCATCAGCCCCAACCACGCCACCAGGCAAGGACCCG
>NZ_JAKZGX010000070.1:0-1417 GCF_024539665.1 Arthrobacter sp. STN4
GGTCAAGTCCAAATGGGTGGTGTAACGCGGTTGCCGCGTGATCCTTGGTTTTCTTAGGCGCTGAGTGCGCCGAGTTCGGGTGTGGTTTCCTCCTTCTCGGTGGTTGTTCCGACCTGTTGTGAGCGTGCGAGGACGTCGAGTCCGAGGTAGCGCCGGCCTTCGGTCCATTCGTCGTGTTGTTCGGCCAGGACGGCGCCGACGAGGCGGATCAGCGAGGCGCGGTCGGGGAAGATTCCGACGACGTCGGTCCTGCGGCGGATTTCCCGGTTGAGTCGCTCCTGGGGATTATTGGACCAGATCTGGCGCCAGATTTCCTTGGGGAAAGCGGTGAAGGCGAGAACATCGGCGCGGGCAGCTTCGAGGTGCAGGGCGACCTTGGGCAGCTTCTCCTCGAGGGCGTTGAGGACCCGGTCGAACTGGGCGTGCACGGCGTCGGCGTCGGGCTGGTCGTAGACGCTGTGGAGCAGCGTTTTCACCCACGGCCAGCTGCTCTTGGGCGTGACGGACATTAAGTTCGCCGAGTAGTGGGTCCGGCAGCGTTGCCAGGCGGCGCCGGGCAGGGTCGCCCCGATCCCGGCGACGAGACCGGCGTGGGCATCGGAGGTGAGGAGTTTGACCCCGGTCAGGCCACGGGCGGTCAGGTCGCGGAAGAAGCCCAGCCAGCCGGCCCCGTCCTCGGCGGAGGTGACTTGGAGCCCCAGGATCTCGCGGTGTCCGTCGGCGTTGACACCGGTCGCGACCAGGGCGTGGACGTTGACCACCCGGCCGCCTTCACGGACCTTCAGGACCAGCGCGTCGGCGGCGACGAAGGTGTATGGTCCGGCGTCCAGGGGACGGGTGCGGAACGACTCGACCTGCTCGTCCAGTTCCCTGGCCATGATCGACACCTGGGACTTCGATAGCCGGGTGATTCCGAGGGATTCGACGAGTTTCTCCATCCGCCGGGTGCTCACGCCGAGCAGGTAGCAGGTGGCCACCACCGAGGTCAAAGCCGCCTCGGCACGCCGGCGGCGCTCCAGCAGCCAGTCCGGGAAGTAGGACCCCTGCCGCAGCTTGGGGATGGCCACGTCCAGGGTGCCGGCGCGGGTGTCGAAATCCCGGTGCCGGTAGCCGTTACGGGAGTTGGACCGGTCAGGGCTGGGCCGGCCGTATTCCGCGCCGCAGACCGCGTCGGCCTCGGCCCCCATCAGGGCCGTGATAAAGGTCTGCAGCATCTGGCGCAGCAGGTCCGGGGAGGCCTGCTCGAGCTGCTCGGAAAGGAAGCGCGTCGGATCGATAGAATAAGGTGCGGTCATCGCGGAGTTCTCCTTCAGGAAAGACATTGGACTGTCATTTCCAAGGATCACGCGGTGACCGCCTTCGCATCTGGCAACACGCCCATCAGGGCCGGTTACACCACGCTAATGGACGTAACCCG
>NZ_JAKZGX010000071.1:0-1402 GCF_024539665.1 Arthrobacter sp. STN4
CGACGAGACTCATGAAAAGTGCTCGCGTAATGGGGTGCGTGCCTCATTTGGGAAGTGCTCGCGAAATCTCTGGTGCATGTTCGGGTGCTTTGGTGTGCTGGAGGGATGGGCTACAGGGTGTCGTTGTCTGCGCGCAGGGAAATCACGAAGTCGGAAGCCGCCGCGTATGCGAAGGCTTCAAAGAAGGCCAAGGGCGAGATCCTGGACCGGCTGGCGGCCGAGGTCGGCTGGTCCCGGGCGAACGCCCGCCGCCAGCTCGGCAAGACGTTCAAGCGGCGTGGGCCGGCCCGGTCGGTCGTGCGACGGCCGCGCCCGCCGACGTATGGCTATGACACGGTGAAGGTGCTCCAGCAGGTCTGGGCGGTGGCGGGGCAGCCGTGCGGGAAGTACCTGGCCGCGGTCATGGAGGCCACGCTGGCCAACCTGGAAGCCCACGCCGCCACGGGCTCCCTTGGCCGGGAACGGGGCCGGTACAGCCCGGAGGTGCGGGCCCAGCTGCTGGCGATGAGTGCGGCCACGATCGACCGGCTGCTGGCCCCGTTCAAACGGGCCATGTACCCGGCCGGGAAGTCCACGACCCGGTCCCGGCGGAACCAGTACACCGAGTCGATCCCGCTGATGATCCGGATTCCGATGATTGACTGGCAGCCGGGCCTGGTCGCCATCGACACCGTGGCCCACTGCGGGAACACCACCAAGGGCCAGTACGCGTTCACGCTGACCGCCACGGACGTCTACACGGGGTGGACGGTGAACCGGGCCATCAAGAACAAGGCCTCCAAATGGGTGGTCGCCGCGATGAAGGAAATCCAGAACGAATTCCCCTACCCGATCGACCACGTCCATTCCGATAACGGGGCCGAGTTCCTCAACGCGGCGGTCACCGCCTGGTGCAATGGACGGAACATAAAGATGAGCCGGTCCCGGCCCCACCACTCCAACGACAACCCCTTCGTGGAACAGAAAAACGGTGCCGTCGTGCGCGGATCGGCGTTCAACTACCGCTACGACACCGATGCCGAACTGGCCCTGCTCAACGAGCTCTGGCCGCTGGTGAACCTGCGCAAGAACCTGTTCCTGCCCACCAAGAAAGTCACCGGGTACAGGCTGACCAGGACCGGGAAATCAACACGGAGCTACGACGCGCCCCGGACCCCGGCGGACCGGATCAAGGACACCGGCATCATGCTCGCACCCCAACGCGACTACATGGACCGCCTCTACACCAACCTGGACCTGGCCGGGCTGACCCGGCGGATCAACGAGATCCAACAGCAACTCATCCGGATGGCCGCGGCCAAGACCTACTCCCAAACCCACCACGCAGCATGATGATTTGACGAGCACTTTAGCTGAGGCACGCGGGAAGCATTTCGCGAGCATCTTGACATGAGGCACCACG
>NZ_JAKZGX010000072.1:0-1380 GCF_024539665.1 Arthrobacter sp. STN4
TTCAAAGATAGGTTGCGGTTGGTGCCAAGTATTGATTCGCGCCGTTGGAAGATATCTCAACGGTCCTGCACGTCAGCAGTGCCGACGTGTCCGTTAAAACAAGCAACCCCCATCTGCCGCAGCCAAGTCCGGGGGTCCAACCAACTGTCGGACATGAACGCCTGAATAATCAACAGGGTCATGCTGGAGGGCCGGTTGTTACTTCGCACCCCAATCTAGTGGTTGGCGGTGCGGAAAGCGAGCAGCCCAGGTAACCAGTCAAGGTTCCGTCATCGGACGCGATAATCTGGGCAACCCACGCGCTCGTGACAGGGCTAGGCTCTTGGCATGAGCGAGCCAGTCGAACCTGCCGAATCGTTGCAAGGCCTGCCGCCGGGACCCTCCCGGTATTACGGCGAGTACAAGC
Organism: Arthrobacter sp. STN4; assembly: GCF_024539665.1. Lineage (NCBI taxonomy): Bacteria > Bacillati > Actinomycetota > Actinomycetes > Micrococcales > Micrococcaceae > Arthrobacter > Arthrobacter sp. STN4. The sequence goes on from NZ_JAKZGX010000072.1 coordinate 407, forward strand.
CATTTCGCCTGGCTGACCCGGCGCTTCCCATAACCAACATTGGTGGCTATGACGAACTGCTCCATTATTTTCTGGCACGAGGCCTCGAGCTGCCGCGCAGCATCGACGGCCTGGCGGCAATCGACGCCCTGATCGACAGTGCCGTTGACGTGGATGAGTTAGTCGCGCTTGTTCCTGCAATTGGCATGTTCTATGGAGATATGTTGACCCACACCATTTCCGGCGCACACTGGGAAACCCGGATTGGTGGATCCCTCATCGTTCGCGTCAGCAGATCCGATGCTGTTGAGGCCGTTGAAGTCGCACAACGGCGCCTCATTCACGCCCACCCAAGCCTCGTGCAAAACTACGCCCACGCTCTTGAGATCGTCAGTAACGACCAATAGCGCTGTACCCAGTCCGTTCTAGGTTCCGCCTTCGGTCAGCTGTCGTCGCCGGCGCCGTCGCCCTGGTAGCCAGCGAGTATCCGAATGATCTGTTGGCGGACCATATTGGGTTCGGCCCCAATTTGCACCAACACTTGCACAGCTACGCCTTCGCCCTCTCGGATCAGGCCCAACAGGATGTGCTCGCTGTCGATGTAGTTGTGTCCGAGCATCAGCGCTTCGCTAAGTGAGGACTCCAGCACCGACTTGGCATGGGAAGTGAATGGGGTACTTCCGTTGGGGGTCAGCTGTCCCTCCCCAACCCCAACGGTCGCCAGCACCTGTTCTCGGACGTCGTCGAGGTGGATTTTCGAGGATTCAAGGGCCTGCGCGGCAACGCCACCGCCTTCGCGGATGAGACCAACCAGGAGGTGCTCCGTACCGAAGTGATCGTGGTTGAGCATCCGTGCCTCTTCCTGGGCTAGGACAAGAACACGCCGAGCTCGATCCGTAAATCGCTCAAACATTTCGCCACCTCCTTGCCGCCGGTTAATCCGATGCTACCTAGCAACGGGCCAGCATGGGCTTTTTGTCCCGCAGGAGGTTCCC
>NZ_JAKZGX010000073.1:0-1361 GCF_024539665.1 Arthrobacter sp. STN4
TCGGTGGACCCTTTTATGTTCAAAGTCAAGCCGTGAGATGTTGTAGCTGACGATAGATGCTGCGGGCAATATAGCGTTTCAGGATGCGTTTGATCTCGCGGTAGCTCAAGCCTTGTGCGGTGCGTCGTTCCACGTATTGCTTGGTTTGCTCATCGCACCGCATGCGGGTTTTGGCGATCACGTCCAGGGCGCTGTTCAACTGCCGGTCACCATGGCGGTTGAGCCGGTGGCGCACGGTGTTTCCCGACGACGCCTGCAACGGTGCGGCGCCGGCCAGCGCGGCGAAGGCGGCCTCGGAACGGATCCTGCCGTGGTGCGAGTATGCGACGAGGATGGCACCGGCAGTGACGGGGCCGACGCCAGTCTGGTTCTGCAGTCCTGGGGCGAGCTCCTCTCCGAGTTCGGCCAGCTGCTCTTTGTTCCGTTTCAGCTGCTTGTCGGCGCGGAGGACCGACGAGGCCAGCCGGACCGCTTCATCCCGTGCAATGCGTTGTTCTGCCGTGTCATCCGTGCGCTGGCGCCAGGCGCTGATGTCGATGAGCTGGCGGTCCGTGAGGGCCTTCCTCGTCTCGAGGCCGAGATTGATTTCGCGCACCAGCGCATTCAAGGCGTTTCGATCCACGGTGCGTTGGTGATCGACACGCCGCCGGCTGGCCAACAGTACGCTGATCGCGGCGCGTACGCCCTCGGCCCGCGGGTACATGAGCGCTGCGGTGTCTTTACCCAGGACGCCCATCGCGGCGGCTGTCGCATCGATTTCATCGGTTTTTCCGACCCCGGCACGGGCCTGCCTCTTCGGCGGTTTCGCCTCGACCACCGGGATGCTTTTGGCAGTCAACATGGCGGTGATCGAAGATCCGTAGGAACGGGTTCCTTCCACTGCCGCCAGCACCTCGCCGGTGGAGCTCCGGCCGATCCAGGCGATTGCCCGCCGCATCCCGGCGGGACTGACCGGGAAGGCCTCACAACCTTCCTGTGCACCGGTTCGGGTGTTGATGGCGGCGTAGGTGTGGGTTCGGGCATGGGTATCAATGCCGATGACGTAGTCGTATTTTTCTGTCACCAAGGTCATGGCGGTGTTCCTCCGATTCCGGTTGATGGCCGTTAGCACGGCACCGGTCTGGGCGGGGGTTCTCGTCAGGCAAATCTCTAATGAGGCACGCCACCAGTGGCAGCGGCCAACCTTTTATCAAGCCATGGCAAGAGGCCAGGTCGGTGCGAGTCCACCCGGATGGACGAGTCCACCGAAAGGCACGTTTAACGAATCAACGGCCAGATCAAGGCTGAGTCACATCCGGGTGGATTCGCACCATCCTGCCAGCCGGTGCCAGACCAGCCAAATCCAATTAGAGATCAAGGCT
>NZ_JAKZGX010000074.1:0-1240 GCF_024539665.1 Arthrobacter sp. STN4
CGGTGGTTGGTTCGAAGTCGAGGAAGACGGTTTCGTTTTCGCCTTGGAGGCGGATGTCCCAGGACAGGGCGCCGTCGGGCCCACGGACCGCGAGGAGCGTGTTGCGCCGGTCCGCGGGCAGGGCCGACAACAACGCATCCCCGGCCAGGGCCGCCTCGTCCCCGGGCAGGTACACCCGGGTGAACAAACGGTTCGTCAACCCGCGGGCAAAAACCACCACGGCAATGAACGCCGCCGCACCCGCAGACACCGGCCCGGGCTCAACAGTGGTAAAACTGTACGCCCCGGTCCGGTCCGTGGCCGCCCGGCCCCACCCGGTAAACGTGTACCCGTCCCGCGCCCGGGACCCCGACTCCGCCACCACCCGGCCCTGCGCATCCGGCTGCCAGATCTCCACCATCGCATCCGGCACCGGCTCCCCGGCCCCGTCCCGGACCGTCCCGTGCAACCGCACACTGCCCGCCACCCCCGGCAGCACCAGTTCACTGTCCCTGTCAAAGGGCAACGCATAAGCAAAAAACGGGCCCACCGTCTGCCCGGGCGTGGGCACCAACTCACTCATGGTCATCTCCCTCCGGGCCAAAGGCCTCATTTTCCGTCCAGGTCCGCCTGGACCCCGTCAACACAATGTCCCACCGATACCCCAACGCCCACTCCGGGGACGTCAACCCATGGTCATACGTGGCCACCAACCGCTCCCGCGCGTCCGCATCCACCACCGACTGGTAAATCGGATCCAACGCAAACAACTGGTCCCCCGGAAAATACATCTGCGTAATGATCCGCTGCGTGAACTCACTGCCAAACAACGAAAAATGAATATGCGCCGGCCGCCACGCATTCAGATGGTTCTTCCACGGATACGCCCCCGGCTTGATCGTGGTAAACGCATACGACCCGTCCGGACCCGTCAAACACCGCCCCACCCCGGTAAAATTCGGATCAATCGGCGCCGGATGCTGGTCCCTCTTATGGACATACCGCCCCGCCGCGTTCGCCTGCCAAATCTCCACCAACTGACCCGCCACCGCACGCCCGTCACCATCCAGGACCCGCCCGGCCACCCTGATCCGCTCACCCTGCGGCTCACCACCATGGACAATCGTCAAATCCGCTTCCAACGGATCCACATCCCGATGCCCAAACGCCGGCGAAAACAACTCAATCGTCTCCGGATCCACATGCTGCAAACCCTTCGTCGGATGCCGCAACACACTGCTGCGATACGGCGCATAATCCA
>NZ_JAKZGX010000075.1:0-1146 GCF_024539665.1 Arthrobacter sp. STN4
GGGCCGCGGCCTGCGACGGTCCGGAGGATGGGAACGGGGAGATCCCGGACCACGCCGCCTGCCACCTGTACCAGCAGGACTGGGGCATCCCGGTGGTGCTCTCCGCCGACGGTGCCAGCGAACTGGCCCTGGACCTGCGCGGGATGGACTGAGCCGGACTCGGCTGGACGCCGCGGGTCGGTCTGGTGTCCGGCGTCGGTCGAGCTTGTCGAGGCCCCCGCGGGTCGGGCTTGTGTCCGGCGGTCGGGCTTGTCGTGGCCTTGGTTTCGGCTGGCCCTATCAGCGGGGGCGGGCCTTATCAGCGGGGCGGGTTCAATGATCGGGTGGTCGGTCAGGTGCCGGGGAGGCCGTGGTGGTAGTGGTTTCGGAGTTTGGTTTGGGTGGGGTCGAGTTTGTAGCAGGGTGTGAACCAGGGGGTCCCGTTGATGAGTTCGATGCTCCACAGGCCTTGGTGGACGGTGTGGTGGTGGACTGTGCAGAGCAGGGCGCCGTTTGAGATGTCGGTTCCGCCGCCTTGGGACCATGGGATTATGTGGTGGGCGTCGGTGGTCATGGCGGTTCGTCGGCAGTGGGGGAAGCAGCAGCCTTTGTCGCGGGCGATGAGGATTTTGCGTTGGGTGTCGGTGAAGAAGCGTTGGGTGCGGCCGACGTTGAGGATGTTCTCTCCGTTGCCCAGGATCATGGTGGTGATGTCTGCGTCGCAGAGTTCTTCCTCGAGGAGGGCCAGGGGTTGGGGTCCGCTGTAGGGGAGGAAGGCGATGCCTCCGGGGCGGCCGTCCTTGGTGTGGCGTTGGAGTTCGGTTTCGTTGGTGGAGATGAACAGTTGGGGTTTGAGTCCGCCGTTCATGGGGAGTTTGCCGGTGCGGGCGGCGAGTTTGATGCAGTCGATCAGGCCGTCGAGGAGTTTTTGGGCGCGGGTGCGCCGGTCGGCCACGACGGGGTTGGTGCAGTCGGGGTCGATGGGGTCCAGTCCGGGCAGTTCCTGGTCGGATCCGGGTTCCGGGACCCAAATTCCGTTGACGAGGCGGGGCCAGGGCTGTGCCTGGGTGGTGGCGGGCGGTGTGTCCGGGCGGGGCGGGTCAGGGGTGGCGGGGATGTCCAGGAGGGTCTGCCCGGGAATCATGCCGTCCGTGGTGCCGGTGTGGT
>NZ_JAKZGX010000076.1:0-1070 GCF_024539665.1 Arthrobacter sp. STN4
GTCGTCGCCGAGGTGGTCTCCGCTGAGGAAATCTCCAGCCTACGGCGTGACCGTGACACTCTGCGCGATGCAGCGCTCGTCATGGCTCGTTTCGCCACTGACAGTGGAGTGCGTACCGATCTGGACCAGGCCATGGAATTCTTCGGCTTCACCCGTGCTGAGCTGGAGGCCGAGATTGCCTCCGACATCGCTGCAGGGCGAGCGTGACGGCACATCCCCAGCGGGTCTGCGTGGTTCGACTCACCGAGGATGCCGTTGCCGACCTTCACCGGCTTGGCAAGAAAGACCCCCAGATCGTCCGCACCGTCTTCAAGAAGATGCTGCTCCTGGAACGGTCGCCCAACGCTGGTGAGCCCCTGTTGGGCGCCTTGATTGGTTTTCGCAAACTTGTCGTCGGAGACCGGGACTGGCGCATAGTCTGGCGAGTCACCGCAGACACCGATGGCACACCAATCCTTGACATCTCCGAAATATGGGCCGTGGGCGTCAGATCAGACAGTGAGATCTACGAAGAACTCAAAGCAAGAGTCGCACGAATAGGGGATGACCCCAAGCTTCAACCCCTCAAGGATGTCATTACCCAAATGGGTCGTCTCTACGAATCCGTTGAAGCTGCCACAGAACCCAGCAGGGAATCCACTCTTCCGAGCTGGCTTCAGACCGCCCTCCGCGACCAACTCAACCTCGCCCCGGAAGAAATCTTCACCCTTACCGAACAGCAAGGACAAGAACTGCTGATGGAACACTGGTCCAACCAGCGCAAGGATTAGGCACTGTAGCCGCGTGAGCCAGACTAATTGATCGACAACGATTTCCGGCATTCGGCGATCAAACGATGCAAAAACAAGTGGTGCCGCTTTGGTAGCCCATGTCGTCGGACCGTCGCCAATATTGGCTACCAAAACTCGACGAACCTACCATTAACGTGCCCCACGCCTGGGCATAAAATGGTCACCATGGACAGCAATTTCCACGAGATCAGGCACCACACACGTGGCCCACACCGCCATGATATTGAACCCGATTTTGGACACTGCCACCGGCTCACGGAGAAGTACTCCCCTTTTACT
>NZ_JAKZGX010000077.1:0-1065 GCF_024539665.1 Arthrobacter sp. STN4
AAACGCCAGCACATTGTTGATCTGGTTCGGAAAATCACTACGCCCCGTCGCCACCACCGCCGCATGCCGCCGCGCCACCTCCGGCATGACCTCCGGATCCGGGTTCGACAACGCAAAAACAATCGCATCCCCCTTCATCCCAGCCAGGGCCACCCTGGGCCTGCCCGGCTGGCTGGCGTTGCGTTGATGGGAAAGCCGTGGCGGGTGTTGCCGACGGCGCGCAGGGGTGGCACGGCTACCGCGCCTCGGGCCGTTCAGTCAGTTCGAGCTTGCAGGGGAGTGGGCCACAGCGTTGGTGAAAGCCGTGTCGATGAGGGCGGCCGGCACGGCCTTGGCCTGCCGAGGGCACCGACGAGCGAGAAGTTGGTCGTGCCTCGCAGTTCGCGCACGGTGCCTGGAGCGCCGTGTCCGTCGAACATGGCGCACCCCTTGTTGTAGTAGGCCCTGAACACGGTGAGAGGGCCGTTGCCAAGGGTGATCGTGTAGGCCAGGTCGGGCGGTGTTGCTTGGGGTTGGTGGCGTCCAGGGGTGGCATGCAGGCTTCCTTGGGTCTGCGCGTGGGTCCGGTGGTGGCCGTGGTGGTGTAGGCGGTCCGCGGCGTTCCTGGCTCCCGGGTTTTGGCGGCCGGGTTTTGGCGGCCGGTCCCTGGTGTGGCCGGGGGCCGGCCGTGTGGTTCGCTGCCGGGTGCGGGTGCGGGGGCGGGTGCGGGTGTTTTTGCCGGTGGTGTGTGGTGGTTGTGGTGGATTTGCGGGTGTGGGTGGGGGCGTGTATTGTTTATTGAGTTGCCTGCACAGGGTTGAGCCGCTTTCCGTTGGGGGGCTGGGCTCCCATTGTGTGGGGGGACCTAATCCTGGTTGTTTTCCTTGCGGATATTGTCGACGTTTTTTGTTGGTTTTGTTTGTTGGGGGATGGGGTTTGTGGGTTTTGTGGAGTGATGGTCCGCACGGTGTGTGGATTGGACAAAATGAATTCCTTTGAATTAGTATTGTTTCATCACGTCAATGAAAACAAATCTTGTTGTTCATGGTTTGTGGGTATTTGAATTGTGGTTGTTGTTTGAGAACT
>NZ_JAKZGX010000078.1:0-1000 GCF_024539665.1 Arthrobacter sp. STN4
GATGAGGGCGTCGAGGAGTCGTTGGGGGCGGGTGCGGGTGTCTTGCAGGGCGGGGTTGGTGCAGTTCGGGTCGATGGGGTCCAGGCCGGGGAGCTCGTGATCGGTGCCGGGTTCGGGGACCATGATGGCGTTGATGTCCCGGGGCCAGGGTGGTTCCTGGACGGTGTCGGTGGGGTCGATGCCGGGGGTTGCCCAAAACACCGCCGCGCCGTCCCCGCCGCCTGGCGTAGCACCGCCGTCTTCCAGGGCGCGGCCGTCTTCGAGGGCGCGGCCGTCTTCCAGGGCACCGCTGCCGCCACCGTCGTGGCTGCTGGATATTTGATCGCCGGTGGTGGGCGTGGTGGTGCCGTTATTGCTGGTGGTGGCCGCGTTGGTGCGGTTGCCAGTGCCGTCACCGCCATCCACGTTGGTGCCGGTGCCGGTGCCTGAGGTGCCCTCAGCGCCGGTGGCGGGCGTGGTGGTGCCGTTATTGCTGGTGGTGTGAGCGGTGGTAGGTGGTTGGGCCCAGGCCGGGGCGGGGCCCTGGTCCGGGGGCCACGAACTTCCGGGTCCGGCACCCCGGGCATTGGAGCCGCCAAGGCCTGCCACGCCCGGGACCGGCATGCCCGGGATGGTGCCGGCCGGGCCTGCCCCGTCCGGGATGGTGCCGGCCGGGCCTGCCGTGTCCGGGGCGGTCATGTCGGGGCCGTGCGGGCCGCCGGTGGTGGCTGGTGTGCCGGGGGTGGCTGGTGTGCCGGGGGTGGCGTGGAGTAGTTCGAGCAGGGTGGTTTGGCCCGGCAGCACCCCGGCACCGAGACCGGTACCGTCCAGGCCGGTGCCGGGGCTGGTGTCGGGGCTGGTGTTGCCATTGCCGGTGCCGGGGCTGGTGTCGGGGCTGTCCTCATCGGGGTTCTTGGTGTTCGCGCTGTCTGTGGTTCCGGTGTGGTTGGTGTCGGGGTGGATGGTGTTGATGTCTTTGTGGGGGCCGGGGTGGGTGGCGTGGCCGATGGTGGCCATGATT
>NZ_JAKZGX010000079.1:0-949 GCF_024539665.1 Arthrobacter sp. STN4
CGACGCACCGCACAAGGCTTGAGCTACCGCGAGATCAAACGCATCCTGAAACGCTATATTGCCCGCAGCATCTATCGTCAGCTACAACATCTCACGGCTTGACTTTGAACATAAAAGGGTCCACCGACGGGGTTCGATGGAAGTACTGCGTAATTAAAGGCGAGATGCTCGTCTTTTCAGGGAAAACTGGACTTGCGACAGAACAATTTTGCTGAAGAAGAGGAGCATGCCGCAGGTGGTGCGACACGCAGTTGCATATGTTAAGTGGCGCGTTGATTAGGAGGTCGGCCATGTTGTCGATGACGTAGCCCGGGCAAGTGTTCTACGGCCCGTCCCCACTTTGACGTGCGTCGCTGGTAACGGCGGGGTGCGAAGCTCAGAGGTAGAAGCCCAAGGGTTCCCGTTCCATCCGGGGGTCGCAGGCAAGGGGAAGGCCGGACGGGTGAACGAAAGTGAACCGCTGTTGGCGTCCCGTCAAGGTGAGCCCGGGAAGGTGGAGGTAGTAGCGGGGTGTAGGGCTGGCCGTTGAAAAACGGCAGGCGGCGGCCGGAGGCATCTGGACGGTCGTGTGAACACCGCCGCCCCGGGATAGAAGCGGCACCCACTCCGGCCGAGTCTTACACATGTGGAACGTGGAAACCCCGCTCAGGTCCGGGACTTTGTCCCGGTGAGCCGACCGCAAGGAACGCTGAGCGCTTGTGGCGGGAACAGGATGGCCCAAAAAGCCAATGCCGGTGGCCGAAAGGCAACAGGAAAACGTGTCAGTAGTGCCGCCTCCTTCGGCGGTTGACTCGCATAACTGGCCGGATACCGGGTATTTCCGTGTCCTGTCTCAATTTAGTTGGCCATTTTCGCAACTTACCTGGCCACCTACGGCTTTCTGGGGTTTGTCTCAGTTAATATGGCCACCATGGATGTTGCTCGCGCGTTGAGGTCGCTGCCTTCGAAC
>NZ_JAKZGX010000080.1:0-922 GCF_024539665.1 Arthrobacter sp. STN4
TCATGAGCCTGGCCCCTGAGGGACGGAAGATGCTGCGTATTGAGCAGCGCAATGCGGCGGTGCCGGTGGAGCGCAAGCCGGACTGGATGAAGGCCAAGGTGGAGATGGGGCCGGAGTTCATTGCGATGAAGAACCTGGTCCAGGGCCAGGGCCTGCACACGGTGTGTGAGGAGGCCGGCTGCCCGAACATCTTTGAGTGCTGGGAGGACCGGGAGGCGACGTTCCTCATTGGCGGGTCCGAGTGCACGCGCCGCTGCGACTTCTGCCAGATCGACACCGGCAAGCCGTCCCCGATCGACATGTTCGAGCCGACGAAGGTGGCGAAGTCGGTGGTGCAGATGAACCTGCGCTACGCGACCGTGACCGGGGTGGCCCGGGACGACCTGGCCGATGAGGGCGTGTGGCTCTATGCCGAGACGGTGCGCAAGATCCACGAGCTGAACCCGAACACCGGGGTGGAGCTGCTCATCCCGGACTTTTCCGGCAAGCCCGGGCACATCAGCGCGATCTGCGATTCGGCCCCGGAGGTGTTCGCGCACAATGTGGAGACGGTGCCGCGGATCTTCAAGCGCATCCGCCCCGCCTTCCGGTACGAACGCTCCCTGGATGTGATCAGCCAGGGCCGGGATGCGGGCATGGTGACGAAGTCGAACCTGATCCTGGGCATGGGCGAGACCCGGGAGGAAATCTCGGTGGCGCTGCAGGACCTGCACGACGCCGGGACCGACCTGATCACGATCACCCAGTACCTGCGCCCCTCCGAGCGCCACCTGCCGGTGGACCGCTGGGTCAAGCCGCAGGAATTTTTGGAGCTCTCCGAGGAAGCGGAACAGATCGGCTTCCTGGGCGTCATGTCCGGGCCGCTGGTGCGTTCCTCCTACCGGGCCGGGCGCCTGTGGGCCACCGCGATGCGCAAGAAGGG
>NZ_JAKZGX010000081.1:0-848 GCF_024539665.1 Arthrobacter sp. STN4
CCCAGCCAGTCGCGCAGGTCCGGGCCGAGGTCCTCGCTTTCGCAGGCCAGGGTCACCACGGCCTTGAGGTAGCTGAGCTTGTCCCCGGTGTCATAGCGCCGGCCCCGGAACACCACACCGTACACGCCCCCGCCCTCGCCCTCACGCGTGGCCAGGGTCTGCAGGGCGTCCGTGAGCTGGATTTCATCCCCGCGCCCCGGCGGCGTGTTTTCCAGGACCTCAAAGACGGCCGGGTGGAGCACGTAGCGGCCGATCACGGCCAGGTTCGAGGGCGCATCGGCCACCGCCGGCTTCTCCACCAGGTGGTTGACCTTCACATACGCCTCCCCGTCCACCACGGTCATGTCCGCACACCCGTAGGCGGAGATCTTCTCCCGCGGCACCTCGATCAACGCCACCACCGACCCGCCCGTGCGGGCCTGCACCTCGATCATCGTCGTCAACAGCTCGTCACGTTCGTCAATGAGGTCATCACCGAGCAGCACCGCGAACGGCTCATCCCCCACATGGGTCTTCGCCCGCAGCACCGCATGCCCCAGGCCCTTCGGGTCCCCCTGGCGCACATAATGGATCTCGCCAAGGTCCGTGGCATGCTGGACCGCCGTCAGCTTCTCCGTGTCGCCCTTGGCCTCCAGCAGCTGTTCCGTGACCGGGACCCGGTCAAAGTGGTCCTCCAGGGCCCGCTTGTTCCGCCCGGTAATCATCAGCACATCCGTCAGCCCGGCACTGACGGCCTCCTGCACCACGTACTGGATGGCCGGCTTGTCCACCACGGGCAGCATTTCCTTCGGCATCGCCTTCGTCGCCGGGAGAAAACGGGTCCCCAACCCGGCCGCAGGAATAACGGC
>NZ_JAKZGX010000082.1:0-835 GCF_024539665.1 Arthrobacter sp. STN4
GATGAGGGCGTCGAGGAGTCGTTGGGGGCGGGTGCGGGTGTCTTGCAGGGCGGGGTTGGTGCAGTTCGGGTCGATGGGGTCCAGGCCGGGGAGCTCGTGATCGGTGCCGGGTTCGGGGACCATGATGCCGTTGATGTCCCGGGGCCAGGGTGGTTCCTGGACGGTGTCGGTGGGGTCGATGCCGGGGGTTGCCCAAAACACCGCCGCGCCGTCCCCGCCGCCTGGCGTAGCACCGCCATCATCCAGGGCGCGGCCGTCTTCGAGGGCGCGGCCGTCTTCCAGGGCACCGCTGCGGCCACCGTCGTGGCCGCTGGATATTTGATCGCCGGTGGCGGGCGTGGTGGTGCCGTTATTGCTGGTGGTGTGAGCGGTGGTAGGTGGTTGGGCCCAGGCCGGGGCGGGGCCCTGGTCCGGGGGCCAGGAACCTCCAGCACCGGTACCCCGGGCATTGGAGCCGCCAAGGCCTGCCACGCCCGGGACCGGCATGCCCGGGATGGTGCCGGCCGGGCCTGCCGTGTCCGGGGCGGTCATGTCGGGGCCGGGGCCGTGCGGGCCGCCGGTGGTGGCTGGTGTGCCGGGGGTGGCTGGTGTGCCGGGGGTGGCGTGGAGTAGTTCGAGCAGGGTGGTTTGGCCCGGCAGCTCCCCGGCACCGAGACCGGTACCGTCCAGGCCGGTGTTGCCATTGCCGGTGCCGGGGCTGGTGTCGGTGCTGTCCTCATCGGGGTTCTTGGTGTTCGCGCTGTCTGTGGTTCCGGTGTGGTTGGTGTCGGGGTGGATGGTGTTGATGTCTTTGTGGGGGCCGGGGTGGGTGGCGTGGCCGATGGTGGCCATGATT
>NZ_JAKZGX010000083.1:0-830 GCF_024539665.1 Arthrobacter sp. STN4
CTAGATGAGTAATTCCAAGTTGGTTAATGGTCGTAGGCGGTGAGTGAGCGGCGGATGGCTTGCCCGGTTTGGTCGTTGTGCCAGATCGCGGCGGTCATGGCCAGCAGGCGTTGGATGACGCGGGCGGTGACACCGGCAGGGGTCCGTCCGCCGTGTTGCTCGAGATTGAGCTGGCCCTTGAGTGTGTCGTTGATGGACTCGATGATTTGCCGCAGGGGTTTGAAGAACCGGGCCCCGGGCCGGGATTTCTCGCCCTTGCGGGCCGGGCGCAGCAACTCGATCCCAGCCTGGTCCACGGTGTCCTCGAACTCGGCGCCGTAGTAGTTCTTGTCCCCGATCAGGATCTGGCGGTGCCCGTCGCCCTGGAGCCGGTTCATGGCCGGGGTGTTGGCGAGAATGTCCAGAAAGGTTTGGCGTTCATCGGCCTTCGCCCCGGTCAGCGCCCACCCGACAGGGAGGCCGTGAACGGTGCAGACCAGGTGCAGCCTCAGGCCCCAAAAATAGCGTGAATGCGAGGCGCAGTACCCGTATTCGGCCCACCCGGCCAGCTCCGAGCGGCGGACGGTTTCCCGGGATCTGGCACACTCGACCGGGGTGGAATCGACCAGCCACACGTCATCGCAGCAGATGTCGCTGCGTTCGTTCAAGGCGGCGATAAGCCACTTCATGCAGTCACCGAGCCGGCGCAGGCGCTTGTTGTAGCCGGACTGGCCCGGCAAATAGGGAAACATCCCTCGGTAGTTTTCCGTGGCGTAGCGCAACCAACGGGCTTCTGAAACGAACCCGAGCATCGCCTGCAGCAACGCCAACGCCATGACCTCTGCGTCACT
>NZ_JAKZGX010000084.1:0-782 GCF_024539665.1 Arthrobacter sp. STN4
GGTGGTGTGGTTCGGGCTGGCTTGGGTGTTGGTGTCTTGGGTGTTGTTGGGGTCGGTGTGTTGCCTGGGGTTGGCTGCCGAGCCGGTGCCGGCCATCCAGGCTTCGTATTGGGGCACGGTGGCCCAGCCTTCGAAGTGGACCAGGCCGCGGCGGGGTTGGCGGAAAAAGATGCCTTGTTTTGCCACGAGTTCGCCCTCGGTGGGTTGCTGGCCGTCGGGGTCCAGGGTGTTGACCGCGCGTAGGCCGACGCGGGAGAGGGAGTCGGGGTCCATGGTGCGGGCATGGCCGGTGAGGGTGTGCTCCATCTGGTCGGCCGTTTCCGTGGTGATGCGGCCGGCGTCGGCGAGGTGGCGGACTTCCTCGGTGTAGCGGGAGGCGGTCAGGGCGCGCTCCATGGAGAGTTCCCCGGCGAAGAACGCTGCTGCGGTTGCCGGTTGCGCGGCGGGGGTCTCGGCCATGGTCAGTTCGTCCGTGACGGGCAGGAACCGTTCGGCCAGGCGCAGCCGGCGTGAGGCTTCGCCCCGGCCCAGTTTCAGGCTCGTGCCCAGCAGGTCCGTCGCGTGCTTGATGCCGTCGAAGCGTCCGGCGCGCACCCGTCCGGCCAGGTTGCCGGCGATCTGGACCTGCAGGGCGGCCAGGTATGCGCCCAGGTGTTCCAGTTCCTGGGCCCAGGAGACGGCCTGGGCATCGCTGAGGGCGTCGACGTCCAAGCCCAGCGGGGCCGCGGCATGCGGCCCCGGGCCGGGGCCGGGGCCGGGGCCGGGTGTGGCCGGGGCGGCTG
>NZ_JAKZGX010000085.1:0-758 GCF_024539665.1 Arthrobacter sp. STN4
GTGGTGGCCTTCACGACGGCGGCCGCGCGCTGGGCGGGGTTGCCGGACTTGAAGATGCCGGAGCCGACGAAGACGCCGTCGGCACCAAGCTGCATCATCATGGCGGCGTCGGCCGGGGTGGCGATGCCGCCGGCGGTGAACAGCACCACGGGAAGCTTGCCGGTCGCGGCAATTTCCTTCACCAGCTCGTACGGGGCGGCCAGTTCCTTGGCTGCAACGTACAGCTCGTCCTCGGGCAGGGCGGCCAGCTTGGCGATCTCCGCACGGATCTTGCGCATGTGGCCCGTGGCGTTGGAGACGTCGCCGGTGCCTGCCTCGCCCTTGGAACGGATCATGGCCGCACCCTCGTTGATGCGGCGCAGGGCCTCACCGAGGTTGGTGGCGCCACAGACGAACGGGACCTTGAAGTTCCACTTGTCGATGTGGTGCTCGTAGTCGGCCGGGGTCAGGACCTCGGACTCGTCGACGTAGTCCACGCCGAGGGATTCCAGGACCTGGGCCTCGACGAAGTGGCCGATCCGGGCCTTGGCCATGACGGGAATCGACACGGCGGCAATGATCGCATCGATCATGTCCGGGTCGCTGGCGCGGGAGACGCCACCCTGCGCACGGATGTCCGCGGGGACACGTTCAAGGGCCATGACGGCCACTGCGCCGGCATCCTCGGCAATCTTGGCCTGCTCGACGTTGACAACGTCCATGATGACGCCGCCCTTGAGCATTTCAGCCATTCCGCGCTTGACGCGGCTGCTGCCGGT
>NZ_JAKZGX010000086.1:0-725 GCF_024539665.1 Arthrobacter sp. STN4
CGGGTGGTGACCAGCAGCGCGTCCGGGGTGTCCACGACCACGACGTCCTGGATGCCGATCAACGCAATCACCCGCTTGGTGTCCGTCACCACGATCCCGGTGCTGTCCTCGGTAAAGACCCGCGCACCCTCCCCGATGACCTTCACGTCCTTCACTTCCTTGGCACTGCTCAACCGCGCAATCGCCGCAAAATCCCCCACATCATCCCAGCTAAAGGACGCCGGGATCACCGCCACGTCCCCCGCATCCGCCGCCGGCTCCGCCACCGCATAATCAATCGCGATCTTCGGCAACGTCGGCCAGATGCGGTCCTTCACCGCCACCCGCTCCGGGGTGTCCCACGCCTGGGCGATCTCCATCAACCCGTCATACAACACCGGCTGGTTCGCCTTCAAATGCCGCAACATCAACTCCACCGGCGCCACGAACATCCCCGCATTCCAGCTGTACTCCCCACTGGCCAGGTACTGCTCCGCAACCTCCTCACTGGGCTTCTCCACAAACTGCACCACCTCATGCGCACCCGGCGCCCCGGCCACCGCCAACGCCCGCCCCCGCCGGACATACCCAAACCCCGTCGAGGCATGCGTCGGCCGGATCCCGATCGTGACAATCTTCCCCGTCGCCGCCGTAAAAATCGCCTCCCGCACCGCATCCCGGAACGCCCCCTCCGGACTGATCACCTGATCCGCGGCAAAGGAACCCATGATGGTCTGCGGGTCCCG
>NZ_JAKZGX010000087.1:0-605 GCF_024539665.1 Arthrobacter sp. STN4
CATCATGGTCCCCGAACCCGGCACCGATCACGAGCTCCCCGGCCTGGACCCCATCGACCCGAACTGCACCAACCCCGCCCTGCAAGACACCCGCACCCGCCCCCAACGACTCCTCGACGCCCTCATCGACACCCTCCACCTCGCCGCCCGCACCGGCCACCTCCCCCTCAACGGCGGACTCAAACCCCACCTCCTCATCACCACCACCGAAGCCGACATCCACACCAACCGCACCCAAGGCAACGCCGGCGGCATCGCCTTCCTCCCCTACACCGGCCCCAGCAACCTCGCCCTCTGGGACACCGAACTCTGCGACGCCGACATCACCACCCTCATCCTGGGCAACGGCCACACCATCCTCAACGCCGGACGCACCCAACGCCTCTTCACCCCCACCCAACGCAAACTCCTCATCGCCCGCGACAAAGGCTGCACCTTCCCCCACTGCACCCGCCCCGCCAGCGACTGCGAAGCCCACCACATCACCCCCTGGCAAGACGGCGGCGAAACCAACACCAACAACGGCACCCTCACCTGCCCCCTCCACCACCACCTCATCCACCAAGGCCTCTGGACCGTCCGCCTCCACAACGGCACCGCCCTCT
>NZ_JAKZGX010000088.1:0-599 GCF_024539665.1 Arthrobacter sp. STN4
GCATCGCCACCCCGGCCGACGCCGCCATGATGATGCAGCTTGGTGCCGACGGCGTCTTCGTCGGCTCCGGCATCTTCAAGTCCGGCAACCCCGCCCAGCGCGCGGCCGCCGTCGTGAAGGCCACCACATTCTACGATGACCCCAAGGTCATCGCGGACGTCTCCCGTGGCCTGGGCGAGGCGATGGTCGGCATCAACGTCGCCGACATCCCCGAGCCGCACCGCCTCGCCGAGCGCGGCTGGTAACCCGCCGATGGCTCTCCTCGGAAGAAGAAACGCGTCCTCCTCAGCACTTTTCCGGTGCGGGACTGCGGGCAACGACGATATGGACAAAGAAGGAATGAAGGGGTTTTACATGTCCGACGAAACGACCACGGCCGGGGCCAACGGCGACGCGCTGGAGAATCTCCTGACGGAGAACCGCCAGTTCCCGCCGAGTGCCGATTTTGCTGCCAATGCAGTCATCAAGGCCAGCGAATATGACGCGGCGAACGCGGACCGGCCCGCGTTCTGGGGCCGGCAGGCCCGGGAGCTGCTGTCCTGGTCCAAGCCGTTCACGAAGACCCTGGACTGGACCAACCCGCCCTTCGCCACCTGGTT
>NZ_JAKZGX010000089.1:0-534 GCF_024539665.1 Arthrobacter sp. STN4
CCTGCATCTACACCGAAAAACCCCGCGACATCCTGGCCGAGATCGCCGCGCAGATCAGCCACGAATTCCAAAAAACACCCGTCCAACCCGCCACCGTCGGCTCCCAACCCGGCCCCCACACCCTCCGCGGACAAGAAACCAACTTCTACGCCCTCGCACACGAACAACAATTCACCATCACCCTGCTCGGCCAAAAAATCCACCTCACCGCAACCCCCACCACCTACACCTGGAACTACGGCGACGGCACCACCTGGGGACCCACCCCCACCGCCGGCGCACCCCTGCCCGACGACAGAATCGGCGAACAAACCCAAACCAGCCACATCTACACCGCCACCGGCAAATACGCCATCACCGTCACCACCCACTTCACCGGCACCTACAGCGTCAACGGCGGCCCCGCCCTCCCCATCCCCGGCCAAGGCCACATCCCCTCACCACCCCTGCCCCTCACCGTCTGGCGCGCCGTCACCCACAACTACGCCGACAACTGCAACGAAAACCCCCACGGCACCGGCTGCTAAGGCCGTC
>NZ_JAKZGX010000090.1:0-523 GCF_024539665.1 Arthrobacter sp. STN4
GCTGTCCTCATCGGGGTTCTTGGTGTTCGCGCTGTCTGTGGTTCCGGTGTGGTTGGTGTCGGGGTGGATGGTGTTGATGTCTTTGTGGGGGCCGGGGTGGGTGGCGTGGCCGATGGTGGCCATGATTTTTTCGTATTGGGGGATGGTGGTGTAGCCGCTGATCCTGATCATCCCGCGGTAGGCGCGGTGGAAGCGGATGCCTTGCCTGGCGGTCAGTTCCCCGGTGGTGGGGGTGTCCCCGTCGGGGTCGATGTGGGTGATCGCGCGGGTGCCCAGCCGGCGCAGGAAGTCCGGGTTCTGTTCCTGGGCGTGGGTGGTCATGGTGCCTTCCAGCTCCCGGGCCAGTTCCGCGGTGGTGCGCCCGGCACGGGCGAGGTGGGCGGCGTCGGCGGTGTAGTGCGAGGCGACCAGGGCCTGCTCGATGCTGGTCGTGCCGGCAAAGAACGCCCCGGCCAGGACCGGCTGGTCCGGCTCCGTGGCCACGGTGGTGAGCGCGTCCGTGGCGGGCAGGAAATGCCCGGCC
>NZ_JAKZGX010000091.1:0-507 GCF_024539665.1 Arthrobacter sp. STN4
TAGGACAAGAACACGCCGAGCTCGATCCGTAAATCGCTCAAACATTTCGCCACCTCCTTGCCGCCGGTTAATCCGATGCTACCTAGCAACGGGCCAGCATGGGCTTTTTGTCCCGCAGGAGGTTCCCGCTACGGGACATCAAAGCCGTTGTGATCCATTGACCATTACGGCCAACTCTGAACGCGGACCAAACCCATGCCCGATCGACATTGACGCCACGGCAATCGCGATACACGCGACCGATTGAGAATCTACATAGAAATCTGTATAGTTCTTATATGACCACCATGACCATCACAGAAGCATCACGTGCCGGCCTATCCTCGCTGGTTGCCTCGGCTGAAGCGGGAAACGATGTTCCCCTGTCCCGACATGGCAGAGTCGTCGCCGAGGTGGTCTCCGCTGAGGAAATCTCCAGCCTACGGCGTGACCGTGACACTCTGCGCGATGCAGCGCTCGTCATGGCTCGTTTCGCCACTGACAGTGGAGTGCGTACCGATCTGGACC
>NZ_JAKZGX010000092.1:0-487 GCF_024539665.1 Arthrobacter sp. STN4
CCCCCACAAAGACATCAACACCATCCACCCCGACACCAACCACACCGGAACCACAGACAGCGCGAACACCAAGAACCCCGATGAGGACAGCCCCGACACCAGCCCCGGCACCGGCAATGGCAACACCGGCCCCGACACCAGCCCCGGCACCGGCAATGGCAACACCGGCCCCGACACCAGCCCCGGCAGCACCGGCGCGGACGGTACCGGTCTCGGTGCCGGGGTGCTGCCGGGCCAAACCACCCTGCTCGAACTACTCCACGCCACCCCCGGCACACCAGCCACCCCCGGGGGCCCGCACGGCCCCGGCCCCGACATGACCGCCCCGGACACGGCGGACCCGGCCGGCACCATCCCGGACATGCCGGTCCCGGGCGTGGCAGGCCTTGGCGGCTCCAATGCCCGGGGTACCGGTGCTGGAGGTTCCTGGCCCCCGGACCAGGGCCCCGCCCCGGCCTGGGCCCAACCACCTACCACCGCTCACACC
>NZ_JAKZGX010000093.1:0-432 GCF_024539665.1 Arthrobacter sp. STN4
CGGCACTGACGGCCTCCTGCACCACGTACTGGATGGCCGGCTTGTCCACCACGGGCAGCATTTCCTTCGGCATCGCCTTCGTCGCCGGGAGAAAACGGGTCCCCAACCCGGCCGCAGGAATAACGGCCTTACGTACACGTGATGATGAAGTCATAGACATATGTTAACTGACATTTTCCATGCAACTTTCAGGCAGGACTCGGTATGACGTCGGGTGGTGGGGGGTGTCCTGTCCTTACAGGACGTCCAGGTCGCCGTGGGCCTTGAGGCCGTCGACGGCGCGCTTGACGAGTTGGGCGTGGGCGCGGGTGGTGACCAGCAGCGCGTCCGGGGTGTCCACGACCACGACGTCCTGGATGCCGATCAACGCAATCACCCGCTTGGTGTCCGTCACCACGATCCCGGTGCTGTCCTCGGTAAAGACCCGCGCAC
>NZ_JAKZGX010000094.1:0-419 GCF_024539665.1 Arthrobacter sp. STN4
TGATGGCGTTGATGTCCCGGGGCCAGGGTGGTTCCTGGACGGTGTCGGTGGGGTCGATGCCGGGGGTTGCCCAAAACACCGCCGCGCCGTCCCCGCCGCCTGGCGTAGCACCGCCGTCTTCCAGGGCACCGCTGCCGCCACCGTCGTGGCCGCTGGATATTTGATCGCCGGTGGCGGGCGTGGTGGTGCCGTTATTGCTGGTGGTGGCCGCGTTGGTGCGGTTGCCAGTGCCGTCACCGCCATCCACGTTGGTGCCGGTGCCGGTGCCTGAGGTGCCCTCAGCGCCGCCGGTGGGCGTGGTGGTGCCGTTATTGCTGGTGGTGTGAGCGGTGGTAGGTGGTTGGGCCCAGGCCGGGGCGGGGCCCTGGTCCGGGGGCCAGGAACCTCCAGCACCGGTACCCCGGGCATTGGAGCCGCCA
>NZ_JAKZGX010000095.1:0-348 GCF_024539665.1 Arthrobacter sp. STN4
ACGAGGCGGGGCCAGGGCTGTGCCTGGGTGGTGGCGGGCGGTGTGTCCGGGCGGGGCGGGTCAGGGGTGGCGGGGATGTCCAGGAGGGTCTGCCCGGGAATCATGCCGTCCGTGGTGCCGGTGTGGTCCGTGCCGTTCGTGCCCCCGGTGGTGTGGTTCGGGCCGTTCGTGGTGCCGGTGTGGTCCGTGCCGTTCGTGCCGTCCGTGCCGTTCGTGCCGTCGGTGGTGTGGTTCGGGCTGGCTTGGGTGTTGGTGTCTTGGGTGTTGTTGGGGTCGGTGTGTTGCCTGGGGTTGGCTGCCGAGCCGGTGCCGGCCATCCAGGCTTCGTATTGGGGCACGGTGGCCCAG